>NZ_LGIT01000003.1:0-300000 GCF_001187865.1 Klebsiella sp. RIT-PI-d
AAGATTCGCGGTGTCTGTGACATCGTTCTCGCTACCAGCACAGGAGATATGGTGCATCCGGGAGGATTCGAACCTCCGACCGCTCGGTTCGTAGCCGAGTACTCTATCCAGCTGAGCTACGGATGCAAATGGCGGTGAGGCGGGGATTCGAACCCCGGATGCAGCTTTTGACCGCATACTCCCTTAGCAGGGGAGCGCCTTCAGCCTCTCGGCCACCTCACCATACGCCTCTTACGAGTGCTTCGAAGAACTTGTTTCTGCTCATCGTCGCTGCGTGGCGCACATATTACTTTCTGGGACTTATAAGTCAAACAATTTTTCCCAGGGTTTTATCGTTTGCACATTTCACACACAATTAGTTGTAAAAAACGGCAAAAAGGATGAATTTTCGACTGGAAATTGCCCCTCTAAGATATGTGCAGGCCCAGGGAAATTTTGCGAAAAGCGGAGGAAAAGTATAAAGCCGGGGGGATATAACAACAAAAAAGGGAGGCGGTGAAGAGCCGCGCCTCGCCTTCGGGCGAGACGCGAAACGTTAGTAACTGGACTGCTGGGATTTTTCAGCCTGAATACGCTGATAGATCTCTTCACGGTGAACAGAAACTTCTTTTGGGGCGTTTACGCCAATGCGTACCTGGTTGCCCTTCACCCCTAAAACTGTCACGGTGACCTCATCCCCAATCATGAGGGTTTCACCAACTCGACGAGTCAGAATCAGCATTCTTTGCTCCTTGAAAGATTATAAGAGTCGGGTCTCTCTGTATCCCGGCATTATCCGTCATATAACGCCAAATAGTAAGCGATGACAAACACGTAATGTGTAAGCAGTCACGGCATCACAATCTGTTAAATGTAAGTTTAGCCGATATACACAACTTCACCCTGACTTTATCGTTATAAAACCATCCCGATAAAGGCGGCAGGTTCGATGTTAGCACTCGCTCCAGAGACCGGGCAGGCCGGGGATCTGGAATTCATTGTATTCTCATCGTACTGCAATCCGTTCAGTCTGGACAGCAATAGTACAGTTGCAGAACGCATTCCGCTAAAGAATAACGTTCGCAACTGTTTAAAGTTATTACAGTTTTGTACTTACCCAGCTTTTAACGCTGGCCAGTGCGGCAGGCAAAGCCGCCGCGTCGGTACCGCCAGCTTGCGCCATATCTGGACGCCCGCCGCCTTTACCGCCAACCTGCTGAGCAACCATCCCAACCAGTTCCCCGGCTTTCACGCGATCGGTGACATCTTTTGAAACGCCAGCAATCAGAGAAACCTTACCTTCGGCAACGGTTGCCAGCACTACGATGGTCGAGCCTAACTGATTTTTAAGATCGTCAACCATTGTACGCAGCATTTTAGGCTCAACGCCGACCAGTTCACTGACCAGCAGTTTAACGCCGTTAATATCTTCTGCTTTACTGGAGAGACTCGCGCTCTCCTGAGCGGCAGCCTGCTCTTTAAGCTGCTGCAACTCTTTTTCCAGCTGACGAGTACGTTCCAGCACGGCGCGCACTTTGTCACTCAGGTTATGACTATCCCCTTTCAGCACCTGAGCAATGTCGCTTAACTGGTCGCGGTCCGCATGCAGCGCCGCAATCGCACCGTCGCCGGTGATGGCTTCAATACGACGTACGCCTGCCGCCGTGCCGGATTCAGACACGATGCGGAACAAGCCAATATCGCCGGTACGGCTGGCATGTGTACCGCCACACAGCTCGGTTGAAAAATCACCCATGCTCAGCACGCGTACGCGCTCGTCGTATTTCTCACCAAACAGCGCCATAGCACCTTTTTCGCGCGCGGCATCGAGATCCATGATATTCGTTTCGATAGGCAGGTTGCGGCGGATCTGCTCGTTCACCAGATCTTCGACGGCACGAATTTCTGACGCTTTCATGGCTTCAGAATGGGAGAAGTCGAAGCGCAGCAGTTTATCGTTTACCAGTGAACCTTTCTGCGCCACGTGCGTCCCCAGAATCTGGCGCAGGGCGGCATGCATCAAGTGCGTTGCTGAGTGATTACGACGGATACGTGCGCGACGCGCTTCATCAACGTCTGCCTGGACAGCATCGCCCACTTTTAGTGAGCCGTTGGTCAGCGTACCGACGTGGCCAATCGCCTGACCATACTTCTGAGTATCGTCAACAGCGAAGCTAAAGCCGGTTCCTTTCAGCTCGCCTTTATCACCGACCTGGCCGCCTGACTCACCGTAGAACGGCGTCTCGTCGAGAATTACGACAGCCTGTTGACCGGCGCTAATAGCCTCTGTCGCCTTGCCATCAACAAACAGTGCTGTAACCTTGCCGTTCAGTTCCAGCTGCTCGTAGCCTTTAAACTCGGAAGTGCCGTCAACGCGGATCATAGCGTTATAGTCTGCACCAAAGCCGCTGGATTCACGCGCGCGACGGCGCTGCGCTTCCATTGCCGCTTCAAAGCCTTCTTCATCGACCTTGATATTACGCTCGCGGCAAACGTCTGCCGTCAGGTCAACCGGAAAACCGTAGGTGTCATACAAGCGGAAAGCGGTTTCGCCGTCCAGGGTGTCGCCCGTAAGCGTTGTCAGTTCTTCATCAAGCAGCGCCAGTCCGCGTTCAAGCGTACGGGCAAACTGCTCTTCTTCCGTTTTCAGGATCTGCTCAACCTGAGCCTGCTGAGTTTTCAGCTCTTCACCGGCGGCACCCATTACTTCAATCAGCGGCCCAACCAGCTTATAGAAGAAGGTTTCTTTCGCGCCGAGCATATTACCGTGACGAACGGCGCGACGAATGATACGACGCAGAACGTAACCGCGGTTTTCATTCGATGGAACAACGCCGTCTGCAATCAGGAAAGCACAGGAACGAATATGATCGGCAATTACGCGCAGCGATTTGTTGCTCAGATCGGTCGCACCCGTCACGCGCGCAACCGCTTCGATCAGGCGACGGAAAAGGTCAATTTCATAGTTAGAATTGACGTGCTGCATTACCGCAGTAATACGTTCCAGGCCCATACCGGTATCAACAGACGGTTTCGGCAGCGGCTCCATCGTGCCGTCAGCCTGGCGATTGAACTGCATAAAGACGATATTCCAGATCTCAATATAGCGATCGCCGTCCTCTTCCGGACTTCCCGGAGGTCCGCCCCAGATATGGTCGCCGTGATCGTAGAAGATTTCAGTACACGGACCGCAAGGACCGGTATCGCCCATCTGCCAGAAGTTATCAGAAGCGTACGGTGCGCCTTTATTATCTCCGATACGAATAATGCGCTCGGCCGGGATACCGACCTCTTTTTCCCAGATGGCATATGCTTCGTCATCGGTTTCGTAAACGGTCACCCACAGACGCTCTTTTGGCAGAGCAAACCAGTTTTCACCGGTCAGCAGTTCCCATGCATATTGAATAGCATCGTGTTTGAAGTAATCACCGAAGCTGAAGTTACCCAGCATTTCGAAGAAAGTATGGTGGCGCGCAGTGTAACCGACGTTTTCCAGATCGTTATGCTTACCACCCGCACGCACGCAACGCTGAGATGTCGTGGCACGAGAGTAGTTACGTTTGTCGAGTCCAAGGAAAACATCCTTGAACTGGTTCATCCCGGCGTTGGTGAATAGCAGCGTCGGGTCGTTATGAGGAACCAGGGAGCTGCTCGCAACGACCTGATGTCCCTTACCATGGAAAAAATCGAGAAACGCCTGACGGATCTCAGCGGTGCTCTTGCTCATAATTATCCTGAAATCAAGCTAATGAGTATGGTAGCCCGCAAACGCGGTGATAGGCATTCACGCCAGCTACTGAAAAAAGTGGGAATAAGATAAGTTTTCTTGACGGGGAAGTAAAATCCCGGATGCGGTCAATCGGAAAAATTTCGCCAGATATCCTGAATATCTTCCATCAGATAGCCACGATAAAGCAAAAAGCGCTGAATTTTTACTTTTTGCGCAAATTCAGTGGGCAATGGCTCACCATATTTACGTATAGCCTGATCTTTTGCCAGACCGGCCCAGTCAATTTCACATTCGCGCATTGCCCGCTCTCCCATTTCGCGAGGAATGCCCTTCTGATTAAGCTCCTGGCGGATCCGGGCCGGACCATATCCTTTGCGACTGCGGCTGGCAATAAACTGCTGCACAAAGCGACCATCATCGAGATAGTGGTTTTCGCAACACCACGCGACAACGCGATCGACATCTTCAGGCGTAGCCTCTGAAGGCTCAATCCCTTTTTTGCTGACGACAGGTGCAGCCAGCTTACGACGTAGCTCAAGTTCGCTGTGGTCGCGCATAGCAAGAATGCGTACCGCGCGGTCAAGAAGGCGCGAATACGCAGAGCGGCGGGAACTATTCTCTGTCATCTCAGACCCTGCTGGCATTGAAATAGCAAAAGGGCCGCATTAAGCAGCCCTTAAGTGATTAACATCCGTTGATGTTAACTGATTTGCAGGAGAATGCCATGTTGCGCACAGCCCCTGCTTTACCGAAAGATTAAAAATCTTCTTTCGCATCAGCCGCATTTTCGTCGTTAGGATCAATAACGAAGTCCGGCTTGTCATTCGGGTTGCTGAGCAGAAGCTCACGTACTTTCTTCTCAATTTCTTTCGCAGCAGCCGGGTTCTCTTTCAGCCAGGTAATGGCGTTTGCTTTACCCTGACCAATTTTGTCACCGTTATAGCTATACCATGCACCCGCTTTCTCGATCAGCTTCTCTTTCACGCCAAGATCGACCAGTTCGCCGTGATAGTTGATGCCTTCTCCATAAAGGATCTGGAATTCAGCCTGTTTAAATGGCGCAGCGATTTTGTTTTTCACGACTTTAACGCGCGTTTCGCTACCCACTACGTTTTCACCATCTTTCACCGCACCGATACGGCGGATATCCAGACGTACAGAAGCATAGAATTTCAGCGCGTTACCACCGGTGGTGGTTTCCGGGTTACCAAACATCACACCAATTTTCATACGGATCTGGTTGATGAAGATCAGCAGCGTATTAGACTGCTTCAGGTTACCGGCCAGCTTACGCATCGCCTGGCTCATCATACGCGCCGCGAGGCCCATGTGAGAGTCACCGATTTCGCCTTCGATTTCTGCTTTCGGCGTCAGTGCCGCAACGGAGTCGACAACGATAACGTCTACTGCACCAGAACGTGCCAGCGCGTCACAAATCTCCAGCGCCTGCTCGCCCGTATCTGGCTGAGAGCAGAGCAGATTGTCAATGTCTACGCCAAGTTTGCGTGCGTATACAGGGTCCAGCGCGTGTTCTGCATCGATAAACGCACAGGTCTTGCCTTCACGCTGTGCAGCCGCAACAACCTGCAGGGTCAGCGTAGTTTTACCTGAGGACTCCGGGCCGTAGATTTCTACGACACGCCCCATTGGCAGGCCACCCGCACCCAGCGCGATATCCAGTGAAAGCGAACCCGTAGAAATAGTTTCTACATCCATGGAACGGTCTTCACCCAGGCGCATGATTGAGCCTTTGCCGAATTGCTTTTCAATCTGGCCCAGTGCTGCCGCCAACGCTTTCTGTTTGTTTTCGTCGATAGCCATTATTACTCCTGTCATGCCGGGTGAAGCTGGTTTACACCACGCCGGAGATTACTGTTTTGTTGCGCTAATTATACTGTATAACTATACAGTATCAAGTGTTTTGTAGAAAATTTTGCCACAGGGTTTTTAGCGCGTACGCCGTGGCCTGACGCCGCACCGCCTCGCGATCGCCGGCAAAACATTCGCGTCGGGTAATACCTTCTCCGCGCGCGCTGGCAAAGCCAAACCATACTGTACCGACCGGTTTTGCGTCACTGCCGCCATCCGGTCCGGCGATGCCACTGACGGAAATGGCGTAATCGGCACGCGCCGCACGCAGGGCACCTATTGCCATTTCGACCACCACCGGTTCGCTAACAGCACCATGCTGTTCAAGTGTGGCAGACTTTACGCCGATCATTTGTGCTTTGGCTTCATTACTGTAGGTGATAAAGCTGCGCTCGAACCAGGCAGAACTGCCGGCAACGTCGGTAATCACCTTTGCCACCCAGCCGCCAGTGCAGGATTCAGCCGTAGTTACCGTCGCCCCGCGCGCGTTGAGCGCCTGCCCTAGCTGCTCACTTAATTGCATTAATTCGCGATCGGTCATCTGCGCCTCGCAATAGTGAAAAGAATGGACATCAAGATAGCACTTTCCACGAATAGATGGGGGCGGCGCCGTGATTTTACGAGTCAGATTCAGAAAAAAAAAGCCCGCCGGGGCTGACCATTACACGCCACAACGGGTAACGATGGTCAGCCTCGCCGGGTGGGCTTACTGTACGCGCGCCAGCGCCACGGCTTCACCCAGCTGCCAGACGGCCATCGCGTAGTTGGTGCTGTGGTTATAACGGGTGATGGTGTAGAAGTTAGGTAAACCATACCAGTACTGGTAGCGGGTGCCGATATCCAGACGCAGAAGACTGGCCTGCTGGTAATCGCCCAGCGGCTGCACAGGAGTCAGTCCGGCTGCTGCCAGCTGTCCTAAGCTGTACTTCTTATTAAAGCCGCTTTCCAGGCCTACGGCCTGACCATTAGCCTCAACAGCAACCAGACCACCTTTCACCCAGCCGTGTTCTTTAAAATAGTTTGCCACGCTGCCAATAGCGTCTTCCGGATCCCACAGATTAACGTGTCCATCACCATTAAAATCGACCGCATATTGTTTATATGAGGACGGCATAAATTGACCGTAGCCCATTGCACCCGCAAATGAACCGCGCAACTCCAGCGGGTCATCCTGCTCGTCGCGGGCCATCAGGAGGAAGGTTTCCAGTTCGCCGGAAAAGTACTCGGCGCGGCGTGGATAGTTAAACGACAGCGTCGCCAGCGCATCCAGAATACGGGTTTTACCCATCACCCGACCCCAGCGCGTTTCGACGCCGATGATGCCAACAATAATTTCCGGCGGCACGCCATAAACCTGCCAGGCGCGATTCAGCGCATCCTGATACTGGTTCCAGAACGCCACGCCATTTTGCACGTTATCCGGAGTAATAAACTGCTGACGATAGCGTAGCCACGCGCCGTTTGGTCCACTCGGTAGTGTGGAGGTGGTTGGGGCCTGCCGGTCCATCAAACGCAGAACGTTATCTTTGCGCTCGGCCTGGGACAGGATCTCCTGGAGCTGCTGCTTGTTAAAGCCATGCTTGCTCACCATTTTATCAATGAACTGCTCTGCCGCCGGGTTATTGGCAAAATCGCCGCTGAGCATCATCACGTTGTGCTGAGGCTCCAGCAGGAAACCGCCGGACGGGGCCGCCGTTTCAGAAGGCATGGCGGATGTTTTCGGTTTACTGCTGCAGGCTGCAAGCAGAGTAGCTAATGCAAGTAAAGCCAGGTAACGACGCTTAAGCATGGGAGTTCCATTCAATGAATTTGAGCAGAGGCAAGTATGGTAAAACATCTGCCAGCCCTCAAGGAAGCATATAAAAAGTCTTCCATCCGCTGGCATCCGCTATGTCTTCAACCCCAGACGCTTCGCCAGACGGTGTAAATTAGCCACATCGGTGCCGAGCAGCCTGGCGCTGGCGGCCCATTTGCCGTCACTTTGTGCCAGCGTACGGGTAATCAGTTGCCGCTGAAAATGCTCGGTTGCCTCGCGCAGAGAGGTATTTGTGGGCAAAGGTTGAACAGGCGCGGTAACGGGTACCGACGTGTCATCGTGCAGGGCAAAGTGCGGCGCATCAAGCACAACTTCATCTCCACTGCGCGTCGCCCGGGCCAGCACCACCGCCCGGTGTATAGCGTGTTCTAGTTCGCGCACGTTACCCGGCCAGGCGTAGCTCAACAAATGTGCCCTTGCGCCAGGGCTTAGAACCACGCGCGACAGCCCGAGCCGCACGCGACACTGTTCACAAAAATAACCCGCCAGCAAAATCACATCGTCACCTCTGTCCCGCAGTGGCGGAACAGAGAGGGGGAAAACGCTAAGACGGTGAAACAGATCGGCACGAAAACGCCCGGCAAGCACTTCCTCACGCAGGTCGCGATTGGTGGCGGCCAGCACGCGGACGTCTACCCGCAGACTGCGATCGTCGCCCACGCGCTGGATATCGCCGTACTGAAGAACGCGCAATAGCTTGGCCTGAAGCGCCAGCGACAGTTCACCAATCTCATCAAGAAACAGCGTGCCATTATCGGCCATTTCAAATTTGCCGCTGCGATGACTGATAGCCCCGGTAAATGCGCCTTTTACGTGACCAAACAACTCGCTTTCTGCCACACTTTCAGGCAGCGCCGCGCAGTTAAGATAGACCAGTTGACTGGCCGCCCGCGCCGATCCTTCATGGATAGCTTTTGCCACCAGCTCCTTACCGGTACCGGTTTCTCCGCCGATCAATACGTTAAGATCGGACGCGGCGACAATGGAAATTTCTTTTTTTAGCTGCACCATATTTTCAGACAGGCCGATCATCTCCTGCCCCGCCGTCTGCCCGTAGCCGCGCGTTTCGCCCGGTAATATGTTCTGGCTTTCAAGCTGGGCGATCAGCAGCGCATTATTCAGCGCGCCGGCGACCAGCGCGGCGATCAGACGTAACTCTTCGTCGCTAAAGGCATCAAAACGGTCGGCAGACATGCCGTCGAGCGTTAGCGCCCCAATCAGGTTTTGTCCGGCAAACAGCGGCAGGCCAACGCAGGCGTGAACTTTCAGGCTTTCCTGGCCGGGGATCAGCCCGTCGTACGGGTCCGGAAGCGTGCTGTCAGCCGGGAATCGCACCACGTCACCCGCCCGGGCAATCGCTTCCAAACGCGGATGTTCGGCCAGCGCAAAGCGTCGTCCAGGCACATCCGGCGCCAGACCGTCGATTGCCAGCGGAATAAACTGATGCGCCTCGTAGCGCAGCAGGGCAGAGGCATCGCATCCTAATGCCTGGCGTAGTGTCGCGATCACTCTGGCAAAGCGATCCTGATGTCCGATATCTCGCTGTAGCTCAATGGCAATTTTCGCCAGTACCTCAACAGAAAAGCCCATGTTGCCTCATTGTCTTTTTGACTATTGTCAGTGTCATATTGACTGTCCTGATAATAGTCATTTTGACACCATCAACACAAGGCATAAATAATTTATCCTTTTAAAACAATAAATTAAAAACTGGCACGCTTATTGATAATAGCTATACATCGTTTCTACATATTTTGCTTACGTTAGAGGTTGTTATGGCTATTCAGGTAAAAAATAATATTCAGTGGGTTGGGCAACGCGACTGGGAAGTGCGTGATTTTCACGGTACAGAATACAAAACGCTACGCGGCAGCAGTTATAACAGCTACCTGATCCAGGAAGGCAAAAACGTGCTAATTGATACCGTCGATCATAAATTCAGCCGGGAATTTGTGCAGAACCTGCGAGCAGAGATCGATCTGGCAAAAATCGACTATATCGTGATTAACCATGCCGAAGAAGATCACGCCGGGGCGCTAACTGAACTCATGTCTTATATTCCGGACACGCCAATTTACTGTACTGCCAATGCCATCGATTCTATTAACGGCCACCATCATCATCCGGAATGGAATTTCAATGTAGTAAAGACCGGTGAGGCGCTGGATATTGGCAACGGTAAACAGCTTATCTTTGTTGAAACACCAATGCTGCACTGGCCGGACAGCATGATGACCTATATGACCGGCGACGCTGTGCTGTTCAGTAATGACGCTTTTGGCCAGCATTATTGTGACGAACGTCTGTTTAACGATGAGGTGGATCAGGGCGAACTGTTTGAACAGTGCCAGCGCTACTATGCCAATATCCTGACGCCGTTCAGCCGTCTGGTGACGCCAAAAATTACGGAGATTTTAGGCTTTAACCTGCCGGTCGACATGATTGCCACCTCGCATGGGGTGGTCTGGCGCGATAACCCAACGCAAATCGTCGAACTGTATCTGCAATGGGCGGCAGATTATCAGGAAGATCGGATCACGATTTTCTACGATACCATGTCGAATAACACCCGCATGATGGCAGACGCCATCGCCCAGGGGATTAATGAAGTTGACCCGCGCGTGGCGGTGAAGATTTTTAACGTCGCCCGCAGCGATAAAAATGACATTCTGACCAATGTCTTCCGCTCGAAAGGTGTGCTGGTGGGGACCTCCACCATGAATAACGTCATGATGCCGAAAATCGCCGGTCTGGTCGAGGAGATCACCGGTCTGCGTTTTCGTAACAAGCGCGCCAGCGCGTTTGGCTCTCACGGCTGGAGCGGCGGCGCGGTCGATCGCCTCTCGACGCGTTTGCAGGATGCCGGACTTGAAATGTCGGTTAGCCTGAAAGCCAAATGGCGTCCGGATATCGACGCGCTGGAAATTTGCCGCCAGCACGGGCGCGACATTGCTCGTCAGTGGGCGCTGACACCGCTGCCAGAAACGAAAACCAAACCTGCGGCCGCGCCTGTCCAACCCGCCGTCGCTGCGCCAGCCGATTTAGGGCCGTGTATGCAGTGCAGCGTGTGTCAGTGGATTTACGATCCGCGGACCGGAGAGCCGATGCAAAATGTTGCTCCCGGGACAGCGTGGAGCGATGTTCCGCAAGACTTCCTCTGTCCGGAGTGCTCCCTTGGCAAAGAGGTGTTCGACGTGCTGGCGATGGAGGCGGTATGAATCACGGGATCGTCATCATTGGATCTGGCTTTGCCGCCCGCCAGCTGGTGAAAAACATCCGTAAGCAGGATGCCAGCGTGTCGTTGACGCTGATTGCGGCTGACAGTATGGATGAGTACAACAAGCCGGATCTCAGCCACGTGATCAGCCGGGGGCTATATGCCGATGACCTCACGTTGCAAACCGCGGGCGAGTTTGCGGAGCAGTATAATCTGCGCCTGTTTCCGCATACCCGGATCACGGATATTAACGCTGACAGCCGCACGGTATTAAGTCAGTCGGGTCAGTGGTCGTATGACAAGCTGGTGCTGGCGACCGGTGCCAGCGCTTTTGTGCCGCCGGTTGCGGGTTATGAGCATATGCTAACGCTTAATAGCCAGCAGGAATATCGCGCCGCACAGCCTGTGCTGCACGATGCCCAACGGGTACTGATTGTCGGCAGCGGTCTGATTGGCAGCGAGCTGGCAATGGATTTTTGCCGCGCGGGTAAAGCCGTCACGCTTATTGATAATGCCGCCAGTATTCTGGCGTCCCTGATGCCGCCGGAGGTAAGCAGCCGCCTGCAACATCGGCTGACGGAAAACGGGGTGCATCTGCTGCTCAAATCACAACTCGTTTCGCTGGAGCAAACAACGGGGGGGATACGCGTCACGCTTGACCGCCAGCGGGTTATTGAGGTGGACGCCGTCGTCGCGGCAACGGGCCTGCGTCCACAAACCACCCTCGCCCGACGCGCCGGGGTTATGATTAACCGGGGGATCGTCGTCAATACGGCGCTGCAAACCAGCGACCCGCATATCTTTGCGCTGGGAGACTGCGCGGAGATCAACGGCATGGTCCTGCCGTTCCTGCAGCCGATTATGTTAAGCGCCATGTGTCTTGCGAAAACGCTGCTGACGAATGGCGGTGAGCTTAAACTTCCGGCGATGCTGGTGAAGGTGAAAACGCCCGATCTACCACTGCATCTGGCGGGTGAAACACACCGTGAAGATCTACACTGGCATATCATTGTTGACGATCGGGGAATGGTGGCAAAAGGAATAGATGCCAGTGAAACACTGCGGGCGTTTGTGGTGAGCGAGGATCGGATGAAAGAGGCGTTTACGCTGTTAAAAGCGTTGACGGTGTAGATACAGAGTGGGGGATGAGGGGGAGACGAAAACACCGAATACAAGTACATCTGATCCCCCCGACGATTTACATCTTCCGCGCAGCGGCTATTACGGCCTGCCCCAGCGCGATACCGCCATCCCCGGCCGGGAATTGTTGCGGAAAAAGGAGTGTAAAGTCAGCAAGATAATAACGAAGCCGCTGACACAGCACCTGGTTATGCAGTACACCACCGCTAAAGACCAGAGTAGCGATCCCCCGCGGTTGTGCCTGCTCACGCATCAGTGCGGCACATCCTGCCGCCAGCGCATCATGAAAGGCCCAGGCGCGCTGTGCAGGCGGGGCTTGCCACTGTAACCACTGCTTCCAGAAGGTTGCCAGATCGAGCTGATTCTCGACTACCGGCATGGTCACCGGATGCGGGATCTCATCGCTGGTTGCCGCCAGAGCTTCCAGCAGGCAGGCGGCTTCACCCTCATAGCTCAGCGCATTTGAGGCGAGCGTAATGCCTGCGGCCGCAGCTACTGCATCAAATAACCGTCCGCACGAGGAGGCCAGCGGCGCATTAATTCCGCGTGCAATCGCTTTCGCCAGCAGCGGCCAGTTTTGCGCCTGCACGGTTGCCGTTTCCGGATACTGCTCCCAGTGCGGCACAAACGCCAGGCACTGTGCCAGCAAGTTCCGCCACGGCTGCCGCGCGGCCAGGTCGCCGCCGGGCAGCGCGACCGCAGGCAGTCCACCGAGGTGTTCACATTCCCGGTAGTTGACCCGTAAACATTCACCGCCCCAAAGCGCCCTGCCCTCCCCCATACCAATTCCGTCGAGCGTCAGCGCGATGACATCGCCACCGTTCAGCGGCCAGCCGTGTTCAGCCAGACAAGCGGCGGCGTGAGCGTGATGATGCAGCACGGTTTGCACAGGTAACCCCATTGAACCTGCCCACTGCGCGCTGTGATAGGCCGGATGGGCATCAATGACCACCTGCTGTGGCGTAAAATCGTATATCGCCAGCATCATTTGCAGGGATGTCTGCCATTGCGCCTGAATACCGTCGTCACTCAGATCGCCAAAATGCTGGCTCAGTACCGCCTGATTACCGCGCACCAGACAGAACGTATTTTTCAGATCGGCCCCCAGGCACAGCATCGGAGGAACAGCATCAAAACCTGGCGGCAGGGCCAGCGCATCCGGGACATAGCCCCGCGAGCGACGCAGCATTTCGCCGCTCTGGCGGATAACCGAATCATCCATTCGCTGCACAATATCGCGGTTGTGCAGCAAAAAACCGTCGGCAATCGCCTGTAGATCGTCCCGAGCCTGCGCATTGGTTATTGCCGGTGGCCTGCCGCTCAGATTGCCGGAAGTCATGACCAGCGGCCCTGCAAACATCTGCATCAGCAGATGGTGCAACGGCGTTGCGGGCAGCATGACGCCGACTTCACTCAGGCCTGGCGCAATTCCGACGCATAAATCGGGCACGCATGATTTATCCACCAGCACCACCGGTGCAGCAGGAGTGCTAAGCAGCGCCCGTGCTGGCAGAGGCAGTCCATTAAGTGATGCAAGCATTACAGCCAGTGGCTTCGTCGGGCGCTGCTTGCGCTCGCGCAGACGCGCTACCGCATCCTGACGGCGCGCATCGCAGGCGAGATGAAAACCGCCAAGACCTTTAATAGCGATAATTCCGCCGCACGCCAGCTGCACAACCGCTGCCGACAGGGCAGATTCTTCTTTTGCCGTCTCTTCACCGCTGATCCACGTCAGCGCAGGGCCACAGACCGCGCAGGCTACCGGCTGGGCATGGAATCGTCGATCGGACGGATTACGGTATTCTGCATCGCAGTGTGAACAAAGAGGAAATGCGGCCATTGCCGTAAATGGACGATCGTACGGCATGGCGTGAATGATAGTGAAGCGGGGTCCACAGTGGGTGCAGTTAATAAACGGATAGCGGTAACGGCGCTCCTGCGGGTCGTTCATCTCTGCCAGGCAGGCCGGACAGGTCGCGGCATCAGGCACGATTTGGGTGCTCATGCTGCCCGCGGCGCTGTGGCGGATAGTAAAATCAGCAGGGATGACATCCCAGCTCATCGGCTGGATATCCGTTTCATCAATACGCGCCAGCGGCGGGCAATCCCGGGTAAGCGTGGCAATAAATCCGGCGCTCTCGCCCAGCAGACGGACCAGCACGCCGGCACCGTCATTGCACACATCGCCTCTGAGATGCTGTTGTTGGGCAATCTGCCAGACGAAGGGGCGGAAACCCACCCCCTGGACTTTGCCGCGTACCCGAATTTGCACGCCGTTATAACTCATAACGCTATGATTACTCCGCTATCGCTGCACACAAACGCCCCTTCATATTACTGTAGGTAGTTTGCACATACTCTTCCGCCTGCCGCTGATCGGCAATGGTGACCACTTTTACCGCGCAATATTTGGTTTCCGGCGTTTTAGAAACCGGGTCGAGGTTATCCTGGGTCAGTTCGTTACAGGCCCCGATCCACCATTGATAGGTCATGTATACGCTGCCGGAATTGATACGTTCGCTGACATTAGCCCGGGTAATGACTTTACCCCGACGCGATTCGACCCATACCAGCTGCCCGTCCCTGACGCCCAGTTGCTCTGCATCGTGCGGGTTGATTTGCATAAAACCTGGCTCATCGGCCAGCGTTTGCAGCGCCGCGCAGTTTCCGGTCATCGAACGGCAGGAGTAGTGTCCCACCTCACGCACGGTACACAGCACCAGCGGATAAGCTTCATCGGGAAGCTCAGCCGGGGCGCGCCACGGGGCAGCAAACAGATGCCCTTTGCCGTCCGGCGTGGAGAATTTATTGCCCTCATAGAGATACGGTGTACCGGGATGATCCAGCGTTGGGCACGGCCACTGAACATGGCCCATATCACCCATTTTTTCATAGGTGACGCCGTAAAACAGCGGGCACAGCTCGCGCATTTCGTCCCAGATTTGCTGGTTATCGTCATAATGCATCGGATAACCCATTTCGCTGGCCAGAAGACTGATGATTTCCCAGTCGCGCTTGACGTTGTACTTCGGTTCAATGGCTTTTTCGAACCGCTGAAAGCCGCGGTCGGCGCAGGTAAACACGCCGCCATGCTCGCCCCATGAGGTGGCAGGCAGCAAGACGTCGGCCTGCTCGGCGGTTTTGGTCATAAAGATATCCTGCACCACCACAAAATCGAGGGCCTCGAAACCTTTACGCACCAGCCCTAAATCGGCCTCGGTCTGGAGCGGATCTTCGCCCATGATGTAGTACGCTTTGACCTTACCTTCCAGCGCCAGATGCGGTACTTCCGTGATCCGCACGCCAACTTTATCGTCCATCAGATTAACGTCAATGCCCCAGGCGCTGGCAAATTTCTCCCGCACCGCCGGATCGACCACATCCTGATAACCGGGGAACTGATTCGGCAGCACGCCCATGTCGCACGCGCCCTGCACATTGTTCTGACCGCGCACCGGACCTACCCCGACGTTTTCGCGGCCAAGGTTGCCGGTCATCAGGGCGAGGCTCGACAGGCCTTTCACCACGTCAACCGCCTGACCAAACTGGGTCACGCCCATGCCCCACATAATGGTCGCAGAAGGCGCGGCAGCATAAGCACGCATAGCCTGACGGATTTGCTGCGCAGAGACGCCCGTCAGATGCTCAACGGCTTCCGGCGCGTAGTCTTTGACCATTTCACGATACGCATCCAGCCCGGTGGTGTAGCGCGAGACATATTCTTTATCGTAGAGATCTTCTTCCAGCAGCACATAAGCGAAGGCATTCACCAGCGCCATATTGCAGCCGTTACTGATTTGCAGATGCTGATCGGCAATGCGCGCAGTTTCAATGCGACGCGGATCGCAGACGATGATTTTCGCCCCGTTTTGCTTCGCTTTAATCACCCGGCGGGCCACAATCGGGTGTGAATCGGCACAGTTGTAGCCAAACACCAGCAGGCAGCGCGAGTTTTCGATATCGCCGATGGAATTGCTCATGGCCCCGTTGCCCAGCGTTTCCTGCAAACCGGCAACCGACGGGCCATGACACACGCGGGCACAGCAGTCGACATTATTGGTATGCAGAACGCCGCGGGCGAATTTCTGCATCACATAGTTGGTTTCGTTACCGGTTCCGCGCGATGACCCGGTGGTCATAATCGCGCGTGGACCGTGTTTTTCTTTTATTTCGCTCAACCGTTTGGCGGTATAGCGAATGGCTTCATCCCAGCTTACCGGCGTAAATTTGCCGCCCTTTTGATAGCGGATCATCGGCTGCGTCAGGCGCGGCGTCAGGAGTTTGGTGTCATTCAGAAAATCCCAACCGTAATAGCCCTTCAGACAGAGTTCATTTTGGTTAGTTTTACCGTCCGCCGCTTCCGCGCGGATAATACGATCTTTCTCAACAACCAGCTTTAATTTGCAGCCAGCACCGCAATAAGGACATACGCTCGTAATTTTTTTCATCAGTAACAGACCTGTTAAAAGTGAAACGAATGGGATTTAAAATATCAGGGACGTTGCAGCATCCAGCGCAGTACGACGACGTTTTTCTGCGCTTAACTGTTCGAGTTTGTCGCGGTCAACGCAGACCAGCGCATGCGTCGGACAGACTTCCATGCACGCCGGGCCGGCTTCACGCTGATGACATAAATCGCACTTATTGGCTTCGGCTTTTTCCGCACGTACGTTCAGTCCGCTGCCGCTGTTGCGTACAACCGGGCGCAAAACCACTTCCATCGCGCCGTAAGGACAGGCGACAACACAGGTTTTACAGCCAATGCAGCGTTCCTGCATCACGTGGACAAAGCCTTTATCGCGGCTGATTGCCCCGTTCGGGCAAACGTTGGCACATGGCGCGTCTTCGCACTGACGGCACAGCGTTGCCGTAGAAATATTGACCCCTTTGATAACGTGAATACGCGGCTGAAAATTATGCGGCGTCAGGGCTGCGCAGTCCTGATCCTGCTGGTGGGATACCACGCAGGCAACTTCGCAGGTACGACAGCCAATGCATTTGCTCGCATCCGCAATGATGAAACGGTTCATCAAACACTCCAGTAATGGCTAATAACGCGCTGGAGGATGCATAATTCGCGCCAACTATTAATTACATGATTTTAAATGATATTTATTAGCGAGGATCGTTTTTGACGCTGTCATCGACACTTGTGTCGATGACAATTTGACGAGGTTCAGGCGCAGGGACCGGCAATAATCGAATCACGCAGCATCAGTTCACCATTGAAAACTTGCTGATAATTAAATTCGCCGCCGTCGAGCATAAATATCAGGCGGCTGATGGTTTCCTTAATCATCTCCGTAACCGGTAGCCTGACGCTGGAAAGGGAAGGGATCAGATACGGCGCGAGGGCCGTGTCATCAAACCCCAGCACCGATACCTGTTCCGGTACGCGGATACCCTGCTGGTGAAGCTGCTTGATGGCCCCGGTCGCCATATCGTCATTGCTGGCCACCAGCGCTGAAAACGACACCTGACGTAAAAGTAGCGTATCGACGCCTGAGGCGCCGGTCGACGGCGTCCATTTCCCCTCCGCAATCAGCGCATCACGTACGGCAATACCGTTCTGACTCAGCGCCTCTTTATACCCCGCAAGACGTTCGATCCCGGTTGGTGAGTCCAGCGAGCCGGTAATAAACGCGATATCGCGATGCCCCATAGCGATAAGCTGCGATATAGCGTGAAAGCTGGAGGCCTTTTGATCGGACCAGACACAGTGGCTGCTGTTATGGCGCAAACGCCGGTTAATCACCATAATCGGCTGACTGTGACTATGAATAATTTCATCCATTTCATCCACGCTTAAAAAGCGCGGATAAATAATGACCGCATCGCAACGTAGATCCAGCAAATACTCAATGGCTTCGCGCTCGTCCTGAGCGCTATGTTTACCATCAGCGAGAATTAACCTGCGGCCTTTATCTTCAGTCATCCGGGCGGCGTGAAACAGCAACTCACTAAAATAAACCCCGTGATAAAGCGTATTGGTCACTACCAGCCCAATGGTCTGCGTCGACCGGTTTGCCAGGCTGCGAGCCAGCAAATTAGGTCGGTAGCCACTCTCTTCAATAGCCTGATAGACACGATCTTTGGTTTGCTGGCTGACATAGCCATTGCCTGTCAACACGCGTGAAACCGTGGCCTTCGACACCCCTGCCCGCTTCGCCACTTCCAGCATCGTTGCCATACCATTCATCCCTCTTTTTATGATCTCAGCAGTGTACTTCACCCTCTGCCAATTTACAGCGCCAGTCTGCAAACGCCACCTGAGTCCTGGCGATCTGCATCACAATTTCGCAACATAAAAAATTTAAAACTTGCCTGGAAAATCCAAACTCATCATCCTTTTGTGGAACCGGTTTCCTATACACTATTTCATCAACGCAGCGCGGCGATGATGTCATCTAACCAAAAAACAGGACACAGATCCGATGGCAAAAAACTATGCAGCACTGGCCCGTTCGGTGCTTGATGCACTGGGCGGCGCGGATAACATCGCAGCGGTCACTCACTGCATGACGCGTCTGCGTTTTGTGGTGAAAGATCCGACTCAAATCGACAGCGCGACGCTCAAAAGCCTCAGCGGCGTCCTTGGCGTGGTGCGTAACGACAATCAGTGCCAGGTGATTATCGGCAATACCGTTTCTCAGGCCTATGGCGACGTTATCAGCCTGCTGCCGCAGGATATGCAGCCCCCGGCACCCACGGGTAAACCGCCGCTGACCCTGCGCCGCATCGGCGCGGGAATACTCGACGCGCTGATCGGCACGATGTCACCGCTGATCCCGGCGATCATCGGCGGATCGATGGTAAAACTGCTGGCGATGATCCTGGAAATGACCGGTTTACTGACCAAAGGCTCGTCAACCCTGACCATTCTGACGGTCATCGGTGACGGGGCCTTTTTCTTCCTGCCGCTGATGGTGGCCGCCTCGGCAGCAGTCAAGTTCAAAACGAATATGTCGCTGGCGATTGCTATTGCCGGGGTGCTGGTACATCCGGGCTTTATCGAATTAATGGCAAAAGCGGCGCAGGGTGAACAGGTTGAATTTGCGCTGATCCCGGTAACGGCGGTGAAATACACCTATACGGTGATCCCGGCGCTGGTAATGACCTGGTGCCTGTCGTATATCGAACGCTGGGTCGATCGCATCACGCCTGCGGTGACTAAAAACTTCCTCAAACCGATGTTGATCGTCCTGATTGCCGCCCCGCTGGCTATTCTGCTCATCGGCCCGGTGGGCATCTGGATCGGTAGCGCCATTTCGGCGCTGGTGTACACCGTTCACGATTACCTGGGCTGGCTATCGGTAGCGATTATGGGCGCACTGTGGCCGCTACTGGTGATGACCGGCATGCACCGCGTATTTACCCCGACCATCATTCAGACGATTGCTGAAACCGGCAAAGAAGGCATGGTGATGCCATCAGAAATTGGCGCTAACCTGTCGCTCGGCGGGTCTTCGCTGGCGGTCGCATGGAAAACCAAAAACCCGGAACTGCGTCAGACGGCGCTGGCGGCGGCGGCCTCGGCCATTATGGCCGGGATTTCAGAACCGGCGCTGTACGGGGTCGCCATCCGCCTGAAACGTCCATTGATAGCCAGCCTGATCAGCGGATTTATCTGCGGGGCGGTAGCGGGGATCGCCGGGCTGGCCAGCCATTCAATGGCCGCTCCGGGACTGTTTACCAGCGTCCAGTTTTTCGATCCGGCGAACCCAATGACGCTTTTCTGGGTCTTCGGCGTTATGGCGCTGGCCGTGGTACTCTCGTTTATTCTTACCCTGGTGCTGGGCTTTGAGGATATTCCGGTTGAAGCGCCTCAGCCGGAAAAAACAGCCGCCAGTAAAAACCATATTCAAAACATGGATATTCAGCGAGGTAATGCATGAGCACATCTTCCTTCCCGCAGGATTTTTTATGGGGCGGTGCAATGGCCGCCAATCAGTCTGAAGGCGCGTATCTGGAGGGCGGCAAGGGATTGACCACCGTCGATATGATCCCGCACGGTAATAACCGCCTGCCCGTTAAGCTTGGGCAGGAGAAGCGCTTTGCCCTGCGCGAGGATGAATATTATCCGAGCCACCAGGCGATTGATTTTTACCATCGTTATAAAGAAGACATCGCCCTGATGGCGGAGATGGGATTTACCGTCTTTCGCACCTCGATTGCCTGGAGCCGCCTCTATCCCAACGGCGATGAGCCGCAGCCTAATCAACAGGGTATTGCCTTTTACCGCGCCGTTTTTGAAGAGTGTAAAAAGTACAACATTGAGCCGCTGGTGACGCTATGCCATTTTGACGTGCCAATGCATCTGGTTACGGAATACGGTTCGTGGCGCAGCCGCAAAATGGTCGACTTTTTTACCCGCTATGCGCGTACCTGCTTTGAAGAATTTAACGGGCTGGTGAAATACTGGCTGACCTTTAATGAGATTAACATCATGCTGCACAGCCCCTTTTCTGGTGCCGGGCTGGTGTTTGAAGCAGACGATAATCAGGAGCAGGTAAAATATCAGGCAGCCCATCATGAACTGGTGGCCAGCGCGCTGGCGACGAAAGTCGCTCATGACATTAATCCGCAGAATCAGGTCGGCTGTATGCTGGCGGGCGGCAATTTCTATCCTTACTCCTGCAAGCCGGAAGATGTATGGATGGCGCTGGAGAAAGACCGCGAAAATCTGTTTTTCATCGATGTCCAGGCGCGCGGCGCGTATCCCGCTTATGCCGCCCGGGTGTTTCGCGAAAAAGGCATCGCCATTGTCAAAGAAGTAGGTGACGATGAGATCCTGAAGAACACCGTAGATTTTGTGTCATTCAGCTACTATGCCTCACGCTGTGCGTCTGCTGATATGAACGCCCAAAATACTAACGCCGCGAACATCGTTAAATCCCTGCGAAATCCGCATATTCAGGTCAGCGAATGGGGCTGGGGCATTGATCCACTCGGCCTGCGCATTACCATGAATATGATGTATGACCGCTACCAGAAGCCGTTGTTTTTAGTCGAAAATGGTCTTGGCGCGCATGATGAATTTAACGTCGCAGGAGAAATAGAGGATGATTATCGCATCAGTTACCTGCGCGAACACATTCGCGCAATGGGCGATGCTATTGACGACGGTATCCCGGTCATCGGCTACACCACCTGGGGCTGCATCGATCTGGTCGCCGCGTCCACCGGTGAAATGAGCAAGCGCTACGGTTTTGTGTGGGTCGACCGCGATGATGCGGGCAACGGCACCCTGGATCGTAAAAGGAAGAAATCGTTCTGGTGGTATAAAAAAGTGATTGCCAGCAACGGGGCCGACCTGACGTAATCGCCTGACGTGTTGATTAGCAAAATATAACGCTCCCTCTCAGGCCCGGTAAGCGCAGCGCCACCGGGCGGAGGATCTACCGCGGTTTCACAGTCGGGCGAAGCCACCCTCACCCTGCCAGTCGGCGAGGTGCGCATAGACGGTCTCTACCGCCTCTTTGATGGGCTGGGTCATGGGATAATAAAAGCCCACGATATCCGGCTGAATGCCGAGGAAAATCACTTCTCCAACGTCATCTTTAAGCTGATCGACCAGGTAGTTAAGCGGCATATTATGGGTGGTCATCATAAACATTTCAGCGATGTCATCCGGGTCGACAATGCGGATTTCACCGGGATTTAGCCCCATATCGGTGGCATCGACAATCAGCAGACGCGTTGGGCGCAGTTCGCGGATGGCGACAATATCGTTTTCGGGCGCGCTGCCGCCGTCAATAACTACCCAGTTCCCCTGCGGATTTGCGGCGCACATTTCTGCCAGCAGCGGCCCCGCGCCGTCGTCACCCATCATACTGTTGCCTACACACAATAAAACGTCAGTCACGGAGTCTCCTTACCATCAGATAGATGGCGCTTTCCTGGTGAATATCATGGAGCATACTGAGCATCAGTTTACTCCACTCTTGCTGCTGTGGCGTCTGCGCGGCGCGCGCGTTATCAAACGCGTGCGCCAGCATCTGGACATGGTTAAAATCAATAACGATTTCGCCGTATTTTGGCACGCCTTCCATTTTACGTCGGGCCTCGGTGCCCGTCTCCAGCGTGCCTATCCATGCCAGATAATCTTGCCACGGGCAGGTCAGCGCCGCCTCCAGACAGTCGATCACCCCAAGATGGTGACCAATCGCCAGGCTGTAATAGACCACCTGCTGCGCCTCGGCGGGCGTCGCATCGTTCTCATCAATAAATTTACGGCTCAGCTGACTGAACACCACCTTTTCACTCATCGGATACGCGCCTCTTCAACAACCTGATTCAGATGGGTCACGATCTCCGTCAGACGCGGATCTTTTTCAGCCTCCAGCCAGCGCGCAACCTGCTGCTCGCCCTGGCCTATCAGGCGCAAATAGTCGTCGGCAATCTGGCGACCGTAGCGGTAACCGGCCAGGCGACGCGCTTCGCGATCGACTTTCACGCGCAGCGGCTGCACCATATCGGGATGCAGAATTTCAGCCGCCTGTACGTCCAGCTCACCCGGCTCGCGGGCGTGGATTTTCTGCTCCAGCAGGCCAAGCGCCATCGCAAAACCGTACAGCGTGGCCGCAGGGGTTGGCGGACAGCCCGGAATGTAAACATCAACCGGAACGATTTTGTCGGTGCCGCCCCAGACGCAGTACAGGTCGTGGAAAATACCGCCGCTATTGCCGCAGGCCCCGTAAGAGATACAGATTTTCGGGTCCGGCGCAGACTGCCAGGCGCGCAGCGCCGGGGAGCGCATAGCGCGAGTCACGGCCCCCGTGAAGAGCAGAATATCCGCATGACGCGGCGACGGAACCACTTTGATTCCGAAGCGCTCAGCATCGAACAGCGGCGAAATAGAGGCGAAAATTTCGATTTCACAGCCGTTGCAGCCGCCGCAGTCCACGCGATAAACGTAGGCTGAACGTTTGATGTTTTTCAGCAGCGAGGTTTTCATGCTGGCGATGGATTCGTCCACCGTCATCGGCACCGGAATGCCGTTGGCATCGCGCGGACCTAATAAATTGCTCATTAACTGGCCTCTTTCATATGACGCGTCAATTCAATGCGGTCGGACGGCACCAGGCATTTCTGACGCTTACAGTCCGGGCAAGTCTCAAATATTTCGCGGTGGTGTTCCGCACGGCTGTCGCCGTTATGTTTGAGCAGGGCAATGGCGTAGTCGATCTCTTTTTGCACCGCAAAAGGCCGCTGGCACACCCGGCAGTTGCATAGCGCAAAACGCGACTGCTGAAGAAAGTCTTCTTTTCGCCACACCGCCAGCTCGTACTCCTGCGAAAGCTTAATTGCCGCTGTCGGACACACTTCTTCGCAGCGAGCACAGAAAATGCAGCGCCCGAGATTGAACTGCCACGCCTGCTCGCCGGTAGCAAGATCGGTTTCAACGGTTAGCGCATTGGACGGACAGGCGTTCACACACGCCGCACATCCGATACACTGCTGCGGATTGTGCTCCGGTTTGCCGCGAAAATTAGGATCGACGGCAATCGGCTCCAGCGGGTATGAGGACGTCGCCGTGCCGGTTTTAATAACTTTTTTGATAAAGGTAAACATGGCGATTCCTTATTTCAGCGGCGAGTTTTTGCGCTCAATGCTGTAACGCTCAAGTTCTTTGTACGGCACCACTTTGCTTTTCTTCTTCCGCACATCGACGACGGTCATGCGGTCGGTACAGGAGTAGCAAGGATCGAGGCTACCGATAATCAACGGTGCGTCGGAAACGGTATTGCCGCGCAGCATATAACGCAGCGTCGGCCAGTTCGCATAGGTCGCCGCACGGCAGCGCCAGCGGTACAGCTTCTGGTTGTCGCCGGTCATGCTCCAGTGAATATCGTCCCCACGAGGCGCTTCGGAAAAACCGAGGGCGAAGCGGTTCGGAATATACGTAAAACCATCGACCATCAGCGCGCCACCCGGCAGATTGTCGAGGCCGTAGTCGATCATATTCAGGGCGGTAAACACTTCGTTAATACGCACTTTGAGGCGTGAAATGACGTCACAGCCCTGCTCGCTGTGGACTTCCATCGGCAGCAGGCCATAACCGACAAACGGATGGTCGGCGCGGGTATCGCGGGCGTGGCCGCTGGCGCGAACCATTGGGCCAACGTTGCTGAAATCACGGGCGATTTCCGGGTCGAGGCGACCCACACCGACGGTACGCTGCTCCATATTCGGCGTACTGAGCAGAACATCTACCAGCTCTTTCACGTCACGACGCATCTGCTGCGCCAGCAGGCGGGTCTGGATCATGTCGTCTTTCAGCAGATCGCGACGGATGCCGCCAATCAGGTTCATGCCGTAGGTTTTACGCGCCCCGGTCAGGATCTCCGCCATTTTCATGGAGGCTTCGCGCACGCGGAAGAACTGCATAAAGCCGGAGTCAAAACCGGTAAAGTGACAGGCCAGGCCGAGGTTCAGCAGATGCGAGTGCAGACGCTCCACTTCCAGCAGAATGGCGCGGATCATCTGGGCGCGTTCCGGCACCACAATTCCCATCGCGTTTTCAACAGAGGTGGTATAAGCCGTGCTGTGGGCAAAGCCGCAGATACCACACACGCGGTCAGAAAGGAAGGTGACTTCGTTATAACCCATCCGGGTTTCTGCCAGTTTTTCCATACCGCGATGGACATAAAACAGGCGATAGTCAGCATCAATAATATTTTCGCCGTCAACAAACAGGCGGAAGTGGCCTGGTTCATCAGACGTCACGTGCAGCGGGCCAATCGGCACCACGTTATTTTTCTTATCGCCCAGTTCGTTAATGAACTGGTAGGTCTCGGCGTCGGTAGTCGGCGCGGGACGCTGACGATAATCCATGCTGTCTTTACGCAGCGGATAGAGATCGTCCGGCCAGTCGTCGGGCAGCACCAGCCGGCGCTCGTCCGGCAGGCCGACCGGGATCAGGCCATACATGTCGCGCACTTCGCGCTCGCCCCATACCGCCGCAGGGACGCGCGGCGTGACGGACGGAAACTCCAGCGTATTCGCATCGACGTCGACGCGCACGGTTATCCAGCACTTCGTCCCCTGCTCCATCGACATCACGTAGTAAACCGCATAATTGCCGCACAGCGGACGTTCATCGTTACCGAACAGGACCGACAGCCAGCCGCCCTGTTGGTAATAAAGAAACTCCACCACTTCCGGTAGGGAGTTCACCTTCACGGTGATTGTGATTTGATCTTTCGTCTGCCACGCTTCATCCAGCACAGCGCCCGGAAAAGCCTGATGCAGTGCGGCGAGATAGTGTTGACCGATTTTTTCTTCAGACATAAATAAATTCTCTTAAAACGCCGCCAGCAGGGAGACGAAAGCTAAAAAGGCAATACCGAATCCGGCCCAGGTAATGCGTCCGGTGATATCAAGACGCAGCCGCGCCATGCTGTTTTCGAACAGCGCGATAATCAGCACGCCGATAACGACTTTTACGACGGCCACGATCAGCGCCAGCAGCAGACCGCCGATGCTGAAGCTGGTCATTTGTCCCCACGGGATAAATACACCGACGAACATTTGCAGAACCACCAGCTGTTTCAGGCTGATAGCCCACTTGATCACGCCAAAACCGCTGCCGCTGTATTCAGACAGCGGACCTTCCTGTAACTCCTGCTCCGCTTCCGCAAGGTCAAACGGCAGTTTGCCCATTTCGATGAACGTGGCGAAAGCACAGGCACACAGTGCGAGGATCAGCGGAATACTGCGCGCAACAGGCCAGTGATACAGCGTGTCGGTAATGCTGCTAATGTGCGTGGAGCCAGCCACCTGCGCAGCAACCCACAGGCCGAGCAGCAGCATCGGCTCCACCAGCACGCCCAGCATCGCTTCACGGCTTGCGCCGATGGCTGTGAACGGGCTGCCGGTATCCAGACCTGAAATGGCGAAGAAAAAGCGCGCGACGGCGAACAGATAGATAAGGGTGATCAGATCGCCCAGCTCCGGCAGTGGAGAGGCGACCGTCACCACCGGCAGCGTGGCGGCAATCGCCAGCATCACGCCGGCCATCACAAACGGGGTCGCGCGAAATACCCAGCCGGCAGCGGCAGGCGAAACGCTCTGACGCCCCATCAGTTTGATAATGTCGCGGTACTCCTGGAGAACGCCGGGTCCGCGACGGTTATGCATTCGGGCACGCGCCACGCGGGTGATGCCGGAAAGCAGCGGCGCGAAGGCAAACAGCGCCAGCGCCTGAATTAAAGCAAGAACATAGGTCATTTTCAGGCTCCTCGCGTAACCACAATCACTACCAGTACCGCCAGCTCAACCAGCGCAATACGGCGGCACAGAACCGCGATGCAGTCGCCCTGCCAGCCGGGAATGAAGCGCACCGGGTTCAGCCATTTGCGCAGCTTAAGCACCGGCGCAAATGCCTCTTTTACCGGCATCGCAAAACCGTGCGCGGTAATGACCATGGACCGTTCGTGATCGTAGCCGCAAACCCAGGCCGGACCGCGTGAACGGGCAGACAGACGGTCGCGTTTGAACACCATCATGATGATGAACGGCAGTAGCGGACAGGCGATCAGCAGCAGAGCGATCATCGGCTGCGATACCACGGAGGCCGTGGCGTCGGCGCTGAAATGGAAGAGACTACCGACTAACGGCAGCAGCCACGGCGCAGCGATACCGCCGACGATACAGCTCAGTGCAGCCAGACCGACGCTGATATTCATCAGCCACGGCGCGGACGTTGCATTCTCCGCTTCCTTCGTGCGCGGTGCGCCAAGGAAGGTAACGCCGTAGACTTTTGCCATACACATCACGGCCAGCGCACCGGTGATCGCCAGCCCGACGGCCAGCAGCGGTCCGAGAAGACGCGCAACAAAGACGCTGTGATTGCCTAACGCGAAGAACGATTGATAGATAACCCACTCGCCCGCAAAACCGTTCAGCGGCGGCAGCGCGGCCATCGCCATCAGACCCACCAGCATCGCCAGCGAAATCAGCGGCATTTTTTTACCGATGCCGCCCAGCTTCTCGATGTCGCGATGGCCAGTACGGAACCAGACCGCGCCTGCGCCCAGGAATAACGTCGTTTTAAACAGACTGTGGTTAACGAGGTGATAGAGTCCGCCGGTAAAGCCCAGCACCATCAATAGCGGTGAACGCAGCGATATACCCGCCACGCCAACGCCCAACCCCAGCAGGATAATGCCGATGTTTTCCAGGGTGTGATAGGCCAGCAGACGCTGGATATTGTGCTCCATCAGCGCATACAGGCCGCCAACAAAGGCCGTAATCATACCCAGCACCAGCAGTACGACGCCCCACCATAGCGGAACATTCACTTCCAGGGTGGTAAAGGTCAGTAACCCAAACAGCCCTACTTTCATCACCACTGTAGAAAATAGCGCCGCAGCAGGCGCGCTGGCACTGGCGTGGGCCTGCGGAACCCAGCTGTGCAGCGGGATGACGCCTGCCAGCAGCCCAAAGCCGATGACAGCAAGTAGCCAGATATCATTGCCCAGCGGCTGTTGTAGTACGCGCAAGTGCACCAGACCAATATTGAGCGAACCGTAGCGCTGCCACGTCAGCCAGCAGGCAATGGCCAGCAGAAGGGTGCCCAGGCGTCCCAGTACAAACCACAGTTTGCCGGATTGCGCGCAACCGGTAAGAAATGCGGCGCACAGTGCCATGACTTCAGCCATCACCACCAGTGTACCAAGGTTACTTGCGGTCACCGCACAGACGGCCGCGGCCATCAGCACATTGACCAGCAGACCGTTGGATTTCACCTGTGCATGACCGTGCCAGCTAATGTTGAAGAGGCTAATAAACAGTGCCGATAAGCCAATTGCCACCAGCCATACGGCATTAATACCGGTCAGCTCAACGCTCAGATGCGTATAAGGTATCGCCGCCATGTTGACGGACACGCCCTGGCTGCCGGCAGCCATCCAGCTCATCAATACCTGGAAACCACCAATGGCGACCATGGCGCTTGCTATCGCACCGCCGATCCCGGCAATGGCTCCACTCACTCTTTTCCCGGCGCAAAACACGCCTGCCAGCACCGCGCTGGCGACATACCAGACCACCGCCTGGCTTACTAAAGAAGCCGCCGTCATTTCGCCTCTCCATTTTGAGCCTGAAACAGCGACAAATCGCCGAAGTCGGTATTAATAGTCAGCGCACGCTTACGCTTGTTAGCCAGCGTAATGTCGCGGTTATTCACGATCATCAGCGCTTTTGTTGGACAGGTGCGCACACACGCCGGTCCCTGCTCATCGAAATCACACATATCGCATTTCACCGCAATGGCGCGGACACCCGGGACCCAGTCCAGCAGCGTGCTCACGCGAGCCGGTGCCGGCGGTGCCGGTGGCGCTTTCGACGTGTTAGCGTTTGCCGGAATATACAGCGGTCGGCTGCCGGAAAATTCAATCGCGCCAAACGGACAGGCAATGCCGCACAGCTTGCAGCTTACGCACAGGCTCTCATTCAGCTGTACCGCACCGTCGACGCGGGTAATCGCGTTAACCGGACAAACTCCGGCGCACGGCGCATCTTCACAGTGGTGGCACATCTGCGGAGCAGATTCTTTTTCATTACGCATAACACGCAGACGCGGCATGACTTGCAGGCCGTGCTGACGATGCGTCTCGGCACAGGCAGCCTCACAGGTGCGGCAGCCGATACAGAGGGTGGAGTCAGCAATTACAAAACGATTCACCAGGCATTCCTCAGGTGATTGTCATTTTTGACGAAATCGTGTCGGCCGGTGTCAATTTCGACACTTATCGACACGGGTAACTTCAGGCCAGCGTGGCCTGTCCCTGTTTGTTCACCAGTTGGCTTAAATCAACAGGAAGATCGTTTTCTACCGCGGTATACAGGCTGTCATATACGGCAGAGATCTTTTCCAGATAGTGCTCAAGCACCTGCTCGCGATTGCGGCTATCAATACGGCCGTCGACCTTGCCGTCGCTGGTTAATTGCGCCTGCGCAATCAGCTGCTTATCTTCACCCTCGCGCGTCTCAACGTAATATTCGATGGTATGGCTGTTGAAGCCTGCGGCCAGCGTGACGTAAATCGTGAAGTGCTCAAAAAGGACAAAACAGAGATCTTTTTCCGGCGCGCAGCTCATCGCATGATGCAGACGGGCTTTAGATAGCGTCAGCCCCTGGACCAAAGAATTGCAGTAGTTGCGCCACTGATCCTGCTGGCGGCGGTGTCGATCAGCGATGTAATCAGCTTTCTCGCTAATTTCCCAAATAGTCATGTCAGGTTACCCGGTTAAAAGAGACATCCCTGATAAGCACTTTCTATGCCAGTTTTTAATTATCTGATTTTTATGAATTTTATAATAGAGACTGCAATTTATTGACATGTCATTTCGTCACCTCGACATCGTCACCGACAGCGCTACTTTGCTGTTCAGGGGTAACTGGCACCGTTATTGCATTAGTTGGGCATCTTGTACCGGAGGGGCTATGCACGAAATTACGCTCTGCCAGCGGGCGCTGGAGATCATCGAACAACAGGCCGCATCGCACGGCGCAAAACGCGTGACCGGCGTATGGCTCAAAGTGGGCGCGTTTTCCTGCGTAGAGCCTGCGGCCCTTACCTTTTGTTTTGATCTGGTCTGCCGCGGCACGCTGGCAGAAGGCTGTAAACTGCACGTTGAAGAACAACAGGCGGAATGCTGGTGCGATCGCTGCCAGCAATTTGTTCATCTGGTTTCACAGCACGTCCGCCGCTGCCCGCAGTGCGAGAGCGGCACGTTGCAGATCGTGGCCGACGATGGATTACAGATCCAGCGCCTTGAAATTGATCAGGAGTAAATTATGTGTACGACATGCGGTTGTGCTGAAGGCAACCTTTATATTGAGGGTGACGAACATAACCCGCACTCCGCGTTTCGCAGCGCGCCCTTCGCGCCTGCGTCTCGCCCGGCACTCGCTATTACCGGCCTGAAAACAGCCGGTTTTCATCCGCAAGAGTCAACGGGTGGCGATCTGCATTATGGTCACGGTGAAGCCGGAACCCACGCTCCCGGCATCAGCCAGCGGCGAATGCTGGAAGTCGAAATCAACGTGCTGGATAAAAACAATCAGCTCGCTGCCCGCAATCGCGCGCGCTTTGCCGCTCAGGAGCAACTGGTGCTGAATCTGGTTTCCAGCCCCGGCTCCGGTAAAACCACCCTGCTGACCGAAACGCTGCTGCGCCTGAAAGATAAGGTCTCCTGTGCGGTCATCGAAGGCGATCAGCAAACGGTCAACGACGCCGCCCGTATTCGCGCAACCGGCACACCGGCGATTCAGGTGAATACCGGTAAAGGGTGTCATCTTGACGCTCAGATGATTGCCGATGCCGCCCCGCGCCTGCCGCTGGAAAAAAACGGCATTCTGTTTATTGAAAATGTCGGCAATCTGGTCTGCCCGGCAAGCTTCGATCTCGGTGAACGCTGTAAGGTGGCGGTGCTGTCAGTCACTGAAGGAGAAGATAAACCGCTGAAATATCCGCATATGTTTGCCGCCGCTTCGCTGATGCTGCTTAATAAAGTGGACTTACTGCCGTACCTGAATTTTGACGTGGAGCAGTGCATCGCCGCGGCGCGAGAAGTGAACCCTGAAATTGAAATCATGCTTATTTCCGCCACCAGCGGCGAAGGCATGGAGACCTGGCTCACCTGGCTGGAGGCGCAGCGATGTGCATAGGCGTTCCGGGGCAAATTCGCACCATTGACGGCAACCTGGCGAGAGTGGACGTCTGCGGCGTGCAACGCGAGGTCGATCTGACGCTGGTCGGCCACTGCGATGAAAACGGCGCATCCCGTCTTGGCCAGTGGGTACTGGTACACGTCGGTTTTGCGATGAGCGTGATTGATGAAGCAGAGGCGCGCGACACGCTCGAGGCGCTGCAAAATATGTTTGAAGTCGAGCCGGACGTCGGCGCGCTGCTGTTTGGCGAGGAGAAGTAATGCGTTTCGTTGATGAATACCGCGCGCCAGAACAGGTTATGCAGCTTATAGATCATCTGCGGAGTCGGGCGGTGCATCTGGATTATACCGCTGCCCGTCCCTTACGCATTATGGAAGTCTGCGGCGGCCACACCCACGCGATTTTCAAATTTGGCCTCGACCAGCTGCTGCCGGAAAATATCGAATTTATTCATGGTCCCGGCTGCCCGGTATGCGTGCTGCCGATGGGCCGCATTGATAGCTGTATTGAAATCGCCAGCCACCCGGAGGTGATTTTTTGTACCTTTGGTGATGCGATGCGGGTGCCGGGTAAAAATGGCTCGCTGATGCAGGCCAAAGCACGCGGTGCGGATATTCGAATTATCTACTCGCCGATGGATGCCCTGCGGCTGGCGCAGGAAAACCCGGACCGCAAAGTGGTCTTTTTCGGCCTGGGGTTTGAAACCACCATGCCCGCGACGGCGATCGTCCTTCAGCAGGCTCTGGCGCGTAACCTCAACAATTTCTTCTTTTTCTGCCAGCACATAACCCTGATCCCCACCCTGCGCAGCCTGCTTGAGCAGCCGGATAACGGGATTGACGCATTCCTCGCTCCCGGTCACGTCAGCATGGTAATTGGCGTGGAGGCATACGGTTTTATCGCCGATACTTATCAGCGCCCGCTGGTGGTCGCCGGCTTTGAACCGCTTGATCTTCTGCAGGGCGTCACTATGCTGGTTGAGCAAAAAATCACGGCCTGTAGTCAGGTTGAAAACCAGTATCGTCGCGTGGTGCCGGACGCCGGTAATCCTCGCGCCCAGGACGCCATTGCCGACGTCTTTACCGTCAAGGGCGAAAGCGAGTGGCGCGGGCTGGGACTGATTGCCGATTCTGGCGTTCAGCTTACCGCACCTTATCAGCGCTTTGACGCCGAGGCGCATTTTCAGCCAGCCCCACAGCAAACCAGCGACGATCCGCGTGCGCGCTGCGGCGATGTCCTGACGGGGCGCTGCAAACCGCATCAATGCCGGTTATTTGGGAATACCTGTAATCCGCAAAGTGCCTTTGGCGCGCTAATGGTTTCCTCCGAAGGAGCCTGTGCCGCCTGGTATCAATATCGAAGCCAGGAGTGCGAAAAATGAAAACGATTCAGATTGCCCACGGCAGCGGCGGTCAGGCGATGCAACAGTTGATCGGCGACCTGTTTATGCAGGCTTTTGCTAATCCGTGGCTGCTGGAACAGGAAGACCAGGCGCGCCTGAGTCTGGCGCAGTTCACCGCTCAGGGCGACCGACTGGCCTTTTCCACCGACAGCTATGTTATCGATCCGCTTTTTTTTCCCGGCGGTGATATCGGCAAGCTCGCGGTGTGCGGAACGGCCAATGACGTGGCGGTAAGCGGCGCAATTCCCCGCTTTCTCTCCTGCGGCTTCATCCTTGAAGAAGGGCTGGAGATGGCAACGCTCGAGGCGGTAGTCAATAGCATGGCGCAAACGGCCAGAGCGGCCGATATCGCCATTGTCACCGGCGACACAAAAGTGGTGCCGCGCGGTGCGGCAGACAAATTGTTTATCAATACCGCAGGCATCGGCGCCATCCCGGCCGATCTTCACTGGGGGGCGCAATCTCTGATGCCTGGTGACGTTCTGCTGGTCAGCGGCACGCTCGGTGACCACGGCGCGACGATCCTCAATCTGCGTGAGCAGCTGGGACTGGACGGCGCGCTGAGCAGCGACTGTGCGGTATTAACGCCGCTTATCCAGATGCTGCGCCCTGTGCCGGGCATCAAAGCGCTACGCGATGCGACACGCGGCGGAGTGAACGCCGTCGCGCATGAATTCGCGCTTTCCAGCGGCTGCGGCGTCGAGCTTCACGAGCAGCACCTGCCGGTAAAAGATGCGGTGCGCGGCGTATGCGAACTGTTGGGCCTTGATCCGCTTAATTTTGCTAACGAAGGTAAACTGGTGATTGCAGTCAGTCGCGACACGGCAGAGCAGGCGCTGGCGCAACTTCAGTCACATCCGCTGGGTCGCGAGGCTGCTATTATTGGGGAAGTGGTTGAACGTAAAGGGGTGCGCCTGACCGGTCTGTATGGTATTAAACGCACTCTGGATTTGCCTCATGCCGAACCCTTACCGCGGATTTGTTGATCCGGACTCAAAACATTATTACGCTTTTTAATCATTTCTTTCGCGCCGCATTAGCGGCGCTTTGTGGACAAGAGCAATGTCGTATACCCCGATGGGCGATCTTGGACAGCAGGGTCTGTTTGATATTACCCGGACTCTTTTACAACAGCCCGATCTCGCCGCGCTGAGCGAAACGCTCACCCAGCTTGCCCGGCAGTCTGCGCTCGCCGATAGCGCGGCTTTAGTGCTGTGGCGCGACGGCAATCATCGAGCCAGATACTATACGACACGGACGTCAGGTGGTGCGCAGGAGTATGAGGATGAAACCGTGCTGGCCCATGGCCCGCTGCGGCGTTTTCTCTCCCGTCCGGAAGCACTGCATTGCAGCTACGCGGAGTTCAGCGAAACCTGGTCGCAGCTTGCCAGCAAACTCTACGATCCTTTTGGGCACTATTGCCTGCTGCCGCTGGCGGCGGAAGGCCACATTTTTGGCGGCTGCGAGTTTATTCGTAATGATGACCGCCCGTGGACGGAAAAAGAATATGCGCGTCTGCACGCGCTGGCGCAAATAGTCGGCATCGTCGCCGAACAAATCCAGAATCGGGTCAGTAATAACGTTGATTATGATTTACTGTGTCGTGAACGCGATAACTACCGCATTCTGGTCGCCATTACCAATGCCGTGCTCTCCCGACTCGACATGGACGAACTGGTCAGCGAAGTCGCGAAGGAGATCCACTACTATTTTCGCATTGATGCTATCAGCATCGTGCTGCGCAGTAACCGCAAGGGCAAACTGAATATTCACTCCACCCACTATCTTGATGCTAATGAGCCGGTGCACGATCAGAGTGAGGTGGTTGAAACCGGTACGCTTTCTGAGCGGGTCTTTAAGAGCAAGGAGATGCTGCTGCTCAATCTCCACCAGCGCGATCAGCTTGCGCCTTACGAACGTATGCTGTTCGAAATGTGGAACAACCAAATTCAGACGCTGTGCCTGTTGCCGCTGATGTCCGGCGATACCATGCTCGGCGTACTCAAGCTGGCGCAGTGTGACGAAAAAGCCTTTACGACCACTAATCTTAAGCTGCTGCGGCAAATCGCCGAGCGCGTGGCCATTGCGGTGGACAACGCGCTGGCCTATCAGGAGATCCACCGCCTGAAAGAACGTCTGGTGGATGAAAACCTGGCGCTGACCGAGCAGCTTAATAATGTCGACAGCGATTTTGGTGAGATCATTGGCCGCAGTGAAGCAATGCATAACGTGCTGCGTCAGGTCGAAATGGTGGCACAGAGCGACAGCACGGTGCTGATCCTCGGTGAAACCGGCACCGGCAAGGAGCTGATTGCCCGCGCGATCCATAACCTCAGTGGACGCAACAATCGCCGGATGGTGAAGATGAATTGTGCCGCGATGCCCGCCGGGTTGCTTGAGAGCGACCTGTTTGGCCACGAGCGCGGTGCGTTTACCGGGGCCAGCGCCCAGCGTATTGGTCGTTTCGAACTGGCGGATAAAAGCTCGCTGTTTCTCGATGAGGTTGGCGATATGCCGCTGGAGCTTCAGCCGAAGCTGCTACGGGTATTGCAGGAGCAGGAGTTTGAGCGTCTCGGCAGTAACAAACTGATCCGTACGGATGTCCGGCTGATCGCCGCCACCAATCGCGATCTGCTAAAAATGGTGCTCGATCGTGAGTTTCGCAACGATCTTTACTATCGCCTGAATGTGTTTCCGATTAACCTGCCGCCGCTACGCGAGCGTCCGGAAGATATTCCCCTACTGGTGAAAGCGCTGACGTTTAAAACGGCGCGCCGAATGGGCCGTAATATTGACAGTATACCGGCGGAAACTCTGCGTCTGCTGGCCCAGATGGAGTGGCCGGGCAACGTTCGTGAACTGGAAAACGTTATCGAACGTGCGGTGCTGCTGACGCGGGGAAGCGTCCTGCAACTTTCCCTGCCAGAGCTGAATTTCAGTTCCTCCGCAGAGGCAGAACCGGCAACAGAAATCGCGCAGGAAGGTGAAGATGAGTATCAGCTTATTCTGCGGGTACTAAAAGAAACCAACGGCGTGGTGGCCGGGCCAAAAGGCGCAGCTCAGCGCCTGGGTCTGAAGCGGACAACGTTACTGTCGCGTATGAAACGACTGGGTATCGATAAAGACACGCTGGAGTGATCGGCCAGATGTTACCAGTGCAGCCCCTCGCCGGATAATGCCTGATGGCCTGCGCTTATCAGGCCTTATTTTTTGGCCGGTATTTTTCCGGTAGCGCTGGCACCGGGCGGCGATCGTCAATGAGGTGGCGTACGGTGAGGATCGGATGGCGCCACAACATGCGCGGTCCCGCCCAGCGCATAATATGCTTCATCTCTTCACGTTTTGCCGGCTGATAACAATGAACCGGACACTGTTTGCAGGCCGGTTTCTGTTCACCAAACACACACTTATCCAGCCGTTTATCGGCATAGGCGTTCAGCGCCAGATAATGGGCGTCATCCGCCAGCGCCTCAGGGCAATGACGCTGGTAGAGCGCAATCATCCGGCGAATAGTCAGTTTTTCACGCGCGATACGTTTATCAGACATGGCGGTTACTCTGGAAAAGGGGGATTAATTTTACCGCTATCCAGCGCACAGACCAACTCCCCCTTTGGCGGTATCTGCGGACGGTTTAACCGTCCGCAGATAGTATTACGCCGACTCTTTTACCAGCACCACGCAGGCACCGCCTTCAAAAGTCGCCAGATTGATACGATCGTTTTCTGTGACCATCTCCCCGCTAAACACGTCGCGGTAGCGATGACCTGCTAATGACTCTGGCAGCAGAATATACGTGTCCGTCCAGCGAGCGATATGCACCAGGCTGTCATCGTGCTCATCAAACGCCAGCCGGGGTGCAATAACGATCAGCGCATCCCGATCGTCTGCCCGCGCAAACGCCAGGACGTTCTCTTCACGCTTACCGGTAGCGTCCAGCGGCAGGTAGGCCCCTTCGCGGAACAGCTGCGGTTTTTGCTGACGAAGATGCAGCAGTCGGGCAGTGACGTGCAGCTTCAACTGACCGCTACGCCAGCCTGCGTCGGTTGGCGAGGAAAACTGTTCATCTTCCGTCAGAAGGCGTGCAAGCTCGTCGAAATCAGGCTCCCGTCGGTTATCCGGGTCGACCAGGCTGAAGTTCAGCGTTTCGCTTCCCTGGTAGATATCCGGTACGCCCGGGGCGGTGAGTTTCACCACCGCCTGAGTAAGGCTGTTAATAAGCCCGGCGCGAATAAACGGCTGTAGCGACCGGGTAAAATCCTGCAAAAACGCCTGATTATCAGGTGAAAGAAGATGACGTGCATATTCCAGTACCGCATTTTCATACACTTCGTTGCTGTCGCCCCAGTCGGTACGCAACTTGGCTTCGCGCAGCGCTTTTTCGACAAATACCACAAACCGCGCCTCCAGCGCTTTCAGCCCTGCCTCATCGTCGGGCTGAAGTGTGGGCGGCCAGACACCGGCCAGCGCCTGATACAGCATCCATGAACCCGATGCACGGGGTGCCGGGCCATCATCCAGCAGCGTTACCTTGTGCTGATTGATCTGCCGCCAGCGATCCACGCACTCGGCCCACAGCCCGGGGGCTTCCGTCAGCGTATAGAGTCGGGCGCGGGCGTCCTCCCCGCGCTTAGTATCATGGGTCGACGTTGATGAAATGGCATCCGGCTGGCGCTCAAGGCGCGTCTGCATTTCGCTGTGAAAGCGATGAATGGAGAAGGTGCGCGCCAGCGGCTCTGCGCCGACTTCATTCAGGGCCAGATCCATGTTCTGGCGGAAAAACAGCGTATCTTCTACTGATTTGGCCATCAGCGGACCGGTTAGCTGCTGAAAGCGGGTCCGAAAGCTGTCAGCATCACCGGACACCGCCGCTGAAAGATCGCCACTGAGGATCTTGCGCAGGAAATTCAGCGCCTCCGGCGGCGGGGCGTGGGCATCCATTCTGATCCGGGCAATGACCCGTTGCAGTAAAGCATCATCCGCGGCGGTTAACCCCTGACTGGTGCCGTAGGTACGATAAACCGGGAAGGCGACCAGCAGTTCGCGCAGCGCGCAGCGCAGGGCCTCTTCATCCATGACCACGTTGTCGGCTACGGCGAGTGTCGTCGCCAGTTTTAACAAAGTGGTAAACTCGCCTTCGAAATTTCGATCCGCCATTAACAGTTTGGCATCCCGCAACTCTGCTTTCAGATCGACAGGCTCACCGACAATGCGGTCATAAACCTGACGCAGGGTCGCCATATTACTGTCATCCACCAGCACGTCAGAGAGCGCCGCAATAAATTCATAGCCGGTGGTACCGGAAATGGGCCATTCGTCGGGCAGGTGTTCGCCCTTACCGAGGATCTTCTCAACGGTGATATAGCACTCCGGCCCGGCCTGAGCGCGCAGGCGCTCCAGATAGGCTTTTGGATCGGCAAGACCATCGACATGATCGACCCGCAGTCCGTCTACGGCCCCGGAATGCACCAGCTCGAGGATCAGCCGATGGGTATCGTCAAAAACAGTGTCATCTTCAACGCGCACGCCCGCCAGCCCGGTGATTTCAAAAAAGCGGCGGTAGGAGAGATTGCTGGCAGCGTCCCGCCAGCAGGTGAGCTGATAAGGCTGCTGCTCATGCAATCTGACGATATCGTGCGGCTCACTGAGTGACAACGTCGCCTCTTCCCTTCCCTGCCAGCTTTGCGGCGTCAGGGGATAATACGTGTCAAAATAGGCTAAGGCCGGTTTATTGCTGAGCGGATCGCGTTTAACCGCGATCTCGCCCTTCGCCAGCGCCTCTTCAAAATCGTCGCCGAGGAAAGGCAGCGTCAGACGCCGCGACCAGTCAATATCAAAATGGCGCGCATAGCGGCTGTTTTCGCCATGCTCCACAACGTCGCGCCACCAGGGATTCTCCAGCGATGCCGCCATATGGTTAGGCACGATATCCAGAATAAGCCCCAGTCCGGCCTGTTTAAGCGCGCTGACCAGCCGATCAAACCCGTCACGCCCGCCAATCGCAGGATCGATTTCACAGGCGTCAGTAACGTCATAGCCGTGCGTGGAGTCTGACGTTGCGGTAAAAATCGGTGAGGCATACAGGTGGCTTATCCCAAAGCGCTGCAAATACGGGACCAGCGCGGCAGCACGATCGAAGGTCATGCCATTACGAAACTGAATACGGTATGTCGAAACTGGAATACTCACACGGTTTCTCCCTGCGCGAGACGAACAATAAGGGTGTTCTGGGCCAGTGCCTCTGCCCCATCGGGCAGGGCAAAAAGGGTTTTTCCAGGTAAATCAGGAAGCGGCTGGATGGCCTTGCCGAAATTGAAGGCGATGGACAGCGTTCCGCGCGGAAAGGTCCAGCTTACGGCCAGAAAACCCTCTGCGGTGGCAATAACGCGGCCGGCATGTCCGCCAGCCGAAGCCAGCAGCGGGACAATGTATTGATGGCGCAACGCCAGTAGCGTTTTGGTGAGCGCCAGCCAGCGCGCGCCTTCAGCACTGGTCGTCTTCTGCCAGTCGAGTTTCGAACTCATAAACGTGCTTTCTGCATTTGGATCGGGCACGGCCCCCTCTTCATGCCCGGCGTGTCCCTCAAATTCTCTGGCCCGGCCTTCGCGTACGGCCCGGGCCAGATCGCCGTGAAAATCAGTAAAAAACAGGAAGGGATGGGTTTCGCCATATTCCTCGCCCATGAACAGCAGCGGAATATGCGGGGACAGCAGCAGCGTGGCCAGCAGGATCTGCGTTTTCTCAGCTCCGGCCAGTTCAATAAGCCGCTCTCCCTGCGCGCGATTGCCTACCTGATCGTGATTCTGAATAAAATCAACAAACGCGACCGGCGGCTGACCAGCACTTTTCACCCCGCGCGGTTCACCCGAGTGGGGTGAGATCTCGCCCTGCCAGGCAAAACCTTCGGTAAGAATACGCGCAAGGTGTTTTTCAGGGGCTTCAGCGAAATCCTGGTAATAGGCGTGCGTTTCGCCGGTGGCGAGAACATGAGCGGCATTGTGAAAATCGTCGTTCCATTCGCCAGTGAAAAGCGGTGCGGAGCCGTCTTTTTCGCGCGGATGAAGGAAGATCACATTGCGGCAATCTTCGGTCGTCAGATGCACCGCGCGCTGGGGAATGTCGGCGCGGATACGTTCGGCGATCTCCAGCAGAATATGCGGTTCATTGCGATCTTCAATCTGATCGATGGCATCAAAACGCAGCCCGTCGAGGTTAAATTGCGTTAACCAGTACAGGGGGGCGTCGGCAATATAACGGCGCACGGCATCCACATCATAGGCGATGCCCGCGCCCCACGGCGTTACACGTTCTTTATCAAAGAAATCGGGGGACAGCAGCGGCAAATAATTACCTTCCGGCCCGAAGTGATTAAGCACGATATCCAGCACCACTGAAAGGCCGTGGCCGTGCGCGGCATCAATAAAGGCCCGAAAATCATCCGGCGTACCGTACGCAGAGTGCGGTGCGTAGAGCAGCACACCGTCATAGCCCCAGCCGCGATCGCCAGCAAACTGCGAGACGGGCATCACCTCAATCATGGTAATGCCAAGCGCTGCCAGACCAGCCAGTTTTGTGATTGCCGAACGGAAGGTGCCCTCTGGCGTAAAGGTGCCGATATGTAATTCGTACACCACTGTCTCCTCCCAGAGTCGGCCCGCCCACGCTTCGTGCTGCCAGCGATATTGCGTTGGATCAACCACCTGCGAAGGACCATTAACGCCCGCTGTTTGCGCCCGGGAAGCCGGGTCCGGGATAACCGTCCCGTCGCTGAGTACGAAGGCATATTCAGTACCGGGCGCGATGCCGCTGGCCTGATATTCAAACCAGCCATCGCCTACCGGGGTCATAGCGCGATCCTGGCCAGCAAGACGTAAGGCCAGCGTATCGTGGGCAGTCGCCCAGAGGCGAAATCGAACCGTATCCGGAGCGACGTACTCAGCTCCCCAACTGTCAGGAAAAGATCTGAATTCCATTCAATAGCCTCATGTGATACGCAGATGTGCGATGAACGATAACGCATCAATCATAGTTCAAATGTGGCAGGAAAGCGGGAGCGGACGGCGGGACGAATTGAGGGAATACTTTATTTAACGGAGATATTAAAAAGCGTTATAACCTCCGCTTGCGCGGAGGTTTTCTGTACACTTAATGTTTTCGATCGTTTACACCCGAAAGCGAGGCATCCAGCACCCAACCGCCAGGCATATCCGTTACCGCAAATCGGGCGGCGTAACGCTCTTTTTGACAACCTGGCGCGGTATAAGCTTTAACATCAGCGATAGCCAGATCGTAGGCTGCTACTTTATTAACATTTTCTGGCTTATCACGGCCATCGGTTAAAGCCTGCAAGAGGGCTGCAAAAGTCACCTCTTCATCTTCTTCAATCAGGCTCATTACCGCTTCACCGATAAGCAAGTCCGAAAGTATCTCTTTTTGACTTTTGCTCATGGTTTCTCCTTTACGTCAGTGACATGAGGTCATTCTGCCGTTTATTTATCGATAATTTTCTTGTCACCTCAGGTGATGGCAAACGATAAAGACAGATTATGTATTCATTAGCCGTACGTAATCAATTCAGTTTTTTTGACAAAATCTTCAGCGCCAGCTGATACGCCGGTTTTTCACGCGTTTCAGCCCCTTCTTCCCATGATAATACCAGTGTGTAGATGAGTCCTGGCGTTGCACGTGAGCCTTGTTTGAGGAGGGTCACGGCAGCAATGCCCAGGATTTCCCTGGCAGAATCATATAAAGCACGTTCATTTTCGTCCAATTTATCTCCTGTAGATTGCATAGCAAGATAACCACCTTGCACAGCGCAAAGGGGTATCCCTCCGTAGGTATTACGGAAAATAATCAGTAAAAAGGACGTGAGGATCCTGCGCTATGTAACGCTATGCAGGCGCATTGCCTGAGCGTTACGTAAACGTGGTCTCGTTGTGGCCCTTGAGGCCGATATCAGATAAAAACGGTACAGCGGACGCGGTTAGCGCATCATTAATGAAATGGCGTTAACGAAAGCGTGGGCACCGGAAACAGGCGTTGTAGCCTGTACTGTGCTTTTGGATATGTTTACTGGCATAAGACCTCCGGAAAATTCATTTGCAGCCTGTTCACTGAAGGGGCCGAAACTCTCCTGGTCAGCGCGCGTGGTCTACATTAAGCAATAAGCGGAAAATGCCTTCATACAGCAATGTTTCTGAAGGTACGACGGTCTCATTCATCAAAAACGCAATCTTCAAAAATAGTGTTTTGCGACTCACGGGCAGTCCGGCACGTAGCATTTCAATGACGATACGTCCCAGCAGTTCTTCATGCGCCGACCCCAGTCCTGGCGGGATGGCATGGCCTTTCGACACGGCACCTTCATGTGTTTTTTCCATCGCTGACCCCGCAGAAAAAAGTTAAGTACAACACTGGGGACAGTGTATATATCACCGTTACTAAAGACCAGTGAGGCGAAATAATTATTAGCCTTTTTAATCAGTAAATCCTGATGTTGATAGATTCATAATCTTTCCGCTCCATTATTATTTCATTTCAATAAGGCACCGCCTGGTGCCTGAAAAATCAGACGAGCATTAGCCTTTTAAGCCCCTTAACACTCGTCGTTACTGTCCGATGGCTACGAATTGCCTTCAGACAGTGAGTGACCCGCGGTTTGCCGGGGATCGCCCGGGTCCACAGCGTTATCACCGCAGTGCGCTCTGGGATCCTCAAGCCTTTCGAGGATACTGCGCCCCTGCGCGATTTCAGCCAAATGATCTTCGTTCGTTTCCTGCTCGGCTTGCTGATCAAGCTTTAGTATCAGAGATTCTCGTGAAATCTCTTCCTTATCGAAGATATGGCTAACCACGGTTTCGCCGATGGCGATATAACCTTTTTTATCTTCATCAGAAGTCGACACTAATAAACCTCTCCTCTAACAATGACTATTTTATTACTCCCTGCACGATTTACATTACCCGATAATGCGTCCCTGTTATTAACAGTATAATCCAACCGTAACGGCAGAAAGTAATTTAAGAACTATCCTGAAGGATAACGGTGTGCATTCCCGGCCTGCCTCGCGAAATAGAATTGTCTTCATAACTTCACTCTGCGCCTCTATTATTCACAGTGCTTAAGATGGCAGTGGTCATTATCTGCAATAAATCAATGTTTTTTAAAGCATATTATACAGGTGCTTGTTCGTATCTGTATTCCCTCAATCACCGCAGGGGAACGTCGCCTCCGGCAGGAGAATTGCCCGTGGTGATGATGGTGATATTGCTACTGGTCCCAGCGGAAGTAATGCTGATGGCTGAACGCTGCTGTTGCTGAGAATCAGTGAGCGCTTTGAATTTCTTCTCGTCCATAATGTGCCTGTCTATATTGTTAGATTAAACATATACAAACAGGAGATTACATGATTTTACTCCAGTCTTGCAGGCGGCTGTTCATTCATCAATGCTAATAGTGTCGATGTGTTTGATGTTAGCAGGAGAAATGGGACCTTCAACTTGTACCTCATCTACAGCAAGATAGTCGGTTTGTATTGCACTTTTAGCTAACTCCACGGCTTCATCCTGTGGAATCCCTAATTCCTGCACAGCCAGATCAGCAATGCCATTAATCAGCGATGTTGGGTTTTTATCCATATTCTCTCTAAATGAGAAAACTTCCTGTTTTTTAGTTTGTATTTGATAAAGGTGATATTTTTTGCTCTGGCCCTGGTGCTCTATCATATGAATAAAGTCTTTAACCTTCTCTTTTGAGGTTGACGCAAATACGGTATTTTTACCAAATACACGAACTTCACCAGGCTCATTACTATTGGTGCCAGAAAAACCAAATTTCCTAATCGTTTCAGGGGAGCGTGTGTCTGCACGATAGACAGTTGTATTTCTTACTGAAGTCACTGATTTTGCAAAGGTAACGTTTCCTGTGTTGGCGGCTGAAGTGGAAGAAGGTGTTTTATGGAAGCCAGAAACGAATGAAGTGATTTTTGCTGAAAGCATATAAAAACCTTGTTCTTTGAAAGAGCGACCTACTTTATGTATTTTCCATGGGTCAAAATATAAGAAATCGCCCCTGGGTAGGTTGATTTCATTAACAAACATTGTTTTTACTCTCAGCAAGACAGGGCCGCAGTTTCCCGTATGATTTGTGAAATTTAAGACGTGCAGCAGCAAGAGAAGTCTGTGGGAAGTTACCCATGTTAAGCTGAGCAAGCTTGCCAGTCAGAGGACAGGTGCAGTTGCACCGCTGGTGACACGTAAGCCACGTGTTTCACCTGCGTCGGCCTTATCTTTGTCTCCACACTTCATCATTTCTACCGCGTTAAACGAAAGTGGCTTTCACTCTTGTTTTCCTGGCATAAAGACTCCGTTATCATGCACCTTATGCAGTCATGAACATAAATACAGAATTTCATGATATTCGATGAGACAACGTGAAACTTAATGATAACCACAAAAATCACTAACTCATTAAAAATTAAGAAAATGGATATCTAAAACCGATGAGCACAATAGAAAATTTAGATTCTCACACCCCCATGATGCAGCAGTACCTGAAACTGAAAGCCCAGCATCCGGACATCCTGCTGTTTTATCGGATGGGTGACTTCTACGAGCTGTTTTACGACGACGCAAAACGCGCTTCGCAATTAATGGATATTTCGCTCACCAAACGGGGTGCTTCTGCGGGTGAGCCGATCCCGATGGCCGGAGTACCACACCATGCGGTGGAAAACTATCTGGCGAAACTGGTCAACCTGGGGGAGTCGGTCGCCATTTGCGAACAGATTGGCGATCCAGCAACCAGCAAAGGCCCGGTCGAGCGTAAGGTTGTGCGCATTGTCACCCCGGGCACTATCAGTGATGAAGCGCTGTTGCAGGAGCGTCAGGACAATTTGCTGGCCGCTATCTGGCAGGACAGCAAAGGCTTTGGTTACGCGACAATGGATATCAGCTCCGGCCGCTTTCGTCTCAGTGAACCGGCCGATCGTGAAACCATGGCCGCCGAGATCCAGCGCACCAATCCTGCAGAATTGCTCTACGCAGAAGATTTTGCTGAGCCGTCGCTTATCGAAGGGCGTCGCGGACTGCGCCGTCGTCCGCTGTGGGAGTTTGAAATTGATACTGCCCGCCAGCAGCTTAACCTGCAATTTGGCACCCGCGATCTGATCGGCTTCGGCGTTGAAAACGCCGTGCGGGGACTGTGTGCCGCAGGCTGTCTGCTGCAATATGTGAAAGATACGCAGCGTACCGCCCTGCCCCATATTCGTTCTATCACCATTGAGCGACAGCAGGACAGTATTATTATGGATGCGGCTACGCGCCGTAATCTTGAGATCACCCAGAATCTGGCGGGCGGCGTGGATAACACCCTGGCTTCGGTGCTGGACCGCACGGTCACGCCGATGGGCAGCCGGATGTTAAAACGCTGGCTGCATATGCCGGTTCGCGATAACGCTGTTCTCACCGCCCGCCAGCAAACCATCGGCGCGTTGCAGGAATATAGCGACGCATTACAGCCGGTACTGCGTCAGGTGGGCGATCTGGAGCGTATTCTGGCGCGTCTGGCGCTGCGTACTGCCCGTCCACGAGATTTAGCCCGGATGCGTTACGCCTTTCAACAACTGCCTGACCTGCGCCAGCAGCTTGCAGGTATCGACAGCCATCCGGTGCAGATCCTGCGTGAAAAAATGGGCGAATTTAGCGACCTGCGCGATCTGCTGGAACGCGCAGTTATCGAGGCACCCCCGGTGCTGGTGCGCGATGGCGGCGTCATTGCCCCAGGCTACAATGCTGAACTGGACGAGTGGCGCGGGCTGGCGGACGGCGCCACTGACTACCTTGATCGTCTGGAGATCCGCGAACGCGAACGTACCGGCCTCGATACGCTGAAAGTGGGTTTCAACGGCGTTCACGGGTACTACATTCAAATCAGCCGCGGGCAGAGCCATCTGGCACCGATTAACTATGTTCGCCGTCAGACGCTGAAAAATGCAGAGCGCTACATTATTCCCGAGCTGAAAGAGTATGAAGATAAAGTTCTGACCTCCAAAGGCAAAGCGCTGGCGCTTGAAAAGCAGCTTTATGAAGAGTTATTTGACCTGCTGCTTCCGCATCTGGCCGATTTGCAACAAAGCGCGGGCGCACTGGCCGAGCTGGATGTGCTGGTGAATCTGGCTGAACGTGCTGATACACTCAATTATTGCTGCCCGACGTTTAGCGAAAAACCTGGCATCCGGATTGAAGAGGGTCGTCATCCGGTGGTTGAGCAGGTACTGCATGAGCCGTTTATCGCGAATCCGCTGAATCTCTCGCCGCAGCGCCGCATGTTAATTATTACCGGCCCCAATATGGGCGGTAAAAGTACCTATATGCGCCAGACGGCGTTGATTACGCTGTTGGCTTACATCGGCAGTTTTGTCCCGGCACAAAAGGTGGAGATTGGCCCGATCGATCGCATTTTCACCCGCGTCGGCGCGGCGGACGATCTGGCCAGCGGGCGATCGACCTTTATGGTAGAGATGACCGAAACCGCCAATATTTTGCATAATGCCACGGAAAATAGCCTGGTGTTGATGGATGAAATTGGACGCGGGACGTCCACCTATGATGGCCTGTCGCTGGCCTGGGCCTGCGCTGAGAACCTGGCTAACCGGATCAAGTCTTTGACGCTGTTCGCCACCCATTATTTCGAGTTAACCCAGCTTGCGGAAAAAATGGAAGGCGTCGCCAACGTTCATCTGGATGCGCTGGAACATGGCGATACCATCGCCTTTATGCACAGCGTGCAGGACGGTGCGGCCAGTAAAAGCTATGGTCTGGCGGTCGCCGCACTGGCCGGCGTGCCGAAAGATGTGATCAAGCGCGCGCGGCAAAAACTGCGCGAGCTGGAAAGCCTGTCGCCCAACGCCGCCGCGACGCAGGTCGACGGCACGCAGATGTCGCTGCTGGTGGCGACAGAAGAAACCAGCCCGGCAGTCGAGGCGCTGGAAAATCTCGATCCTGATACGCTCACCCCGCGTCAGGCGCTGGAGTGGATCTATCGTCTGAAAAACCTGGTTTAAGCACGTCTGCCCGGTAGCCACAATCATTGGGCAGTTTTTTATCCGCATTTTAAAAGGTTGTGTCTGGGCTAAAATGATATAAACGTATCATTTTAGCCCGCCTGTACCCGTCATCTCTGTTATATAAAATCACGTCTGATAATCAGTAAAATGGTATAATGGCTTGCTGTTTGACTCCCTGCCGGAAACAAATATGACCTCTGTTCGTTACCACAAAATTAACGCATCTGACTGGCAGCACATCTGGGTAGTCGGTGATATTCACGGCTGTTATTCGCTGCTGCAATCGCGCCTCAATGACATTGGATTTTGCCGGAAAAAGGATTTACTAATTTCGGTAGGCGATAATATCGATCGCGGTCCGGAAAATATGGACGTTTTGCGCCTGTTAAATGAACCGTGGTTTATTTCAGTGATGGGCAATCATGAGGCAATGGCGCTGGAGGCGTTTGCTACTCAGGATGGTAATATGTGGCTCGCCAGCGGTGGTGCCTGGTTTTTTAATCTGGAGCCCACCGGGCAGCAGGAGGCCATTCAGTCACTATTACGCTTTCACCAGCTCCCCCATATTATTGAGGTGGCGTCTGCGACCAGCAAATTCGTTATTGCTCATGCTGATTATCCCGGGAATCAATACGATTATGATAAAGCCGTGGATCTTAATATCGTATTATGGTCAGTTGACCGCGTGATTCATTCGCTGGAAGGGAATAGCAGGCCCATTGCAGGAGCCGATGCCTTTATTTTCGGCCATATGATTGTCGATCACGTGCAGACTTTCGCTAATCAAATTTACATTGATACCGGTTCATCACGTTCGGGCAAACTTTCATTTTTCCGTATTCAGTGAATTCCACTCTGCGCGCAAAAACAAAAAGGCCCGTTTCATCGAAACGGGCCTTTTTCAAAGAACATAGCTTACTCGCGGAACAGCGCTTCGATATTAAGACCTTGCGCCTGAAGGATCTCGCGCAGACGGCGCAGACCTTCAACCTGGATCTGACGAACGCGTTCGCGCGTCAGGCCGATTTCGCGACCCACGTCTTCCAGCGTCGCAGCTTCATAACCCAGTAAACCGAAACGACGTGCCAGCACTTCACGCTGTTTGGCGTTCAGTTCGAACAGCCATTTAACGATGCTCTGTTTCATGTCATCGTCTTGCGTGGTGTCTTCCGGGCCGTTGTCTTTTTCATCGGCCAGGATGTCCAGCAGCGCTTTTTCGGAATCGCCACCCAGCGGGGTGTCTACCGAGGTAATACGCTCGTTAAGACGTAACATACGGCTTACGTCATCAACCGGTTTGTCCAGCTGTTCTGCAATTTCTTCTGCGCTCGGCTCGTGGTCCAGTTTATGGGACAGTTCACGTGCAGTACGCAGATAAACGTTCAGCTCTTTCACAATGTGAATTGGCAGACGAATAGTACGGGTTTGATTCATAATCGCCCGTTCGATTGTCTGACGGATCCACCACGTTGCGTAAGTTGAGAAGCGGAAACCGCGTTCCGGATCAAACTTCTCTACCGCACGGATAAGCCCCAGATTGCCCTCTTCGATCAGGTCCAGCAGTGCCAGACCACGATTGCCATAACGGCGGGCAATTTTTACCACCAGACGCAAGTTACTTTCGATCATGCGACGGCGTGAGGATACATCTCCGCGCAGTGCGCGACGGGCGAAGTAAACTTCTTCTTCTGCTGTTAATAATGGAGAATAACCAATTTCTCCGAGATAAAGTTGTGTAGCATCAAGTACACGTTGTGTAGCACCTTGCGATAATAGCTCTTCCTCAGCCAGTTCATTATCACCAGGTTCCTCAACAACTAAGGCTTTCTCGTCAAAAACCTCAACTCCATTCTCATCAAATTGCGCATCTTCATTTAAATCATGAACTTTCAGCGTATTCTGACTCATAAGGTGGCTCCTACCCGTGATCCCTGAACGACATACACAAACAGTTGTGCATCCCGCCTGATTATCGCTGCGGCAAGTAACGCAGCGGGTTTACGGATTTCCCCTTGTAACGAATTTCAAAATGTAAACGTGTCGAGCTGGTTCCAGTGCTACCCATGGTAGCTATTTTCTGCCCCGCCTTGATCTCTTGTTGCTCCTGGACCAGCATTGTATCGTTATGGGCGTAGGCACTCAGGTAATCATCGTTATGTTTAATGATGATTAAATTACCGTAACCGCGCAGTGCATTCCCGGCATAGACAACGCGACCATCCGCAGTCGCGATAATTGCCTGTCCTTTGCTACCTGCAATATCGATTCCTTTATTGCCGCTATCGTTGGCAGAGAAGTTTTCGATAATGTTGCCATCAGCTGGCCAGCGCCAGGTAGAAATCGGCGAGCTGGTTGTCGTGCTGCTGGCAGTCGGTACAGTAGTGCTGACGGTAGATGGCGCCGTAACAGGTGCCGTAACGGGTGTGCTCGTTGGGCGGTTGTTAGGCAACATTTTGTTAGCACTTTGTTCACCTGAGTCCTCAGAATACGTAATTGTAGGTTGCGAAGCAACAGCCACGGTGGAATTCTGTGCAGGTTTTAAGACAATTCCTTGTGCATTTGCGTCAGCTTGGGTAATTGCGTTACCTCCGGTGATAGGTGTACCCGCGGAACTCCCCACCTGAAGTACCTGGCCAACATTCAGAGCATACGGGGCAGCGACGTTATTGCGCTGTGCTAAGTCACGGAAATCATTACCGGTTACCCACGCAATGTAGAACAGCGTATCGCCTCGCTTGACGGTGTAGGTGCTGCCACCGGTGTAGCTCCCTTTCGGGATATTGCCGTATTTACGGTTATAAACAATATGGCCATTTTCAACCTGCACATTATCAGGTTGCTGCACATTTGGCTGGATCTGTACCGGCTGAGATTGAACTGGCTGAGGTTGCACCGGCTGAACAGGCTGGATCTGAGGTGCCGGCGCCGGGGTGTTGCCCATTTGAGACGGCGTGATAAGCATTCCCGAGTCCTGACCTGAGGAGCCTGCGGAACTTCCGCCAACAGAGCTTACGGGTGCCGGGGTGTTGTCCGAGTTACCGCAGCCGGCCAGGCAAAGTGAAATCAGTGATAATGCCGCCACGCGGCTTACGGTGAATGTTGGGCTTCCCGTGCTCATTTATCCCCCAGGAATAGGTTAACTACCAGTGACTTAAAACCGTGCAAGGCAGCGGTATGGACACTGAAAACAGGTTCACCATACGCTGAAATTGTGTGAAATAACCAGGATAAATCCGGGTCTCAGGCCAGCTCCCCTTTGACCAGCGGCACAAAGCGCACTGCCTCAACGGTATCGATAATAAATTCATTCCCCCGTCGGCACACCCGTTTTAAATACTGATGCTCATCACCAACAGGTAATACAAGAACACCGCCGTCATCAAGTTGTGACATTAATTCGACAGGAATTTCAGGCGGTGCTGCCGTCACAATGATGGCGTCGAAGGGCGCGCGCGCGTGCCATCCTTGCCAGCCATCGCCATGACGCGTGGACACATTATGCAGATCGAGTTGTTTCAGGCGACGACGCGCGTGCCATTGCAGACTTTTAATACGCTCGACCGAACACACATGGTGGACGAGATGTGCCAGGATAGCGGTCTGATAACCTGAACCGGTGCCCACTTCCAGCACCCGACACTCTGGCGTCAGCTCCAGCAACTCGGTCATTCTGGCAACCATATAAGGCTGGGAAATGGTTTGCCCCTGGCCGATAGGTAACGCGACGTTTTCCCATGCCTGGAGTTCGAACGCCTCATCAATAAACTTTTCACGCGGGACCAGAGCGATGGCCTCAAGCACATGCTCATCTTTTATACCCTGAGTACGTAGTTGATCAAGAAGGCTCTGAACGCGTTTGCTTATCATGGCGTGTCTGCTCCTACACGCGTTAACCAGTCGGAAACCACTTCACGCGCGCTGTGGGCGGTGAGATCGACATGCAGTGGCGTCACGGAAACGTAGCCCTCATCTACCGCCGCAAAGTCGGTATCGGGGCCGGCGTCAAATTTTTCGCCGGGCGGTCCGATCCAGTAGAGCGTATTACCGCGCGGATCTTCCTGCGGTATAACCTGCTCGGCTGGATGGCGGCTACCGCAGCGCGTTACGCGGAAGCCTTTGATTTGATCTAGCGGTAAATCCGGTACGTTAACATTCAAAATACGGCTGGTGCGCAGCGGTTCACGGCTCAGCGCACGTAGCAGCGTGCAGGTGACTGCCGCCGCGGTCGCATAGTGCGTATAGCCGTTAAGGGAAACCGCCAGCGCCGGGAAACCCAGATGACGGCCTTCCATTGCCGCGGCAACGGTTCCTGAGTAGATCACGTCATCGCCGAGATTTGGCCCGGCATTGATACCGGAAACGACGACATCCGGACGCGGACGCATCAGCGCATTGACGCCGAGATAAACGCAGTCTGTCGGCGTGCCCATCTGAACGGCTATATCGCCGTTCTCATGGGAAAAAGTACGCAGCGAGGATTCCAGCGTCAGCGAGTTTGATGCACCGCTGCGATTACGATCGGGCGCCACGACCTGAACGTCGGCAAATTCACGTAACGCTTTCGCCAGCGTCTGAATGCCTGGTGCATGAACGCCATCATCGTTACTCAGCAATATTCGCATAATCACCTGAAGTGTTAATAAGTTCCCTGACGACGCTGGTCGCAAAGCTGCCTGCCGGTAGCCAGAAGCGCAGTTCGACGGTGACATCATCCCACCAGTTCCAGCTCAGTTGCTGAACATCAAGCAGCATAGCGCGGCGCGATGCCTCTACCTTTTCACGCATTAGCAACTGCTGTAGCAGCGTCTCTTCGGCAATGGCGGCCTGCTCAAAGGCCAGCGCCGCACGCTGGGTGCCCCACTCGCCGCTACCGGGCAGAGATGCAGTGATCATCAGCTCATGACGATCAACCCGGGCCTGAAGTTCAGCCTGTTCTTCTTGCGTGGCAACAAACCAGCTGCCGCGCCCCGCTAATTGTAGCGCATCGCCGTCAACAACTTGATTAAATTCCGGTTTTCTCAACCGTTCACTGACAATGTGATTAAACAACGCGCTACGGCCTGCCGACAACCAAAAACTACGTTTATTCCGATCGCGGACCGGCCCGCCATTTTGCGCCCAGCGTAGCGCCCCGTGAAGGTTACTGCCGCCAATGCCAAAACGCTGAGTGCCGAAGTAGTTCGGCACCCCGGCAGTCTGGATCGCCCGTAAGCGCTGTTCAACATCATCGCGCTGCGTAACCTCGCGCAGGATCAGCGTAAACGCGTTACCTTTCAGCGCTCCAAGTCGCAGCTTGCGTTTGTGACGGGCATACTCAAGAACCTGACAACCTTCCAGCTGGAAGGCGCTCAAATCCGGCATCTCTTTACCCGGGACGCGGGCGCACAGCCACTGTTCGGTGACTGCATGCTTATCTTTTTGACCGGCAAAGCTTACTTCACGCGCCGGCACTTTCAGGAATTTTGCCAGCGCGTCGGCAACAAAGCGCGTGTTACAACCGTTTTTCAGGATCCTGACCAGCACATGCTCGCCTTCACCGTCCGGCTCAAAACCAAGATCTTCTACCACCAAAAAATCCTCCGGGCTGGCTTTTAACAGCCCCTGTCCCTGCGGCTTCCCGTGCAGGTAAGTCAGATTTTCAATGTCGATCATTTGGCCGCCTTGTTCAGTAGCGCCACGGCCTCACAGGCAATGCCCTCGCCGCGCCCGGTAAAGCCCAGTTTTTCTGTAGTAGTCGCCTTGACGTTGACGTCATCCATATGACAACCAAGATCTTCGGCAATAAAAATGCGCATTTGTGGAATGTGCGGCAGCATTTTAGGCGCCTGAGCGATAATGGTGACGTCGACGTTGCTGAGGGTATACCCTTTCTCCTGCACGCGACGCCATGCTTCACGCAGCAGTCCACGGCTGTCGGCACCTTTGAAAGCCGGGTCGGTGTCGGGGAACAGTTTACCAATATCTCCCAGTGCTGCGGCACCAAGCAGGGCATCGGTTAGCGCATGAAGTGCGACATCGCCGTCGGAGTGAGCTAACAGCCCTTTTTCATGAGGAATACGTACGCCGCAAATCACAATTGGGCCTTCACCGCCAAACGCGTGTACATCAAATCCATGACCAATTCGCATTATATTTTCTCCTGAGGGTGTAATCGGGTGAGATAAAATTCGGCAAGCGCCAGATCTTCCGGACGGGTAACTTTGATATTGTCCGCACGACCTGGGATCAGTTCAGGATGGAAACCGCAGTACTCCAGCGCCGAGGCTTCATCCGTAATGACTGCGCCTTCATCGAGCGCGCGCGTCAGGCAGCGGGTCAGCAGCTCTCGCGGGAAGAATTGCGGCGTCAGCGCATGCCAGAGATCGTTACGATCGACGGTGTGGGCAATGGCCGGATTACCCGGTTCGCCTCGTTTCATGGTGTCACGAACCGGCGCCGCCAGAATTCCCCCTACGCGGCTGGTTTCACTGAGCATCAGCAGACGATCTAAATCATCCTGACAGAGACACGGGCGTGCGGCATCATGCACCAGCACCCAGCTCGCCTCTTTTACCGCTTTCAGACCCGCCAGTACGGAATCCGCACGTTCATCGCCACCGTCGACGACGGTAATATACGGATGATCTGCCAGCGGTAATTGCTGAAAGCGCTCATCGCCTGGGGTGATAGCGATGATCACCTGCTTCACGCGACGATGCGCCAGTAGCGCAATCACCGCATGTTCAAGAATCGTTTTGTTACCAATTGAGAGGTATTGTTTCGGGCACTCCGCCTGCATACGGCGGCCAAACCCTGCTGCCGGAACCACGGCACAAACGCCTGGTAAAGTTGCTGCCATCTTACGTTCCTGGCCTGTTATCGGTTATTTTGCCCTGGACTCAGATTACGTTTAGACGCATCCGGCACCAGACGATAAAATGTTTCGCCCGGTCGGGTCATACTCAGTTCATTACGCGCACGCTCTTCAATCGCTTCCTGGCCACCGTTAAGGTCGTCAATTTCGGCGAAAAGCTGATCGTTACGCGCTTTTAGTTTTGCGTTGGTTGTTTGCTGAACCTGGACATCATCGCTGACGCGGCTGTAATCATGTAAGCCATTTTTGCCAAACCACAGCGAGTACTGTAGCCAGACCAGTAAAGCCAGCAATATCAGCGTTAGTTTACCCATCCTGCCCCCTGAAAAACGGCATCATCATCCCATAACTCGCCAGGGGACTCTACCCCGACGGCAGGCAATGCCGCGTAACCGCGTCAAATGTACCATATTTTACCCGCAGGTAGGTATGCCGCGTCGCAGCGAGGCGAATTGTCGCGAGGTCTCACGTGACTCACCCGGCTTGCGGTACGGCTAAGTCAGCCTACAGACAACGTGAGGGAGACGGATATAGCTTAATCCAGCATCCAAAAGACGCTACCCCATCAGCCACATAAACAGAATGCCGAACATGGCAACGACCGTCAGCGCGGTTGCCAGCGAGGTGTAAATGAATTTGCCATTCAGCAGAGAATAGAGCGCAATGCCGACGACAACGGCGACGGGCATTAGCGCCAGAAAGAAGGGCCAGGTATAGAGAAAGAAAAATAGCGTATTGGGGCCATAAATCAGAAAGGGTATGGCGGCTGCCAGTAACCATGAGATAAACCCCACCACGGCCCCAAGAAAAGACCAGGTGGTCTCTTCATCTGTCGTTAGCGGCTCATTAGTGATGATGCTTAAATTTTGGCTTTCGCGCATAGTCAATCCCGTTACCTGGCCTGCCGGACGGTGATGTCGTCCGGCGGCATATCAGGATCTGATAATATCGTTCTGCCTCAACAGATCTAATAATCGATTTACCAAATTTGTTACTAATTGTTCACCATTCAGATGCATTTCAGGCGCATCCGGCGCTTCATAGACGGAATCAATCCCGGTGAAATGGCGTATTTCACCGGCGCGGGCTTTTTTATACAGTCCTTTTGGATCGCGGGTTTCACAAATCGAAAGTGGCGTATCGACGAAGACTTCGAAAAAACGCCCCTCCCCGACCTGTTCGCGCACCATTTGACGCTCGGCGCGGTGCGGAGAGATAAATGCGGTAAGCACCACGAGGCCCGCATCCACCATCAGCCGGGACACCTCTCCGACGCGGCGAATATTCTCTTTACGATCGTCATCGCTAAATCCCAGATCGCGACACAGTCCATGACGAACATTGTCGCCATCAAGCAAATACGTACTCACCCCCAGACGGTGCAGCGCCTCTTCAAGCGCGCCTGCCACGGTGGATTTACCCGAGCCCGAAAGCCCGGTAAACCACAGAACAACGCCACGATGACCGTGAAGCTGCTCGCGCTGCTGCGCCGTCACCGGGTGAGGATGCCAGACAACATTTTCGTCATGCTGCGCCATTATTTGCCTCCCAGCAAATCGCGCGCGCCCCAGTGCGGGAAGTGCTTGCGTACCAGCGCGTTCAGTTCCAGTTCAAATGCGCTGAATTCTGAGTGTGCGCTTGCTGCCTGTTCATGGACCTCATGTACCAGTCCGGCGCCAACCGTGACGTTAGTCAGACGATCGATAAATATCATGCCTCCGGTTACCGGATTATCGAGGTATTTATCCAGTACCAGCGGTTCGTCAAAAGTCAGCTCAACCTGGCCGATGCCGTTCAGCGGCAAATTTTCTGCCGGATGGCGGGTCAGATTATTGATATCAAACTGATGGTCAATAGCGTCTACGCGGGCGCGGGTTTTTTTGCCGGCAATTTTGATATCCAGACTTTGCCCGACGGTCAGCGGCTGCTCGGTCATCCATACCACATTCACGGCCGCACGTTGTACTGCTGGCAGTGAGGCCTGCGCATCCAGCAGCAGATCGCCGCGGCTAATGTCGATTTCATCGTTCAGCACCAGAGTAATAGCTTCGCCTGCCACAGCCTGCTGCAAATCGCCGTCAAAGGTCACAATGCGCGCCACGGTTGATTCTACGCCCGACGGTAATACTTTAATTCGCTGACCGACGTTAACGACACCGGACGCCAGCGTGCCGGAGTAGCCACGAAAATCGAGATTAGGACGGTTCACGTACTGCACCGGAAAGCGCATTGGCTGGGTATCAACTACCCGCTGGATCTCAACCGTTTCCAGCACCTCCAGCAGCGTCGGGCCGCTGTACCACGGCATTTTATCGCTGTCATTAGCGACGTTATCGCCTTCCAGCGCAGACAGCGGCACAAAGCGGATGTCCAGCTCACCCGGCAACTGGGCGGCGAAGGTCAGATAATCTTCGCGAATGGCGTTATAGGTCTCTTCGCTAAAATTGACGAGATCCATTTTATTGATCGCCACGACCAGATGCTTAATGCCCAGTAGTGTGGAGATAAAGCTGTGACGACGGGTCTGATCCAGCACACCTTTGCGCGCATCAATCAGCAAAATAGCCAGGTCACAGGTCGATGCACCGGTCGCCATATTGCGCGTGTACTGCTCGTGTCCCGGCGTGTCGGCAATGATAAATTTGCGCTTTTCGGTCGAGAAATAGCGATACGCCACGTCAATAGTAATGCCCTGCTCGCGCTCGGCCTGTAGCCCATCAACCAGCAGCGCAAGATCCAGCTTCTCGCCCTGCGTGCCGTGACGCTTACTGTCATTGTGCAGGGATGACAGCTGATCTTCGTAAATCTGACGGGTATCGTGCAGCAGACGGCCAATTAGCGTGCTTTTACCGTCGTCGACGCTGCCGCAGGTTAAAAACCGCAGCAGGCTTTTGTGTTGTTGAGCAACCATCCAGGCTTCGACGCCGCCCTCATTAGCGATTTGTTGGGCAAGTGCAGTGTTCATAGCGGCTCCTTAGAAATACCCCTGACGTTTCTTAAGCTCCATGGAGCCAGCCTGGTCGCGGTCAATGACGCGCCCCTGACGTTCGCTGGTGGTAGAGACCAGCATCTCTTCGATAATTTCCGGCAGCGTCTGCGCCTTAGACTCCACTGCGCCGGTAAGCGGCCAGCAGCCGAGAGTACGAAAACGCACCATCCGCTGCTCAATGACTTCACCCGGCTGTAAATCAATGCGCTCGTCATCAATCATCATCAGCATGCCATCACGTTCCAGTACCGGACGTTCAGCGGCCAGATAGAGTGGAACGATATCGATATTTTCCAGCCAGATATATTGCCAGATATCCTGCTCGGTCCAGTTGGACAGCGGGAACACACGGATGCTTTCGCCTTTATTCACCTGACCGTTATAGTTGTGCCACAGTTCCGGACGCTGGTTTTTAGGGTCCCAGCGGTGAAACCGATCGCGAAACGAATAGATACGCTCTTTAGCACGGGATTTTTCTTCATCGCGACGCGCGCCGCCAAATGCCGCATCAAAACCGTATTTATTGAGCGCCTGCTTCAGGCCTTCGGTTTTCATGATGTCAGTATGTTTTGCGCTGCCGTGAACAAAGGGATTAATGCCCATCGCCACGCCTTCCGGATTTTTATGCACCAGTAATTCGCAGCCGTAGGCTTTGGCGGTACGGTCGCGGAATTCGTACATTTCACGAAATTTCCAGCCGGTATCCACGTGCAGCAGCGGGAACGGCAGCGTCCCCGGATAAAACGCTTTTCGTGCCAGATGCAGCATCACGCTGGAATCTTTACCTATCGAGTAAAGCATCACCGGATTAGAAAACTCAGCGGCAACTTCACGGATGATATGGATGCTTTCCGCCTCCAGTTGTCGCAGGTGAGTCAGTCGTTTTTGATCCATAACCGTTCCTTAAGCCAGATTAATCACGGAAGCCCTGAACGCTTCCGCACCTGTTGTATGTTGAAACCAGGCCAGTTCGCGATGCAGATTCACCACTTCACCGATGACCAGCAGCGCCGGCATCGGCGCATCTTTTGCCAGATTGTCGAGTTGTTGTAACGTGCCAGTGCTGACCTGTTGATCGGCACGCGTACCGCGTGAAATCACGGCGACGGGCGTATTTTCATCGCGGCCGTGTTGAATAAGCCGGGCGCTAATTTCGGCGGCTTTCATCGTGCCCATATAGATCGCCAGCGTCTGGCGACTCTGCGCCAGCTGCCGCCAGTCAAACGGCGTGCTGTCCGGCTTATAGTGGCCGGTCACAAAAGTGACGCTCTGGGCATGTTCACGATGGGTGAGTGGAATGCCGGCATACGCTGTTGCCCCGGAGGCCGCGGTCACACCGGGGACCACCTGAAACGGAATACCAGCGGCGGCGGCGGCCTGAAGCTCCTCTCCACCGCGACCAAAAATAAACGGATCGCCGCCTTTTAAGCGCACAACCGTTTTGCCCGCCCGCGCTGCATCAATCAGCATTTGATTGGTTTCATGCTGCGGGACCGTATGTTTATCCGCACGTTTCCCCACGCAGATAAGTTCGGCATCGCGGCGGATCAGTTCACGAATTTCGTCGGTAACCAGATGATCGTAAAACACCACGTCAGCCTGCTGGAGCACCTGTAAACCGCGTATCGTCAACAACCCGGCATCGCCTGGTCCCGCCCCGACGAGGATAATTTCGCCCTGCGTCTGCTGCGGATGCTGTAGCGCCTGCGCCAGTGCCTCTTCCGCTGCCTGCTGATTTCCGGCGGCCATCAGGCTGGCAAAACGCCCGCGAAATGCCCGCTCCCAGAATCGACGACGTTCAGCCGTGGTGTGAAGATGCTGTTTAATACGCTCGCGCCAGCGTCCTGCCACATCAGCCATTCGCCCCAGATCTTTTGGTAACAGCGCCTCAATTTTTTCGCGCAGCAAACGCGCCAGTACGGGCGCGTTTCCACCGGAAGAGATCGCTACCAGTAGCGGTGCCCGCTCAACAATCGACGGGAAAATAAAGGAACACAGCGGCTGGTTATCTACCACATTGACCAGACGATGGCGGGCGTTAGCTGCGGCGAACACCCGTTGATTAAGGTCACTGTCGTCAGTGGCGGCAATAACTAAAAAAACGGTGTCGATTTGCGCATCGATAAATTCTGTCGCCAGCCACTCGATCTGCTGCTGCTCAGCCATTTCAGCCAGTTCTGCATCAAGACGGGTAGCGACAACCTGAACCTTCGCCCCGGCCCGGCGCAGAAAAGCAATTTTCCGGCTGGCAATTTCACCGCCGCCAATAACCAGCACGGGTCGGTCTTTCAACTCAGCAAAAAGAGGCAGGTATTCCACAGCACAGCGACTCGCAAACATCATATAGTGGAGGGACTATAGGGCCGCGTTTAGCGCAAATGAAATTACGAAATGGAATGAGTAGTTCCTCAAAGGAATAACATCATGGGAAAGCTAATATCAAAAAGTGCTTAACCCGCCTGTTTTCAGGGATTCACAGGGATTTCAAATTGTGTAAGCCCGATCGCGGTTTCATACTATACGGGTCGAGTTTTTTTGTTTTTTAAGGATCTGTTATGTTGTCCGCATCGCGCCGTTGGGTCGCAGCCCTGGCGTTCAGCGCAGGTTTTATTTTCCCCGCACTGGCAAAATCGACGCATCCTGGAGAGATTGCCACCACTCAGACCCGCTATATCGCGACTTATTTCCCCGGCCGCATGACCGGAACGCCTGCAGAGATGCTGGCAGCCGACTATGTGCGCCAGCAGTTTGCCTTGATGGGTTATCAAAGCGATATACGCACGTTTAACAGCCGCTATATCTATATGTCCGCTGATAAACAGCAAAACTGGCATAAGGTGACCGGCAGTACGGTTATCGCGGCACACGAAGGTCGGGTAAAACAGCAAATTTTCATTGTTGCGCATCTTGATACTTACGCTCCCAATAGCGATGCCGACGTCGCCGCCAATCTGGGTGGCCTGACGCTTCAGGGCGTTGACGATAACGCCGCCGGTGTAGGCGTTATGCTGGAACTTGCCGACGCCCTGAAAAATATACCGACGCAGTATGGCATCCGCTTTATTGCGACCAGCGGCGAGGAAGAAGGTAAGCTTGGCGCGGAAAGTCTGCTTTCCCGAATGAGCGCTGCCGAGAAGAAAAACATCCTGCTGGTTATTAACCTCGATAACCTGATTATTGGCGAAAAACTGTATTTTAACAGCGGTAAAACCACGCCTGCCGCAGTGAGAAAACTGACCCGCGACCGCGCGCTGGCCATTGCCCGAAGCCTCGGGATCGCCGCCGCCATGAATCCCGGTTTAAATCCCGCTTATCCTAAAGGCACGGGCTGCTGTAATGATGCCGAAGCGTTTGATAAAGCGGGTATTCCTGTTCTTTCGGTGGAAGCGACTAACTGGTCACTGGGCAATAAAGACGGCTATCAACAGCGTAAAAAAACGCGTGACTTTCCGCAGGGAAATAGCTGGCACAATGCGCGTCTTGATAACCAGCAGTACCTGGATAAAACATTGCCTGGCCGCATTACGCACCGCAGTCGCGAGGTGGTCAGCGTCATGCTGCCGCTGCTAAAGGAGCTGGCGAAGACCGGGAAAGTGTGATGGGTGTTTAGCGGAGATTGCAGGGGCAGGCTGCGTATAGCGCGGGTTTAGTCCTGCTGGCGCGAGGAATACCCACGCCTCAAGCTTTTCGCGCTCTGTCATTTCGATTTATCCCCGCTCGCGCGGGGAACACCATTCGGTCGCCCCTCGCTGCCTGCTGTCGTGCGGTTTATCCCCGCTCGCGCGGGGAACACTCACCAATAGTGTGATCGTGCAGACCAAAGGGCGGTTTATCCCCGCTCGCGCGGGGAACACGTCGTTGTGTTGAGGCTGCTATTTACGGCTCCCGGTTTATCCCCGCTCGCGCGGGGAACACATACAACTTGTCAACTGCTAAATCGGGGGTCCCGGTTTATCCCCGCTCGCGCGGGGAACACAGTACGGCTGCTGCCTGATTGCCAGTGACCAGCGGTTTATCCCCGCTCGCGCGGGGAACACTAACGACGCCGACTGAATATTAATAGGATGAACGGTTTATCCCCGCTCGCGCGGGGAACACTTGGCCGAGTGACGTCTGGTCAGTCCCGTCAACGGTTTATCCCCGCTCGCGCGGGGAACACTTTCGTCACTCGCTCCCAGTGCGGCGGGGTAACGGTTTATCCCCGCTCGCGCGGGGAACACGAGTGATTCGCGTTGGGCCGTCGAGCGTAATCCGGTTTATCCCCGCTCGCGCGGGGAACACGCCGCCGCGCGGATTTCGTACCAGCGCTCACACGGTTTATCCCCGCTCGCGCGGGGAACACTGCTCCGGCGCACTGCCGTCTGTTTGCCAGAGCGGTTTATCCCCGCTCGCGCGGGGAACACTCTTTCGCCGGGTCATCAATGATCCCGATATTCGGTTTATCCCCGCTCGCGCGGGGAACACTCAATCATCAAACCCACACTACCGAGTTGCTGCGGTTTATCCCCGCTCGCGCGGGGAACACGCCGTTATTCAGGAATGCGTACTCAATATCCGCGGTTTATCCCCGCTCGCGCGGGGAACACTTGAGAGTAAGTGATACCCCCACGAGCGCCAGCGGTTTATCCCCGCTCGCGCGGGGAACACTAGGAATGTTGTATTATGTTTTCACGGTAAGGCGGTTTATCCCCGCTCGCGCGGGGAACACATCGTGCGGAGTTCGTTCCGCAGAAACCTGAACGGTTTATCCCCGCTCGCGCGGGGAACACGCATCGGTGTAATCAATGCCCTGCCACTCGTTCGGTTTATCCCCGCTCGCGCGGGGAACACATTAAGATTCGATATCCAGTCGTACCCGTTATCGGTTTATCCCCGCTCGCGCGGGGAACACACCGCGTGAAACTTGTACGCAGTCCTTATCTGCGGTTTATCCCCGCTCGCGCGGGGAACACCTTATACTGCTGGCGACTTTAACGTTCGTTTTCGGTTTATCCCCGCTCGCGCGGGGAACACGGGCGGGTTGTTTTCGAGGCTAAAGAAGATGCGCGGTTTATCCCCGCTCGCGCGGGGAACACTGAGGCACTTTGACCACGATTGATGGCAGTCCCGGTTTATCCCCGCTCGCGCGGGGAACACGTTCACGGCATTTCGTCGCATAACCTGTGTTTCCGGTTTATCCCCGCTCGCGCGGGGAACACCACAACACTGAAAAGCTCCTCTTTTGTCATAACGGTTTATCCCCGCTCGCGCGGGGAACACGTGCGCACTCAATAATCCACCTGTCGCGCTGACGGTTTATCCCCGCTCGCGCGGGGAACACTTAGGCGATTGCTCGTCGACCCATCCAAAGATAATGGACTGCCCCGGTTTATCCCCGCTCGCGCGGGGAACACATGACTAGAGAGTCCCTGAACGCAGAGCGCACCGGTTTATCCCCGCTCGCGCGGGGAACACTCTAATTGGATCTCCGACACGGGTCTTGCCCCCGGTTTATCCCCGCTCGCGCGGGGAACACTCTAAACATATGCCTTTGTTTTCAAATAAATTTTTTACCAAACAACAATCTACCAACCAATCAGTAACAATCCCGTGTTATTAAAGAGCGAATAACCTGCTGATTTTAAACAGGAAGAAATGAAACCAGCCGGAGGCCATCCAGATCTACCGGAATACGTCGGTTTTCTCCCCAGGTTTGAAACTCAAAGCCGGACTCCGAGTTCGTTGCCCAGGCCATCACCACGTTCCCGGCACCTCCCAATTGCGTAATCTGCTGCCAGACCATTTCCCGTACACGCTTTGAAATATTACCGACGTACACACCGGCTCGGATCTCCAGTAGCCATATAGCAAGCCGTCCCCTGAGGCGCGGCGGTACATTTTCCGTAACCACTACCACCATACTCATTACCCCTGTCCCCGATGCCCGCCATCACCCAGTAACTGCGGCTCTGGTATAGCCGGAGGCAGCATATCTGGCGCAGGTTGCGGTGGTTCAATCTCTCCGGCAGCGAGCACATCTTCAATCAGCGGGATCAGTTTTCCGGTCAGCTTTGTACTGCGAAAAATATCACGACAGGCTAGCCGCACTTCTCGATCGGGTTCGGAGGGCGCGCGAGCAGCAATTTCAAATGCCTTTGGCACCACTGATTCAAATTTAATGATATCTGCAATGTCGTAAACGAATGAAAGGGGTTTGCCGCTATGAATAAAACCAATCGCTGGTGCGTAGCCTGCCGCCAGTACCGCCGCTTCAGAAATCCCGTACAGGCACGACGTCGCGGCACTAATGCACTGGTTCACTATGTCGCCCTTTTTCCAATCTTTAGGATCATAGTTACGGCCATGCCACTTCACGCCATACCTTTTTGCTAAAACAGCGTAAGTCTGGCGCACGCGGGAACCTTCAATACCACGCAACTGTTCGACGGAACGACGGGCTGGCGGTGGCTCGCGAAAACGCAATTCATACATTTTGCGTACCACTTTCAGGCGTAAATCATTATCAAGCGCCAGCTTCGCCTGATACAAAAGCTTGTCCGCCCGCGCGCCGCCTGGCTGTCCGGAAGAGTAAACACGAACCCCCGCCTCACCCACCCATACCAATAATGTTCCGACCGTCGAGGCCAGACGTACCGCAGCATGAGAAACCCGCGTTCCTGGCTCCAGCATAATACAGGCCACCGATCCAACCGGAATATGAGTACGGATACCGGTCTTATCAATCAATACAAATGCACCGTCCAGTACATCAATCTGACCATACTGGAGAAAGATCATTGAAGTACGATCTTTCAGCGGGATCGGGCTTAGCGGAACAAACGTCACGCGTTATCTCCGGGTTTAATCAACATTAACCCACAGCCAAATGCCCGGCTTTTACCGTATCCCTGCACGAGTCGTTGCAGGAATAACGCAACATCGTTAACCACCAGCATGCCAGAGTAGTCCACGCTGCTAAACTGGATCATCTGGCGGGATTTCGCCCGAATTACCTGCTGTTGTCGATAGGCATCCACATTCACTTCTCGTAGTGAAAATCCATTCTGATCGCCCTGACGCATCAGCCAGTCTTGTGCGGCCTGCTGTTGATGCTGCCAGATATCCGGACCATCAACACGTCCTCTGACCTGACGCTTCGTCTCCATTAACAGATCGTGACGCTTACCGTTTTTGCAAATCGTTGGGTTGGCGCGCAGGCTGAAACACAACGTCTGTCCCACACGTAATGCCGGTACGAACGATCGATGTTGAACATCGAAAATGTCGCTCTGTGCCGGAGGTTGTTGAGAGAGTACAAAGAAGCGAAATGCTCCCTGCATCTCTTCACGCCGATAAAGAAACTGCCGCTCCTGACCTCCGGGAAAGAGCGCCCAGAGCCACTGGTGCATGACGTATTCACCACGCTCGACCAGATGTAACAGTTGAGAAGGCGCAAGCCGCCCGGTCTCCAGAGTTATTTTTGAGAGATACACGGCTCCTCCTTGATAAACAGCGGCCCCTGATTAACGGTACGCTCGCCAAAGGTCCACTGCTGGCGGCTTATTGGTCTGTCGCGACGACGTAATATTTTGTTGGCTTCCAGTCCGTCGTGTTCACCTTCCCACCAGCAATCAGGCTGTAATGTTGCTAGTGGGATATTTAACGCAGTGAATTTATTCTGATACTGATGATACGCATCGTTTAATGCATCCGGTGCAGTTCCTTCCAGCAATAATGGCGCAAGAGGTAGTGCCAAAGGATGACTCTTACGCCCCAGATACAAAGGAAAAACAGGATGTAGTAATGCATCCTGCAATTGCGATAATGAATAAGGCGCATCAGGCGTGACTGTCAGCGCTACCATCCACCAGGCATCGGTGTAATAGTCTCTTCTTGAGATCAGCGCACTCAGTAGTGCAGGATCGCTCAACTCTTCACGACGGCTGAAATAGCGGGCTTTACGCACCTCTTTCGGCATCTGAACAGTGTGATAGTCTCGCGCCCAGCGCGGTTCCTGACTGGCGCACAGCAGAAATGTGTAGTGCTGATTGAACGCCTTCAGGCGCGCTTCTTCATCACGACGGATGCCCAGCGCTGCGGCCAGTAAACCCAGCAGCGCCGAACGTGACGGTAACTCATGGCTATGACGTACCTCTCCGGGCGCATCCACGCCCCAGGAGGCCATCGGCCCGTGCAGCTGAAAAATCAGATATTGGCTCATAGCCACCCCTTACGCACAGATAAAATCAAGCACGTCTTTGATGCTTCCTTTCTGATTCATAACGTCGAAGCCGGTAGATTCTGTTTGCTGCCCGTAGACTTTATTCATATTTTCACGCAGTTCAGTGATGCGCTTTACAGCAACCTCCAGCTGATTGGTACCGTTGATCGGATTGTAATACGCCGCAGCCAGTGAGCGGGGTTGATCGGTGCCCTTTTCCGCCAGCGTCCAGGACGCATAGGAGCGGCTGGCGAAGCTGTTTTGTTTACCGGTTGGCGAGACTTTCAGCGCCGCTTCGGTAAAGGCACGCAGCGTTTTATTTGCCAGTTCTTCATTACCGTTGAGATTTTTCACCAGCAGATCTTTATCAATACAGATATAGGTGTAAAACAGGGCCGAGCCGAATCCGGCTTCGCCAAGGTGTCCGGCACCGGCATCTTCTGTTGACGCATGGCGTAGGTCATCTACCGCGGTAAAGAAATCATCTTCTACAATCGTCTCGCTGACGCCGAACGCGTGCGCAACCTGGCAGGCAGCTTCAACGTTGAACTCAGGTTTATTTGCCAGCATACGGCCAAACATCGCAATATCGACGGCCATGCGATCGCGGCGTAATAAAACCAGCTCGTCTTCTTTTGGCGCACGTTTTTCTTCCGCCAGTCGATGCGCCAGGGCCATTACTGCATCAAACTCCGCTGGGCTGATATGTACTAATTGTTCGGTTTCTGTGTTGGTCAGGGGATCTTTGGTTTTTTTATCTGCTTTTACTTTACCTAAATAATCCGCAATCTTTGCTGCCCACTCAATCGCCTTTTTCTCCTCAATACCGCTTTCCACCAGAACCTTCGCCGCTTCACGCGCAATACGCCCGCTACGGATACCAATATTTCCGGCAAGCGCTTGTTCAAAAAGTTCAGACGTGCGCCATGCACGCTTCAGGCTTTGCGAGGAAATACGCAGACGCGTCGCGCCGCCAAGCACTACCGTTTTCGGGGAGCCGGTATCATCACGGTTCAGGTTGGCAGCCGGGTAAGCGGTCAGTAAATGCAGTTGGATAAATGTGGTCATCTTATAGTCCCTTATTGATCGTTGTGGTTAGCATCATCGGCCTGGTAATATTCCAGCGCCCAGCGGATACGAATAAATTCAGTCGGCCGCTGATGGCGGCGAATATGGGTAAGCAGCTCGTCGTTTTCCCGACACCACTGGAAAATGTCATCCGCCAGTGAAGGAAGATTCACCGAGCCATTTAGCAGCCGAACGGCACGCAGCAGCTGGCGCAGCAATTGATCCGGCGTTTTCACCGCTGACAGCCGGGAAAAGCGCAGTTCCGACATCACCGGATTATTCCCGGTCGTCTGGCCTAATTGCGCGGCAAATTTCTGCCGTTCATCAATGGATTTAACGTGCGCGGCCAGCGCTGCCGTTAGCGCCAGTGCGGTAAAACGCCACTCTTGCCCTTCGATTTTCCATAAGGTGTGAGTCTGCATCAGCAGGGAACGATATCCTTCCGACATGCAGGCGTCATTCACCGTTTTGCTGCGCCGCAGGCTGGCACGCAGGCCGCGTTTTTCCTGCAACGTTTCATGCCATCGACGCAGCGTGGTCTTGTGGTCATCCTGAACAATACTCATTTAGCAGCCTCCTGCTTTTTCGCTTTGGCGGCTTTTGCACGTTGCTTCTCCGCCGATTTGGTAAAATATTTTTTACGCGCCAGCATGATGCGTTTGAGATTGGTACTCTCATACGGGTTGGTAAAAACGTGGTCGTCAAAGTATTTGCGCGTAAATAGCCACAGGGTGGTTCGCCACCGGCTAAGCCTTTCATCTGGGCTCTGTCCGTTTTCAAGATCGTGAATAAGCTCAAGAAAGCGCCCCTGAGTCAGGTGCCAGAAGTCGATATCAATAAAGCTGAAGTCGCCGCGCGCGCCTTTGGCATCATCAAACCATGCCTCTTTTAATGCGCTGCGCAACAGGCTAAGGTTGCGCGATGCGGTTTGCGCCGCGAGACGTAGCTCGGGGATAATATTTTCGGTTAATAGCAGCGGAAAATGGTGTTCATACCAGCAGCGGGCTTTCATATTCTCGAAATTATAGCCAAAGCCCCATAAACCTACTTTGGTATTCTTAAGCTTATTTTCACTGCTGGCTTTGACGACTAACGCAGGATATTCGATGTTATTCTCCGACTCGACTTCCCGACTCAACCCTAACCAGTCGCGCCAGATAAGCCCACCGGGCTGTGGCTTAACGGAAAATTTTACATTATCGCCTTTCAACGCTCTGCGATACGGCGTTAACGGATGTGTCCAGCCCTCATAGTTTATGCCGTAGTTTTTCGTGGTCATCAAACTCAGCAGTTGATCGCTTTGGGTTTCACAGAGGTCGCAATGGCCAGACTCAGTAGCGCTAAAATCAAGACGAATACGTCGCGGCATTCCCCAATAGGCCTGAAGTGCATTCACATGTTCTGGTGTCGTATTTACACCAGTCAAAGGTTCACTAGTACGAGTATTGGTCAGCCAGGGAAAAACGGTTTCATCACACCGCTCTGGTATCGGCATTCCTGCGCTATCCTGCGGCATAACATTCAGCCACAGCTTGCGCCACAGCGGCGTTTGCCTGTGTCCCTGGTACTCCTGCAATTCAAGTAGCGTGGTCATCGGCCCGCCGCCGCGAAGACCAGTGCGATACCCCTTACCACCCGCTGGCGCATTTAGCTGTAATGAAAAGAGCGCCAGCGCCGCACAGTGCGGACAAAAGCGCTCCGTCATGCCACGTTTAACAAAATGATCTTTATTAAATTTAGTAGTTTGCGCGCCGGGGATTTCTGGCAGCAAAGAAGCGATAGAAGCCTTTTCTCCGGTTAACTGCTCGAAATCCTGCATAAACGAAGGCGTATCGGCACCAAACTGAAAAGCATGTTCCAGCGGTTTAAGCTTTTGCTGAAGTGCATCCGCATTCAGCCCTTCAAGCCAGATGTCCTCCCAGCGAGCACGGTTTTTCGGCGCAATACTGCATTGCAATAGTCCCAGCAAAAACTGCCAGGCCGCGCCCTGTAAATCTGCCCTCGTCGCGGCGATATCTACCACATTCTCATCCGCCAGATTAACGGGAGCCAGCTTGCCCACGTGGCCGTCTTTAAAACGCACGGGAAGCCAGGGGGTTGTTAAAAGTGAGAAGCTATCCATATGGGTATCGCTATACCTCCATTCTTCCGATTAATCCTTCACTGGCTGAATAACCGCAGTTATCAACCTCCGACACCACAATCACCACCGCAAACTCCTGATTCTGATGTTGTTCAATGCACCACTGCCGCAGCATTTCACCTTGTAATCGTTCAAACTCATCTTTGTGCTTTTCCCACCATCCCTGGCGTATCCGTAGCGCGCTCATTTCCCAGGCATGATCTCCTGGCGCATAAGGTTCGACGACTCCATCAACGATTTTCGCCAGCCACAGTGCAACCGACTCTTCAGCCAGGCGTGTTGAAAGTTTTTCCGGGAGATAATCGCTGCTTTCAGGGCTGTAACCCGGCGCGAAGTTAATCAGGTTCTGGCTGGCAAAGGCCCGATCGCAGTAGTACTTTCCTTCCTGCAACTGTTCCGCCTTCGCAAATCCCTCAGGTATTTCAGCGTCTTCACCGTAGACCGATTCAATCAGCAGCCTTGCGGACTGTGGCATCCGAATTTCGCCCTGTTCACGCAACACGCGCTGGGTCAGCCACAGGCGACCATGATCGGGATAGACATAGGCGCTATTACGCATGGCACCTGAGAACCAATCTTCTCGCGGCGAGTCATCCCATTCAGGGGAAAAAACCAGCAGTTCCGGTGCATCCCGCTCGTCCTGCCCGGAAGCTTTTATCAAACCACTGCGATCGCGGATATGCCGCTGTAACCGTCCAGTACGCTGAATCAACAGATCCACCGGGGCTAAATCGGAGATCATTTCATCCAGGTCAATGTCTAAACTTTGCTCAATAACCTGGGTAGCAATCAGTACTTTTCCGGCCCGCTGTGCACTCCCTTTTTTGCCAAATTGTGCCAGTGCCTGATTTTCAATCCGTTGGCGATCGTGAAAAGCAAAGCGGCTGTGGAACATCAAAACGCTTTCGGCGGGAATATTCCCTCTGGCTAGCAGTTGACGATAAATACCAATCGCGTCATCAATGGAGTTACGTATCCACGCAATACATCGTCCCTGCTTGATGGCGTGCTCAATACGTTCAACACACTCCTGCTCGCTGTGCATCCAGCCAACTTTTACGCTGCGCTCAACTTCTTTGCGGGTTTCAACATATTGAGAAGTGACTTGCGAACCCGTGACCTGTGTTACCCAGGGATAATCGCCATAGTCTAAGAGCGGCGCTTCGGCCCGGCTGCCAGCTCCCTTCGCAAAGGCTGCAACCAGCCTGTCTCTCTGCAGCTGTGATAGCGTGGCAGAAAGCAGAATCGTACAATTGCCATCGCTGGCCTGCCTCTCAATCAGGCTCTCCAGGATCCGCGACATGTAAGCATCGTAGGCGTGGATCTCATCCGCCAGCAGGATCTTATTACTCAACCCCAACATTCGTAGATTAGAGTGCTTAAACGGCATCACCGCCATCATCGCCTGATCGAGCGTACCAACGCCCACTTCGGCCAGCAGCGCTTTTTTATTACTGTCGGCAAACCAGGCGGCGCAACCTTGGCTAAAAGGCTGAGGATCGTCGGGTTCTTCGGAACCAATTAAATCTCCCGACCAGATTGACTGATTAAACCGATCCATTAATCCACGTGCACCATGCGCCAGGATCAGGCTGGGCCGAGACTCTGACTGATACAATGCCCGCCAGCTTTGCGCCATGCGATCGAACATAGCATTGGCCGTTGCCATCGTCGGCAAACCAAAATACAACCCCTGAGCTTTCCCTGCCGCCATCAGGCGATGGGTCAGAATTAATGCGGCCTCCGTTTTCCCCGCCCCGGTGACATCTTCGAGAATAAATAATTGCGGACCTTCTTTATTGATATCCAGTTCGAGCGTTTTTTGCTGTAGAGGTGTTGGATGCTGAATAAAGGGAAATAGCTGAGTTATCCCGGAAAAAGGAGCAATACCAGAAGAAACGGGGAAAACAGAAACAGCCTTTTTCGCTTTTATCAATGCATGTTGCTGCCAATATATTTCAACATCCATTGATTGAGCGATACGCGGAAAATATCGGGTTGAAGAACCTACCCAATCGGCCAGTACAATGGCGGCTGAAATAAACCATGACAGATGATGAAATAACTCAATACCATCGTCTTCGTCCCAGAAGGCAGGAATATTAATCAGCGGAAAAAGAGGGGTAATCGCCGCAAGAAAATCATAAGCGGCTTGTTTATCCTGTTGACGAAAATTCTTCAGTTCCATAACTGAAGAGGGTGGGCGCCCGTGATGCCCGGTTGTCAGCGGCATCCAGAGCGCAATCACGCGTCTTAATTTATAACAGGACAGAGAAGATGCGGGGAAGAGTTCGGGATACTCACTTAAGTAATCATTCCATAACCAATGTCCCAACGTAGCATGAGGGATGGCTTCATAATTCTTTACTTTTTCGTTCTGTGAGTTGAGGTCGGGATGAATATAAAGCTGTTGAAAAGAATGAGCGAATTTTCCAATATCGTGCCAGCATAATAGCCAGGCAAAGAACTGCGACGCCTGCATATTATCACTCAACCCCATATTTTTAAGATTATCAGCGATGCCATGAATATTATGGCGCACCATCCAGTAACCAACGGCCGCTACATCCAGAGAGTGCCAGCACAGTAAGTGGTATTCATCTCCCCCCGCCTTCTCGAACCTCCGGGTCTTTCCCCAGTAATTAAATATTGTCACAACATACATTCTCTATAGCGACGTATGATGACAGTATTACCGCTTTGAGTGTCAGGACCTGTGATTTATATCAATATAAATAATATTATAAAAAAATAAACCATAAAGAGTACAAATAAATAAAAAGTATTATATTGATAATAAATATATTTACCTGGTAATCATAAAATTAGCCGATTAATACTACATTAAAATGAAGAGAAATAAGTGTCTGATTATCAGCAAAAAAATCCCGGCATCGCCGGGATCGTTATTATCCTTCGTGCAATCCGCACTCGCGCTTCAGCCCAAAGAATCGCGTCTCTTCCTCCGCCATGCCTGGCTCCCACTTACGGGTGGTGTGAGTATCGCCAACCGATAAATATCCCTCATCCCATAGCGGATGGTACTTCAGACCATGCTTTTGCAGGTATTGATAAACCGTGCGGTTATCCCAGTCGATAATCGGCAGCACTTTAAATACGCCACGCTGTATCCCCAGCACCGGCAGGTCAGCGCGACTGCCGGATTGCTCACGGCGCAAACCGGCGAACCAGGTTCTGGCATTTAAATCGGTAAGTGCCCGATTCATCGGCTCGACTTTGTTGATCTCATTGTATTTCTCAATCCCTTCAACGCCCTGCTCCCAAAGTTTGCCGTAGCGCGCTTCTTGCCAGGCGGGGCTTTCAGTTGCGCGATAAACATTGAGGTTGAGCTTAAGCTTGTCCGTTAGCTCATCAATAAAACGGTAAGTTTCCGGAAACAGATAGCCAGTGTCGGTCAGGATCACCGGGATGTCCGGACTGATTTGGTTAACCAGATGCAGACTGACCGCCGCCTGGATACCAAAACTTGAAGAAAGCACGTAATTGCCCGGCAGATGTTCCAGCGCCCATGCCACACGATCCTCTGCGGTGAGCGTTTCAAGGCGAGCATTAACTTCAGCCAGTTCCTGCTTACGCGCCTCTTTGGGTAAGGCGTTGAGGGCGTTTAGATCGAGTACGGACATAGGTTCCTCACTTTTGCCTTTTTGCCGGGTGGCGCGATGCTTACCCGGCCTGAACAATTTTGCAATGTCACAGGCGGCTGCATCAGGTTCATGCAGCAGCCTGGTGATTATTCCCAGAAATCTCGTGCCGGATCGAGCACCGGACGTACAATGCCCGTACGTACCGTAAAGTCACCGAATCCTTCATCCGCTTCACGCTCTTTCGCCCATCGCCCGACCAGTTCGTCAATAGTGGCGAGGATCTCAGGTTCAGTAATGTTTTCCCGGTACATGCGCGGAATGCGTGTTCCCATACGGTTACCACCAAGATGCACGTTGTAACGGCCCGGCGCTTTGCCCACCAGACCCAGTTCCGCCAGCATGGCGCGTCCGCAGCCGTTCGGACAACCGGTTACGCGCATAACGATATGCTCTTCAGGAATTCCATTTTTTTCCAGAATCGCTTCTACTTTGTCGGTAAACGACGGCAGGAAGCGCTCGGCTTCCGCCATCGCCAGCGGACAGGTCGGGAACGATACGCAAGCCATTGAGTTTTCACGCTGCGGCTTCACGGCGTTCATTAGCCCGTGATCGCGCGCCAGTGCCTCAATCTTTGCTTTCTCGCTGTCAGGCACGCCGGCAACGATCAGATTCTGGTTAGCAGTAATACGGAACTCGCCCTGATGGATCTTTGCGATCTCCAGCAGGCCCGTTTTTAGCGGGCGTCCGGGATAATCAAGGATGCGACCGTTTTCAATAAACAGCGTCAGGTGCCATTTATCGTCAATGCCTTTTACCCAGCCAATACGATCGCCACGTCCGGTGAACTCATACGGACGGATTGGCTCGAATGTGATCCCTGCACGGCGCTCCACTTCCGCTTTAAACGTCTCAACGCCCACGCGCTCCAGCGTGTATTTGGTTTTTGCGTTTTTACGGTCGGTACGATTGCCCCAGTCGCGCTGGGTAGTTACCACCGCTTCCGCTACCGCCAGGGTATGCTCCAGCGGCAAATATCCAAATTCACTTGCCGTGCGGGCGTAAGTTTTTTTATTGCCATGTTCAATAGAGAGGCCACCGCCAACCAGCAGGTTAAAGCCCACCAGCTTACCGTTTTCTGCCACGGCCACGAAGTTCATATCATTGGCATGCAGATCGATATCATTTTGCGGCGGGATCACCACGGTGGTTTTAAACTTACGCGGCAGATAGGTCTGCCCGAGGATCGGCTCTTCGTCGGTGGTCGCCACTTTTTTCTGATCGAGCCAGATCTCTGCATAGGCGCGGGTGCGCGGCAGCAGATGTTCAGAGATCGTCTTCGCCCACTCATAAGCTTCAGCATGCAGCTCAGACTCGTACGGATTGGACGTACAGAGCACGTTACGGTTCATGTCGTTGGCGGTCGCCAGCGCATCCAGCCCGACTGAATGCAGCATCTGGTGCACCGGCTTCACGTTCTTCTTCAGGATACCGTGAAACTGAAAGGTCTGACGGTTGGTCAGACGAATGCTGCCGTAGATCGTGTTATCATGAGCAAACTTATCAATTGCCTGCCACTGCGTGGGCGTAATAACGCCCCCCGGCAGGCGACAGCGCAGCAGCATGGCATGACGCGGCTCCAGCTTTTGTTCCGCGCGCTCGGCACGAATGTCGCGATCGTCCTGCTGATACATACCGTGGAAACGGATCAGCAGAAAGTTGTCACCGTTAAAACCGCCGGTAAGACCGTCGTTTAAGTCTTCAGCAATGGTGCCGCGCAGATAGTTGCTCTCTACCTTCATGCGCTCGGCATCCGTCAGTTTACCTTCGACCACCAGGGGTCCGGGATATTTTTCGCTCATTAGTAGACATCTCGCTGATAACGGCGCTCAACGCGCAGCTCACTTAAAAATTCATCTGCCGATTCGAGGTCCATGCCGCCGAATTCTGCAATCACATCCAGCAATGCCTGCTCAACGTCTTTCGCCATACGATTGGCGTCACCGCAGACATAAATATGAGCGCCGTCATTGATCCAGCGCCACAGTTCTGCGCCCTGTTCGCGCAGTTTGTCTTGTACGTAAACTTTTTGTTGTTGGTCACGAGACCAGGCCAGGTCGATACGGCTGAGTACGCCCTCTTTAACGTAGCGCTGCCATTCCACCTGGTAGAGAAAATCTTCAGTAAAATGCGGGTTGCCAAAGAACAGCCAGTTTTTACCCGATGCACCCTCGGCCGCGCGCTGCTGCATAAAGGCGCGGAAAGGCGCAATACCGGTGCCGGGACCAATCATAATGACCGGCGTGTCAGGGCTGGCAGGCAGGCGGAAGTTGTCGTTGTGCTCAATAAAGATGCGGACTTCGTCTTCTTCTTCAAGACGATCGGCCAGGAAGCTGGAGGCACCGCCAGCACGCGCACGCCCTTCTATATCATAGCGTACGACACCAACAGTAACATGCACTTCGCTTTCCGCTTCGGCTTGTGCGGAAGCGATGGAATACAGGCGCGGCGTTAGCGGACGCAGTAAATCAAGCAATGTTTCGGCATCAAGCTGAGCCGGAGAAAAACGCACCATATCAACAATCGGCGTCGTGGCGGCGTAATGCTGAAGCTGAGTTTTATCACCTGCCAGCGGTAGCAGCGTTTCGCTGCGGGCGAGAGTGGCATAATTTTCAACAATATTGGCAGTATTGACCGTCAATTCAAAATGCCACTGTAACGCCTCCGCCAGGGTCAGCGTTTTGCTCTCGACGGTGACCGGCTGGTCGGCCTTGAGCCATAACAGGTCGATCAGTTCATTAACCAGCGCGGGATCGTTCTGATACCACACGCCCAGCGCATCGCCCGGCTGATAGCGCAGGCCGGAATCGCCAAGATCGATCTCAATATGGCGAACATCTTTTTCTGAGTTACGACCGGTAATTTTTTGATTTACCAGCAGTGACGCCACCAGCGGCGCTTCTTTGGTATAGGGGCTGGTATGAACCTCATTAACTACACCCGATGCGGTGACGGCTGCCTGAGCTGGCGTCTCTTTCGGCACGCGGGATTTAAGCACTTCAACGACGCGCGCGCGCCATTCGGCAGCAGCATGTTGATACTCGACGTCAGAATCTACGCGATCCAGCAGGCGCTCGCCGCCCAGCTCCGCCAGCTTCGCATCAAAATCTTTCGCACACTGGCAGAAAAATTCATAAGACGTGTCGCCAAGGCCGAACACCGCAAAGGCGGTACTGTCCAGCTTAGGTGCTTTTTTAGAAGCGAGGAACTTGTGAAGCGCGACAGCTTCTTCCGGCGGCTCTCCCTCACCCTGCGTGGACGCAATGACAACCAACAGTTTTTCAGCGGCAATTTGTTTGAATTTATAGTCGCCCGCGTTAACCAGATTGACATTGAGTTTTGCTGCCAGTAAGTCATCGCGCAGCGCTTCAGCCACGCGCCGGGCATTCCCGGTTTGCGAGGCCGAGAGCAAGGTAATGGTGGTAGTTTCTGCTACCGGAGCAGGCGTTGCCACAGCAGCGCCGGGCTGCTGATTGAGCACCCCCCAAAAATAGCCGGAAACCCAGGCAAGCTGGGTTGGCGTTAAATCAGTGGTGGCCGCCTGAAGGCGCGCCAGCTGCTCCGGGTTTAGCGGAAGCAATGCGGAAGGTGGGACCTGTATCGTCATGCGTCGTCATGTTCCAGTAGCAAAGCTGTTTTCAGTAAAAACAGAAGAGAATGTAAGGTTAACGACCTGGATAATAACAATTAAAGAAGGGATGGAAATAATAAATAACCAAATAAACTAACCTGATTTCCCGATAGTTATTAACGGTAAAACAGGTTAAACAACCCTTTGATTTGAAGAGTAAAATAATTGAACATCTGTCACACGCGCTATAGCGCACAGCCTGCACAGTTTAAACAGATGATAAAAATTGTACTTTCCGGTACTATGCGGCGGTTTTTCGTAAGCCTGAGAGTTCACCATGTCCACCACGTTGTTTAAAGACTTCATCTTTGAAGCCGCTCACCATCTGCCTCACGTTCCGCAGGGCCATAAATGTGGTCGCCTGCACGGACACTCCTTTATGGTGCGTCTTGAAATCACCGGTGAAGTCGATCCCCATACCGGATGGATTATCGATTTCGCCGAACTTAAAGCGGCATTTAAGCCCACCTATGATCGTCTGGATCACTACTATCTGAACGACATCCCCGGTCTGGAAAATCCGACCAGCGAAGTGCTGTCCAAATGGATCTGGGATCAGGTGAAACCTGTTGTTCCGCTGCTGAGTGCGGTAATGATCAAAGAAACCTGTACGGCAGGCTGCGTTTATCGCGGAGAGTAGCGGAATCCGGCGACTTACGCAGGGAAAGAGGCGCGGAGTGTCTTGCCGCAATTGAATGTAACCGGCGACAGTAATGTCGCCTGTCTGAAGAAAGTCTTTCCCTGATTTTCCCGGTATCGGTTTATCCCCGCTCGCGCGGGGAACACGCCACGTAATTCAGCTTCGCCCTTTGCTCTATCGGTTTATCCCCGCTCGCGCGGGGAACACCCCAGCTGGCAGGGTACGCATCAAATAAACCGCGGTTTATCCCCGCTCGCGTGGGGAACACCAGGAGCTTAACGAAAACCAGATCGCCGCAACCGGTTTATCCCCGCTCGCGTGGGGAACACTGGATTTCCCATGTCTCGCCGCCGTTCTGGTCCGGTTTATCCCCGCTCGCGTGGGGAACACCTCCCACATTGCAGCGTATTGCTCCTCAGGGACGGTTTATCCCCGCTCGCGTGGGGAACACATCCCACGTTAGGTGAGGGGTTTGTTTTTCAACGGTTTATCCCCGCTCGCGTGGGGAACACCTGCTGCCCTGTCGAATTCGGCTATATCACGCCGGTTTATCCCCGCTCGCGTGGGGAACACTCATCCTCTTGCATCCCGGAAATGACGCCGGACGGTTTATCCCCGCTCGCGTGGGGAACACCAGGTGCTGATGTCTTCGGCAGCGCCCATTTCCGGTTTATCCCCGCTCGCGTGGGGAACACCACGGTTGCCCCATCCACTACTATCTTAATTTCGGTTTATCCCCGCTCGCGTGGGGAACACATCAGGTTCAGGAGTTTTTAACCCGTCATGAGCGGTTTATCCCCGCTCGCGTGGGGAACACGCGTACGCTCATTGCTGCGATTTCTTTCTCATTCGGTTTATCCCCGCTCGCGTGGGGAACACTGTCACCAAATTAGTGACACTTTCTTCACCCTCGGTTTATCCCCGCTCGCGTGGGGAACACGAGCACAGCATTCCTTCCGACGGCTCACCGCGCGGTTTATCCCCGCTCGCGTGGGGAACACCTCCCGACAGTTGCGAAAAATAGTCAGTTCGCCGGTTTATCCCCGCTCGCGTGGGGAACACGCTTGCGTTACGGTGCAGTTAAGCCAGACACCCGGTTTATCCCCGCTCGCGTGGGGAACACCACCACCGGTAGCGAGGCTTCTTTTGACGCGCCGGTTTATCCCCGCTCGCGTGGGGAACACAGCATCTTTCAGGCCGTACTGGATTTGAACGCCGGTTTATCCCCGCTCGCGTGGGGAACACTATGGAATCGTTAGCGGGTGCGGCAGGTTTTGCGGTTTATCCCCGCTCGCGTGGGGAACACTCGCGACCGGACGCCTTGCGCAGCTCGTTGAGCGGTTTATCCCCGCTCGCGTGGGGAACACGGCGTGCCAGCTTCCACGGCGTCGCCTCGGTGCGGTTTATCCCCGCTCGCGTGGGGAACACTTCCACTGATTCAGCTGAGTTGATTGAAAACACGGTTTATCCCCGCTCGCGTGGGGAACACTCACCAATAGTATGGTCGTGCAAGCCAAATGGCGGTTTATCCCCGCTCGCGTGGGGAACACGTAACCTTCATGAACCGACGTCATTTCAGCGGCCGGTTTATCCCCGCTCGCGTGGGGAACACGTCCACGCTTCAAAGCCTCCCACCTATCCTACAGGTTTATCCCCGCTCGCGTGGGGAACACTGGACGGAGCGTTAACGCAAGGTAAGGGCGATCGGTTTATCCCCGCTCGCGTGGGGAACACGGCACAGACAGCCAGGATGTTGGCTTAGAAGCAGGTTTATCCCCGCTCGCGTGGGGAACACTCTAAGCCTATGTATTTGTTTCAATAGACCTTTTTATCACAAGCGCAATTCACCAACACACTGACAACATAATCACCACACCACGAAGCCGTTAAAAACTCGATAACGCCATGATTTTAAACATAAAAATAAAATCATCGAAAATATTAATTCCGGACTTACCGCAGCAAAACAATTCTCTTCCTGAAATGGGACGTACTCTACCTTTTTCTGCTTCATTTAAAATAAAAAGCGATCGGCAGGTGCTTAATCGTAAACATCAGAACCAGGAAGGAGATTGTCAGACGAGGTGCCTGAACGGCGCGATATCCCGGCGACTATTACGCGGCCGGGATAGTTAACAATAAAGAACGGGATTGATTATTGATCTATCAGGCAATATTAAGATATTTATGCGTTTGCATCGATAATCGCCAGTTGCGGGCAATACAGGTCTCAATGCACAAACGGGTAGCATCTTCTTTCTGACTAATAGGCTGAAGCGCGATGACGCGCGGTTTATCATCATTCAGCACCGCAAGCAGTTCATCCAGCGCTTCGATATCGCGTACGCGCCCTACCGGATGTTTAATTTCTTCCGCGCGCTGAAGCGCCTGCTCCAGAACGTCGTATCCGCCACGCATATTCACTTTCGGCGATACGGTTACCCAGGTATTTGGCGTGCAGCGGATTTCATGCGTACCGCTGGTTTCAATCTGACAGCTGAAACCATTTTTCTCCAGCAGCATGGTCAGCGGCAGAAGATCGTGAATGCACGGCTCACCGCCGGTGATCACCACGTGGCGCGCGGTATAGCCCTGACGTTCAATAACCGCCAGCAAGTCTTCGCTACTGGCAGCGCCCCACTTGTCGCTCTCTTTGGTTTTCGCCAGGATGCTGTAAAGCGAGATTTCCCGATCGGCAAGCTTATCCCAGGTGTGTTTGGTATCGCACCAGGCACAGCCAACCGGGCATCCCTGCAAACGAATAAAAATGGCGGGAACGCCGGTAAAGTAACCTTCACCCTGAAGGGTCTGGAACATCTCATTTATCGGGTACTGCATAGTCATCTCGTGTTAGCTTCTAAACTCTAATTATCGCAGATCATGGCCCAACGATCATGTGCGATTCGCGCTCTGTAATGCCATAACGGTCCCGGCCCTGTAATGATGATGGATATGACGACTCTTGATAATGTCATTTTGTCCCAACAGGGATACATTTTTTTACCGAAAAGAAGATAGAACAACCCTGATAGCCTGTTGAGGGATACTCATGATTCTGGCCATATGTTTTAAAGAATAAAAAAAATACTACAGACAACGGCAACCACGGTTATAGCTAAACTTACAAGATAATAATATATTCAACATGAAATCATACGAATTTATTAAGTAAATTTTTAAACCTCATTAACCTCGTATCCGACTCACTTGACGGATTAGAATAGAGATAACATTTGGGATGATGTTTTTTCAACGGCAGGATGCTAACGCCATCCAATTTATACATAGTCGCAAGTTTTCGCGAAGAAAGGGCCATTCCTTTCCCTGTCCTCACTAAATAAAAAAGCGTCGGTATGTCATAGTTATGTTCGATGAAATCCAGATTGGTTGTGACATCATCGATGGCATATAAAAACCTCTCTTTAAGAAATTGAGTGTAATTTTCTTTCCAGATATAAATAGGTGGTAAGCGCCGAGGATCTTTACACTGCTCATCTGAGCGCAAAAGTACGAGTTCTCCCCCCTCCCATTGCTCTTTATGTACCCCGGCACAAGAACCCAAATCCCGAAATGATATGACCCATTTCCTGCGCATATCTTTTAATGTAATAATTTCATCATATGACAGCAAATCACGCTTGCAGGAAATATTTAGCCCTTCCGAACTTAAAATCATTTTTAAGGTTTTAAACAAATTTTCAGGAACAGTGACATCAAAATAAAGTTCTGGCAGGCATTCATCACGATGCCTGCTGTAGTCGCTCTCAAGCGTCAAAAGCTTATCGTATAGCGGTTTACATTTATAATACATTTCCCACGCCAGAAATGTTGGCTCTAAATCGTTATGCTTACGAATAAATAGCTTATCCGCCAGCAAAAGTTCGATCTCGCTAATCATCTTACTCAATGGCGATCGCGTGATGCATAGCGCTTCAGCAGCCCGAGAGAAATTTCTCTTCTCCATAAGAACCATAAAGTAACGCATTTTTTTTGATATAAACATACATCACCTATTTATCCATAAAATTAATTTTGATTACCACTGGCCATTAAGAATGCCTAAGCAATATATCACCTATAGCCTTCTGAATTTTGTAAACAGCGTTGTTTTTAATTTACGTAAAAATTAATAACACCGCCCTCCCGGGGATTCAATCCTGCTTATTAAAAAAGATTTAATAATTTACTTCTTGAGTAGACCACCTTGATTTATCACATATAAATGAGATTCTCATGATTTGACTAAATAGAAGATATATATATATATGATTTAATGACAAAAACATTCACATCATATTATTTATTAATTATATGTCATTTCCTGGAGTTGAGGATTGGCGTATTCTTCAGGAGCGTAATATTTATCCTGTCAGAAAAATAATTTAAGCTTTTACCACAGGATCCTTACTTATGGCTTGTTCATTCCCGGCAGGATCGCAGAAACCCGGATAATGATGAGGCGGTGGCGGGAAATGTAAAGATGGGTGCCTTTCCCCTCAGCGCAAACCTGATGCGCATGATGATGTTAAATCATGATTATTGTAGGCAAAAAAAATGCCAGCCCGCAGGCTGGCATTTTAAATTTAAATAAAGTCAGGATTATGCCTGGCCTTTGATCTCTTTACGACCGTTGTAAGGTGCTTTCGCGCCCAGCGCTTCTTCGATACGAATCAGCTGGTTGTATTTAGCAACACGATCAGAACGGCTCATAGAACCGGTTTTGATCTGGCCTGCAGCGGTACCAACAGCCAGGTCGGCGATGGTAGCGTCTTCAGTTTCGCCAGAACGGTGAGAGATAACAGCGGTATAGCCAGCGTCTTTCGCCATTTTGATCGCAGCCAGCGTTTCGGTCAGAGAACCGATCTGGTTGAATTTGATCAGGATGGAGTTAACGATGCCTTTGTCGATGCCTTCTTTCAGGATCTTGGTGTTGGTTACGAACAGATCGTCACCAACCAGCTGGATTTTGTCGCCCAGAACTTTGGTCTGATATGCAAAACCGTCCCAGTCAGATTCGTCCAGACCGTCTTCGATAGATACGATCGGGTACTGTTTGGTCAGGTCTTCCAGGAAGTGAGTGAATTCTTCAGAGGTGAACGCTTTGTTGCCTTCGCCAGCCAGGACGTATTTGCCGTCTTTGTAGAACTCAGATGCTGCACAGTCCATCGCCAGAGTGATGTCGGTGCCCAGCTCGTAACCAGCGGCTTTAACAGCTTCAGCGATAACTGCCAGTGCTTCTGCGTTAGAGCCCAGGTTAGGCGCATAGCCGCCTTCGTCACCCACTGCAGTGTTCATACCTTTAGCTTTCAGAACTTTAGCCAGGTTGTGGAACACTTCAGAACCCATACGTACGGCTTCTTTCAGGGATTTAGCGCCAACCGGCTGAATCATAAATTCCTGGATGTCGACGTTGTTGTCAGCGTGCTCGCCACCGTTGATGATGTTCATCATCGGAACCGGCATAGAGTATTTGCCCGGGGTGCCGTTCAGCTCAGCGATGTGCTCGTACAGCGGCTGACCTTTAGAAGCAGCTGCCGCTTTGGCGTTAGCCAGAGATACGGCCAGAATAGCGTTAGCACCGAAGTTGGATTTGTTTTCAGTACCGTCCAGGTCGATCATGATTTTGTCGATGCCGGCCTGATCTTTAGCATCTTTGCCAAGGATAGCCTGAGCGATCGGGCCGTTAACCGCGCCAACAGCTTTGGTTACGCCTTTACCCATGAAACGGGATTTGTCGCCATCGCGCAGTTCCAGCGCTTCGCGGGAACCAGTAGAAGCACCTGACGGAGCAGCTGCCATACCTACGAAACCACCTTCCAGGTGTACTTCGGCTTCAACAGTCGGGTTACCACGGGAGTCGATGATTTCACGACCGATGACTTTAACGATTTTGGACATTAGATTTTCCTCAGTACAAGTTAAACTAAAACTCCAGACAAACAACGCCCCACGTGGGGCGTTGCCGTTCTAACTTTATTACTTCACCTGACGCTTCTGGTACTCGCTGGCGGCTTTCACGAAGCCTGCAAACAGCGGATGCCCATCACGCGGCGTAGAAGTAAATTCCGGGTGGAACTGACCTGCGACAAACCATGGGTGATTTGGCACCTCAATGATTTCAACTAACTGCTCGTCGCCGGAACGGCCTGCGATGCGCAGACCCGCAGCTTCAATCGGTTTCAACAGCATATTGTTAACTTCGTAACGATGGCGATGGCGTTCGGTAATGGTCGACGCGCCGTACAGCTTGCGAACCAGGCTGTCATCAGAGAGCTGGCAAGCCTGTGCGCCAACGCGCATTGTACCGCCCAGGTCGCTCTTTTCAGAACGCACTTCAACGTTACCGTTTTCATCACGCCACTCGGTGATCAGCGCCACAACCGGGTACTTACAGTCTGGCACAAATTCCGTTGAGTTGGCGTTATCCATGCCTACCACGTTACGGGCAAATTCAATCAGCGCCACCTGCATGCCTAAGCAAATGCCCAGGTAAGGGATGTTGTTCTCACGCGCATACCCGGCGGTCGCGATCATCCCTTCTACGCCACGGTAACCAAAGCCACCGGGGATAAGAATGGCATCAAGCCCTTTCAGGATTTCTACTCCACGCGTTTCAACATCCTGCGAGTCAATCAGCTTGATGTTAACGGTCACGCGGTTTTTCAGGCCACCGTGCTTCAGGGCTTCAATAACAGATTTATAGGCATCCGGCAGTTCAATGTACTTACCGACCATGCCAATCGTTACTTCACCTGCCGGATTGGACTCTTCATAGAGCACCTGTTCCCATTCTGACAAGTTTGCTTCCGGACAGTTCAGGCTGAATCGTTTACAAATATAATCGTCCAGACCCTGTGATTTCAACAGGCCCGGGATTTTATAAATTGAATCAACATCTTTCAGAGAAATAACCGCTTTTTCAGCAACGTTACAGAACAAAGCAATTTTCGCGCGTTCGTTGGCCGGAACGGCACGATCGGAACGGCAGATCAGGATATCCGGCTGGATACCGATAGAGAGCAGTTCTTTCACGGAGTGCTGAGTCGGTTTAGTTTTGACTTCACCGGCAGCGGCCATATATGGCACCAGCGTCAGGTGCATAAACAGCGCGTGTTCACGACCAATATCAACCGCCAGTTGGCGAATGGCTTCGAGGAATGGCAGGGATTCGATATCCCCGACGGTGCCACCGATTTCGACCAGCACCACATCATGCCCTTCGCCGCCTTCCAGCACGCGTTCTTTGATAGCATTAGTGATATGCGGGATAACCTGAACGGTTGCGCCCAGATAGTCGCCACGGCGTTCTTTACGCAGAACGTCGGAGTAAATACGGCCGGTAGTAAAGTTGTTGCGGCGGCTCATCTTGGTACGAATGAAACGCTCGTAGTGACCCAAATCCAGGTCGGTTTCAGCGCCGTCTTCAGTAACGAACACTTCGCCATGCTGGATTGGACTCATGGTGCCCGGATCGACGTTGATATACGGATCCAGCTTCATCATGGTCACGTTAAGGCCACGGGCTTCAAGAATGGCTGCGAGGGAGGCGGCGGCAATGCCTTTACCCAGAGAGGAAACAACCCCGCCGGTCACAAAAATATAGTTCGTTGTCATGCTGAACCTGAGAAGTTAGGTTTAAAAGACGATGGAATAACCAGGACGGGAAAGTAGTATACCCGAACATGACGAGCGCCACAAACTTTCATTCTTCCCCCTCTTCAGCCATGCCCAACGATGTAAGGAGTGAGAAAATAGACATTTTCAAAGAAATGTTTTTGACGCAAATCAAGCGCTTGTTATTTAAAAAATCACACACATCGCGCTTGACTGCGAAAATCGTTAGAGATCATGTTCCTGGCGTTTTACTTCCTGCCAGACTTCTTCCATGGTCTGGAGATCGACGCCGGTCATTTCGAGGCCACGCGCGGTAATAATGCGCTCAACTTCGCGAAAACGGCGTTCAAATTTCAGGTTAGCTTTTTGCAGGGCAACCTCGGCTTTCACACCGAGATGGCGGGAAAGATTGACCGTTGCAAACAGCAAATCGCCCATTTCTTCTTCTACCCTGGCCTGATCGACCACGGCCTGGTGCGCTTCTTCCATCACTTCGTCAATCTCTTCGTGGACTTTATCCACAACCGGACCCAGCGAGGTCCAGTCAAAGCCCACGCCTGAACAGCGCTTCTGAATTTTTTGCGCCCGCATCAGCGCCGGAAAGCTGTGTGGAATATCGTCCAGCGCCGAATGCTGTGCTTTCTGCGCCCGCTCAGTACGTTTGATCTGTTCCCAGCGCGCCAGTACATCGGTACTGCTTCCCGCCGTCGCTTGCGCAAAAATATGCGGATGACGACGTTCAAGTTTGTCGCTAATGGCTGCACAAATATCATTAAAATCAAAGCGTCCCTCTTCCTGCGCCATTTGCGCATAAAACACGACCTGAAAGAGCAGGTCGCCCAGTTCACCGCGCAGATCGTCAAAATCCTCACGCGAAATGGCATCCAGCACTTCGTAAGTTTCTTCCAGCGTGTACGGTGCAATGGTGGCAAAGGTCTGCTCTTTATCCCACGGACAGCCGGTTTCCGGGTCGCGCAGGCGCTGCATAATGCCGAGCAGGCGGTCAATTTGAGTCATTGTCATATCCTGGAAATAGAGGCCCGATAAATACAGCGGGATCGGGCAAAATGAGGCCGGAGCAGAGTCCGGCCTGTCGTATAGTGTTAATTTCCGTGCAGTCGCCGCGCATCTATCACATCCGGCACCTGGTTGAGTTTACTGAGCACCCGCCCGAGCACCTGCAGATTGTAGATTTCGATGGTCATATCAATATTGGCCAGCTGCTGTCTGGTATCGCTGCGGCTGGCAACGCCCAGTACATTTACTTTTTCGTTTGCCAGAATGGTGGTGATGTCGCGCAGCAGGCCGCTGCGATCGTTGGCGGTAACCCGAACCACCAGTGAATAGCCAGCAGAGTAGGTCTCCCCCCACACGGCATCGACAATACGTTCCGGCGCATGATTACGCAGTTCTTCCAGCTGATCGCAGTCGGCCCGGTGAACGGAAATACCGCGCCCCTGAGTAATAAAGCCAACAATTTCATCGCCCGGGATCGGCTGGCAGCAGCGAGCAATATGGTGCATTAAATTACCCACACCCTCGACCACGACCCGGCCACTGTCTTTGCTGCTGCGGCTCGGTGGCGTATAGGTTTTTTGCTGAAGCTGCTTCAGCGCTGCCGCATCCTGCTCTGCCGCGCTTGGCTTATTAAACTGCGCCTGTAAGAAGTTCACCATCTGATTGAGACGGATATCGCCGCCGCCAATGGCCGCCAGCAGCTCGTCAATCTCGTTAAAGTTGTAGCGCGACAGTAAGGTTTTCTCAGCCTCTTTCAGGCTGATACCCAGATGCGTCAGCTCATCATCGAGGATCTGGCGTCCGGCGAGAATGTTTTTATCCCGATCCTGCTTACGGAACCAGTTATGAACCTTAGCCCGCCCACGGCTGGTCGTAATGTAGCCCAGATTTGGGTTTAACCAGTCGCGACTTGGGTTCGGCTGTTTCTGGGTGATGATTTCAATCTGATCGCCCATTTGCAACTGATAGGTGAAAGGCACAATGCGACCGCTAATTTTTGCCCCGATGCAGCGGTGTCCTACATCGCTGTGGATGTGGTAGGCAAAATCCAGCGGCGTAGAGCCTGCCGGCAGGTCAACCACATCACCTTTTGGCGTAAAGACGTAGACGCGATCGTCAAACACCTGGCTGCGAACTTCATCAAGCAGTTCGCCAGAGTCGGCCATCTCCTCCTGCCAGGCAATTAGCTTACGCAGCCAGGCGATACGGTCTTCATGCCCGGAGCGTGCGCCGCCTGCCACGGTGCCTTCTTTGTATTTCCAGTGCGCGGCAACGCCCAGCTCCGCGTCTTCATGCATTTGTTTGGTACGGATCTGGATCTCAACGGTTTTCCCGCCCGGGCCTAATACCACGGTATGGATAGACTGATAGCCGTTAGGTTTCGGGTTCGCCACGTAGTCGTCGAATTCATCGGGCAGATGACGATAGTGCGTATGGACAATACCCAGCGCCGCATAACAGTCCTGTAAACGTTCGGCCACGATACGCACCGCCCGCACGTCAAACAGCTCGTCGAAAGTAAGGTGCTTTTTCTGCATTTTGCGGAAGATGCTGTAGATGTGCTTGGGCCGTCCGTACACTTCGGCTTTAACGCCTTCGGTTTTAATCTCAGCGCGCAGGTGCCCCACAAACTCGTCGATGTACTGCTCGCGGTCGAGACGGCGCTCGTGCAGCAGCTTCGCGATGCGTTTGTACTCTTCCGGGTGCAGATAGCGGAAGCAGTAGTCTTCCAGCTCCCATTTCAACTGGCCGATCCCCAGACGGTTAGCCAGCGGCGCGTAAATATTGGTGCACTCTTTGGCAGCCAACACGCGCTCGTCTTCCGGCGCGTCTTTGACATCACGCAGATGCGCGACCCGCTCCGCCAGCTTGATAACAACGCAGCGGAAATCATCGACCATTGCCAGCAGCATCCGACGAACGTTGTCGACCTGTTCAGAGGAGACGGAGTCGTTATGCGTGGCCTTCAGCTGGCGAATAGCCGCCATATCGCGCACACCGTGGATCAGGACGACTACCGATTTACCGGCGGCTTCCTGCAACGTCTCTTCGCTGACCACGTTGTTATCTACCAGCGGAAACAGCAGCGCTGCGCGCAGGGTATCAATGTCCATACTCAACATAGAGAGGATCTCGACCATCTCCACGCCGCGCCAGAGAATGAGATGTGCGTCAGCATGCCCCTGCGTTTGTTGATGACAGTAGGCCCAGGTTTCGGCTAAGCGTTCACACGACTGCTGGCTGGAAATTCCCAGACTGGCGATCCATTTTTTCGGGTCAAACTCACCCTCTTTATTCATATGTGAACTTCTTACCGCAACCATCGTCCTCTCCTTTCAGGGACCGGGCCTGCCGAATTCGACAAGCCAACGCTATTTATTGATGCTCAAACAGCACCATTGATTCCAGATGCCCAGTGTGCGGGAACATGTCCAGCATTGCCAGCCGCTGAATCTGGTAACCGGCCTTAAGCATCGCCTCACTGTCACGCGCCAGCGTCGCCGGATTGCAGGACACGTACACTACGCGGCGCGGCGCTAACTTTATGATATGCTGCATAACGCCCGGCGCACCGGCGCGGGCTGGATCGAGCAGTATTTTATCAAAACCCTGCTGCGCCCACGGCTGTTTCATAACATCTTCTTCAAGATTTTCATGAAAAAACGTCACATTATGCAAGTTGTTTTGTGCTGCATTCTGCTGTCCTTTCGCCACCAGGGCCGCTACGCCTTCCACACCGACCACACTTGCCGCGCGTCTGGCGAGCGGTAACGTAAAGTTGCCCATACCGCAGAACAGATCCAGCACGCGATCGTCAGGCTGGAGATCCAGCCACTCAAGCGCGGCCGCCACCATTTGCTGATTCACCCGATCGTTGACCTGAATAAAGTCGCGGGGACTGAACGTTAAGCGTAGTCCGTCTGACTGATACCACGGCGCTTTAATTGTTACGGATTCAAGTATCTCGCTTTGCGGCGCAAGGTACAGCGCAAGGTCCTCAGAATGCGAAAAGCGTTCCAGTTTTTCGATATCATCGTCAGAAAGTGCTGCCGTATGGCGCAATACCATCAGCGGCCCGTTGTCGGCAAGTACCAGTTCCACATGCCCGAGCCGGCGTACTGATTTCAGGCTGGAGAGGCATTGCCGAATTTTCGGCAGTAACGCGTCAAGACGGGGCGTCAAAACGGGGCATTGCCCGATATCGACGATATCGCTGGCATGTGCCTGACGAAATCCCATTTGCAGGTGCTGGGTTTTGGGTTGGTAATTGAGGCTCAGGCGCGCACGACGCCGGTATCCCCAGGGTTCTCCGGCAATAACGGTATCGACGTCGCGTTTCATCAGCCTGGCAAGGGCAGCCCGCTTGCTGCTCTGCTGGAGGGCAATGCTTACATGCTGCTGCTGGCAGCCGCCGCATACGCCAAAATGGGGGCAGCGCGGCGTGACCCGCTGATTGCTGTCGCTGAGACGACGTTTTACCTGGGCAAGAGAATACTGTTTTTTATCCTCGGTAATGACGACTTCCGCGCGCTCATTTGGTAATAATCCCGGAATAAATAGCAGCTTACCGTTATGGCGTGCTACGCCCTGACCAAAGGCATCGAGGTCATTTACCGTCACTGTTATGATCTGACGCGTCGTCACACGTCGTTTTGCAGAGTAGAATTGTGCCATCGTAGAGATTTTTCTCAATCAAACATAATGACGCTAATTGTCCCATAACGGAACTCCATGACCAACTACAGCCTGCGCGCTCGCATGATGATTTTGATCCTGGCCCCTACCGTCCTGATCGGTTTGCTGCTCAGTGTCTTCTTTGTTGTACATCGCTATAACGACTTACAGAGTCAGCTGGAAGATGCCGGTGCCAGCATCATTGAGCCTCTGGCGGTTTCCAGCGAGTACGGCATGAACCTGCAAAATCATGAATCTATTGGTCAACTGATTAGCCTGTTACACCGCCGCCATTCCGACATTGTGCGGGCAATTTCCGTTTATGATGAAAATAATAAACTGTTTGTCACCTCAAATTATCATCTGGATCCTGACAGACTGCGCCTGCGTAAAGGCGAGCCTATACCGCGCACCCTGAGCGTAATGCGCCACGGCGACATCATGATCCTGCGTACGCCGATCCTCACGGAGAGTTATTCGCCTGACGAATCGGCTATTTCAGATGCGAAGACATCCAACAATATGCTGGGTTATGTCGCACTGGAGCTGGATCTTAAGTCGGTACGTCTTCAACAGTATAAAGAGATTTTTATCTCCAGCATGATGATGCTGTTTTGCATCGGTATCGCCCTGGTATTTGGCTGGCGATTAATGCGTGATGTGACCAGTCCGATACGCAATATGGTGAATACGGTAGACCGCATCCGGCGTGGGCAACTGGACAGCCGCGTTGAGGGCTTTATGCTGGGCGAGCTGGATATGCTGAAAAATGGCATTAACTCAATGGCGATGTCGCTGGCGGCTTATCACGAAGAGATGCAGCATAATGTCGATCAGGCGACGTCCGATCTGCGCGAGACGCTCGAGCAGATGGAGATCCAGAATGTTGAGCTGGGTCTTGCCAAGAAACGCGCTCAGGAAGCAGCACGCATCAAGTCTGAGTTTCTTGCCAATATGTCGCACGAGCTGCGTACCCCGCTCAACGGCGTAATTGGTTTTACACGCCTGACGCTTAAAACCGAGCTGAATTCAACCCAGCGCGATCATCTCAATACTATCGAGCGTTCAGCGAATAACCTGCTGACTATTATCAATGATGTCCTCGACTTCTCTAAACTGGAAGCGGGTAAATTGCTGCTGGAAAGTATTCCTTTTCCGCTGCGCAATCTGCTGGATGACGTTATTACCCTGCTGGCTCATTCTGCGCACGATAAAGGCCTGGAACTGACGCTGACGATTAAAAACGATGTTCCGGATAACGTTATTGGCGATCCGCTTCGTTTACAGCAGGTCATTACTAATCTGCTGGGCAATGCGATTAAATTTACCGAGCACGGCAATATTGATGTGGTTGTTGATAAACGTGCGCTCAGTAACACTAACGTCCAGCTGGAGATCCAGATCCGCGATACCGGCATCGGTATTCCGGAAGCCGATCAGTCGCGGCTGTTTCAGGCATTTCGCCAGGCCGATGCCAGCATCTCCCGTCGCCACGGCGGGACCGGGCTGGGGCTGGCGATCACCCAGCGGCTGGTGAATGAGATGGGCGGCGACATTTCTTTCCACAGTCAGCCCAATCGCGGATCGACCTTCTGGTTCCACGTCAGTCTGGATCTCAATCCTAACGTGATTTCCGAAGCGCCGTTAACGCATTGCCTGGTCGGTAAACGTCTGGCCTATATCGAAGCCAACGTCACTGCGGCCCAATCCACAATGGACCTGCTCTCGACCACACCGCTGGAGGTGATCTACAGTCCAACCCTCGCCAGCCTGCCGGAAGATCATTACGATATCCTGCTGGCCGGAATGCCGGTTTCCGTACGTGAGCTGAGTATGCATCATGACAAACTGGCCCACGCGCGCAGTATGACTGATTATCTGATTCTGGCTCTGCCCTGCCATGCGCAGGTTAATGCCGAAACGCTAAAACAGGACGGTGCCGCGGCCTGCCTGCTGAAACCTCTCACCCAGATCCGCCTGTTACCCGCCCTGCTGGGATACGGTCGTTTTAAACATGCGCCTGCGCCGGTTGGCGAAAATCCTAAATTGCCGATGTCGGTGATGGCCGTGGATGACAATCCCGCTAACCTCAAACTGATCGGTGCCCTGCTGGACGATGTGGTCACCCACGTGGAGCTTTGCGACAGCGGACAGCACGCGGTAAATCTGGCGAAAGGTATGCCCTTCGATGTGATCCTGATGGATATTCAGATGCCGGAAATGGACGGTATTCGCGCCTGTGAGCTGATTCGGCAGCTGCCTCACCAGCAGCAAACGCCGATTATTGCAGTGACGGCACACGCTATGGCTGGTCAGCGAAAAAAATTGTTGAGTGCCGGAATGAACGACTATCTGGCGAAGCCCATTGAAGAAGATCGATTGTATCAATTGTTGCTGCGCTATCAGCCCGGGTTAACCGTTGCAGTGACCACACCCGTAGAAGGCCGGATACCGGTGAATCAGAATGCCACGCTGGACTGGCAGCTGGCACTACGTCAGGCCGCGGGTAAAACCGATCTCGCTCGTGAAATGCTGGAAATGCTGGTTCAGTTTCTTCAGGAGGTTCGCCAGCACGTGAATCGTCAGCTGGCTGGAGAAGAGATGCAGCTAATGGATATTATCCATAAACTGCACGGAAGCTGCGGCTATAGCGGAGTGCCGTGCCTGAAAAATTTATGTCAGTTAATTGAACAGCAGTTACGTAGCGGTATACCCGCAGCGGAACTGGAACCTGAACTGCTGGAGCTGCTGGATGAAATGGATAACGTCAGCCGGGAAGCTAAAAAAATTCTGGCTAAAGCGTAGGGCTGAAAAAGGGCAGCGGCGTTGCTCGGCCCGTGACGTTATGCGGTACGCTGTCCGGCTTTGAAGACGGCGGCGATATTACGCGCGCTCATACGCACATTGTCGTTGGCGCTCGTTAGCGCGTCTTCAAGGGTACAAATGTTATAAATCACGCTGAATACCGCATCAAGCCCGTGTTGGTGTACCACGCCGACATCGGCGGTAAGACTGCCGGCAATACCGATAACCGGTTTATGATAACGTTTGGCTATGCGGGCGACGCCAACCGGCACTTTACCGTGGATAGTCTGGCTGTCGATGCGGCCTTCACCGGTTATAACCAGATCGGCATCGGCTACCTGCTCATCCAGCTTCAGCGCATCGGTGACAATTTCAATACCCTGACGCAGGCGGGCATTGCAAAACGCATATAGCGCAACGCCCATTCCCCCGGCTGCGCCGCCCCCTTTCAGATCAAGAACGTCGATATGTAAATCGCGGGCAATGAGTTGCGCATAGTGCTCCAGCGCGCTGTCCAGCCGGGCGATCATCTCCTTGTTCGCCCCTTTTTGTGGGCCAAATATGGCTGACGCGCCGTTTTCACCCGTTAGCGTATTGGTGACATCGCAGGCAACCTCGATACGACATTCAGCCAGACGGGCATCCAGTTCGCTGATATCAATCTGCGCCAGCGTTTCCAGCCCGCCGCCGCCAGGAACGATAGGGTTACCATGTTTATCGAGGAGTTTCGCGCCCAGCGCCTGGACCATTCCTGCTCCGCCGTCATTGGTGGCGCTGCCGCCAATACCGATAATAAAGTGTCTGGCACCGTTATCCAGCGCGTGGCGGATCAGTTCACCAGTACCCCAGGTCGTGGTTTTAAGTGGATTACGTTTTGCACAGGGAACCCGTTCAAGGCCGCTTGCCGCCGCCATCTCAATAAACGCGCACTGTTCGTCACCGGAAATACCATAAAAACTGTTCACCGGCTCACCAAGCGGACCGGTGACGTCAACCTCTATTCTTCGGCCGCCAGTCGCCGCGACCATGGCTTCAACGGTGCCTTCACCCCCATCCGCCATTGGTAATTTAACGTACTGTGCATCAGGATAGATTTCACGAAAACCCTGTTCTATCGCGGTGGCAACCTGCAAAGCGCTCAGGCTTTCTTTGTAAGAATCCGGTGCGATAACTATTTTCATAAAAAATCCTTTTACATAAAGTCTGGATTACGCCGCGGCCAGCAAAAGGGCCAATCGCCGGGATTGACCCTGGTTCGGTTAACGTACCATGCACGGCCGTTTATTGTTAAACGTCCAGTTCGGGATCAGATACTGCATTCCCATTGCATCGTCGCGCGCGCCCAGACCATGCTTCTGATACAGTTCGTTGGCTTTCATCACCTGATCCATGTCCAGTTCAACGCCCAGCCCTGGCGTCGATGGCACCTGAACCATCCCACCTTTGATTTCAAACGGTTGTCTGGTCAAACGCTGATTCCCTTCCTGCCAAATCCAGTGGGTATCAATTGCCGTGATTTTGCCCGGTGCCGCCGCCGCAACATGGGTGAACATCGCCAGTGAGATATCAAAATGGTTATTCGAGTGTGAACCCCAGGTCAGGCCGAATTCGTGACACATTTGTGCGACGCGCACCGAGCCCTGCATGGTCCAGAAGTGCGGATCGGCCAGCGGAATATCAACTGATTGCAGGGAGAGCGTGTGCCCCATCTGACGCCAGTCGGTAGCGATCATATTGGTGGCGGTTGGCAGCCCGGTAGCGCGGCGGAATTCGGCCATTACTTCACGTCCGGAGAAGCCCTGCTCTGCGCCACACGGATCTTCTGCATAGGCCAGCGATCCTTTGAGGTATTTACCGATTTTAATCGCTTCATCCAGCGGCCATGCGCCGTTCGGATCGAGGGTTACGCGAGCCTCAGGGAAACGTTTTGCCAGCGCAACGATTGATTCTGCTTCTTCTTCACCCGCCAGCACGCCGCCTTTGAGTTTAAAATCGTTAAAGCCGTATTTCTCATATGCCGCTTCGGCCAGACGTACCACCGCATCCGGGGTCATCGCTTCGTCATGACGCAGACGATACCAGTCACACGACTCATCTGGCTGACTCTGATAAGGCAGCGGCGTGGCTTTACGATCGCCGACAAAGAACAGATAACCGAGCATTTCTACTTCGCTACGCTGTTGGCCATCGCCCAGCAGTGATGCCACGTTCACACCCAGGTGCTGACCCAGCAAATCGAGCAGCGCGGCTTCAATGCCGGTCACCACGTGGATGGTGGTACGCAGGTCAAACGTCTGCAATCCGCGGCCGCCTGAATCACGGTCGGCAAAGTTATTGCGCACTGCAGTTAAGATATTTTTATACTCACCCAGCGTTTTACCGACCACCAGTTGAGCCGCCTCTTCCAGCGTCTGGCGGATTTTTTCGCCGCCGGGAATTTCGCCCACCCCGGTATGACCTGAGTTGTCTTTGATAATAACGATATTACGAGTAAAGAACGGTGCGTGCGCGCCGCTCAGGTTCATTAACATACTGTCGTGACCGGCTACCGGGATCACCTGCATAGTAGTCACAACAGGCGTAGAAGTCTGCGTTGTCATTATTTCATCCTTTTTTAATCAGTGACGGCCGAAAACAGGACGTTTACGGTCAAATGTCCAGCCGGGGATCAGATATTGCATCGGGCCTGCATCATTACGTGCGCCCCCTGGCAGCGTTTTATACGCCTCATGCGCTTTTTGTATCCGATCCCAGTCAAGCTCTACGCCAAGTCCTGGCGCATCCGGTACGGCAATTTTGCCGTCTTTTATTTCCAGCGGATTTTTAGTCAGGCGGCAATCGCCCTCCTGCCAAATCCAGTGAGTATCAATGGCGGTAGGGGTACCCGGCGCGGCTGCACCGACGTGAGTAAACATCGCCAGCGAAATATCAAAGTGGTTATTGGAGTGGCAACCCCAGGTTAAGCCCCAGTCATCACACAGTTGTGCCACGCGCACCGCGCCTGAGAGCGTCCAGAAATGAGGGTCGGCCAGCGGAATATCCACCGCGTTAAGCATTACCGCGTGCCCCATTTCACGCCAGTTGGTGGCGATCATGTTAGTGGCAACCGGCAGGCCAGTGGCGCGCCGGAATTCGGCCATCACTTCGCGCCCTGAGAAGCCCTGCTCTGCACCGCACGGATCTTCCGCGTAGGTCAGCACATCATTTAGCCCTTTGCACAATGCGATGGCCTCATCCAGCAGCCACGCGCCGTTGGGATCAACCGTGATCCGCGCCTGCGGAAAGCGTTTTTTCAGCGCGCGAACTGTTTCAATTTCCTGCTCGCCCGGCAAAACACCGCCTTTGAGTTTAAAGTCTTTGAAACCATAGCGATCCTGTGACGCTTCCGCCAGACGCACCACCGCATCGTGGGTCAATGCCTCCTGGTGACGCAGGTGATACCAGTCGTGGCTTCCCGGCGTGGTTTCCAGATAAGGCAGGTCGGTTTTGGTACGGTCGCCAACGTAGAACAGATAACCGAGAACCGTAACCGCATCCCGCTGTTTTCCCGGTCCAAGCAGCTCACAGACCGGTACATTGAGCGTTTTACCCAGCAGATCCAGCAGTGCAGCTTCAAGGGCCGCCACTGCGTTGACCCGCAGTTCAAACGTCCATGCGCCTTTACCGAAGGTATCAAAATCAGCAGCCTGATTCCCTTTATGAACGCGTTGCACGACCTGATTCAGACGTGCAACCTCCTGACCGACAACCATCGGAATGGCGTCGGTCAGCGTTTTCAGGATCACTTCACCGCCAGGTGCCTCCCCAACGCCGGTATGACCGGCGTTGTCCGTGAGCACCACGATATTACGGGTAAAGTAAGCATTATGCGCACCGCCAATATTCAGCAGCATGCTGTCATGACCGGCCACCGGAATGACCTTCATATCAGTGACTATTGGACTTGATTGCGTTGTCATTATTACTTTCCTGTCACAGGTTTCAGTTCAACACGTTTGATATCACCGACCAGTACCAGATAGCTCAGTATTGCCACTAAAGCGTGGATACCGACATAAATCAGCGCGCCATTAAAGGAGCCGGTGGTGCCAACGATATAGCCGATGGCAATAGGCGTAACGATACCGGAGATATTGCCGAACATATTGAACAGCCCGCCGGAGAGACCGCTGATTTCTTTCGGTGCGGTATCGGCCATAACGGCCCAACCCAGCGCACCAATGCCTTTACCGAAGAACGCCATCGCCATGAAGCCGATAATCATCCACTCAGCCTCAACGTAGTTACAGAACACCATCACCATCGACAGCAGCATCCCGAGGACAATCGGCGTTTTGCGGGCGATATTAAGCGACCCGGTGCGGCGCATCAGCCAGTCGGAAATAACACCGCCCAGTACTCCACCAATAAAACCGCAGATAGCCGGAACCGACGCGACAAAGCCCGCTTTCAGGATGGACATGCCGCGTGCCTGCACCAGATAGACCGGAAACCAGGTGATAAAGAAGTAGGTTAAGGCATTAATACAGTACTGACCGAGGTAAATACCGAGCATCATGCGTGAGCCAACCAGTTGTTTGATCTGGGCCATCTTGACGCTCATCGGCACTTTTTGCTTACTGCCCTTTTGGTCCATATTGATCAGGCCGCCGCCTTCAGCAATATACTCCAGCTCTTTTTTATTCACGCCAGGGTGTTCGTTTGGCTCATGAATCACTTTTAACCAGATAAAGCTGAGGATGATACCCAGTCCGCCCATAAAGAAGAAAACGTGCGACCAGCCCACTTCATGGGTTAACCAACCCATAATGGGCGCAAAAATAACGGTAGCGAAATATTGCGCGGAGTTAAAAATGGCGACCGCGGTTCCCCTCTCTTGCGCCGGGAACCATGCCGCGACAATACGACTGTTTCCGGGAAACGACGGTGCCTCAGCCAGGCCGACCAGAAAGCGCAGCGCAAACAACGCCATGATGACGCCGAAGCCGCTGAAGATATCAACGAAGCCTTGCAGCAGCGTAAAGAAAGACCAAATCAGAATTGACCAGAAATAGACCCGTTTAGAGCCGAAGCGGTCGAGCAGCCAGCCGCCAGGGATCTGACCGATCACGTAGGCCCACGAAAAAGCAGAGAAGACGTATCCCATACCGATCGGATCAAGCCCGATCTCTTTCGCCATCTCAGAACCGGCGATTGAGAGTGTGGCACGGTCACCGTAGTTAAAGGAGGTGACGATAAACAGCATCACCACTATCCAGTAGCGAGCGTTAGTGCGCTTTTCAGCGCCGCCCACCGTATTGCTTAATGAACTCATTGTTGCACTCCTGAATCATAGCCTGTCGCTACGTTCATTCTGAACAGCACAGTCGTAGGGTAATCAGAATGACGTGTTTATGTTTTCGCAGTTTTTATGCCCGGCTTACTGCGTCTTTTTTGTCATGCCAAAAAAGTATATGAAGACGGCATCCGCCTCTCACCGTGCAAGAGCACAGCATTCATCAGGGTTCAAAAAGGGATTTGTGGCTTTAGCACAAACCAGTGGGCGTTACTTCACGGAAATGAAAATCGGCAGGACAAAGCAGAGGTAAGACAGAGCGGGCTTTCAGGAGTGTGAAACAGCTCTCTTGACGTCATGGTAACGCGCTTATTTTGCAAGAGGCTATGGGTAACAGTGGCCGGATACAAACGCTCCCCCACTAACAGGAGAGCGACACCTTATTTAAGCAACGTCCCCCATAGTTCCACCCAGGGACTGGATACCGTTTCCGGCTCCGGATCTTCACTGGCATCGATCATCAGCACTTCGCCAACACGCTGCGCGCCCTGTTCCTGAAGCAGCAGATCAAACTTTTGTCCACCGCCGCAGAAATGGGTATAGGCACTATCACCCAGTGCAATAACGCCGTAATGAAGGTCAGGCTGATGACCGAGTTTATCGTGAATATCCTGATACAGCGGCATAATGCTGTCCGGCAGATCGCCCTGTCCGGTGGTGGATGTCACGACCAGCGCATATCCTTGTTGATAGGGCTGCCAGTCAGCCAACTGCGGATCTTCAAATACGCGTGCGCTGTGCCCCTGCTCGTTGAGGATGGTTTCAGCTTCTTCTGCCACCAGCAGCGCGTTGCCGTACATGGTGCCGACAAAAATTCCGATCGTTGCCATTGTTAACTCCCTGATTATGCGTCAGGTCTATCCTGGTCGGGATCGGCCATAAACTCAACCCTTTCATTCTCGGGGAGAAGCGTACGCCAGCCAAAATGGGTCAGGGCATCCATCCACACCGGATCCAGCCCGGCGCGCAGGATCAGCGGTTCGCCGGTGAAAGGATGCGTGAGCGTAAGCTGGCTGGCGTGAAGCATCAGACGCTGACAGCCAAAATGCTCTGCCGCACTGCGGTTCTGGCGCAAATCACCATGCTTACTATCACCAATGATCGGATGCCGCAAATGGGAAAGATGGCGGCGTAACTGATGTTTGCGTCCGGTTTCTGGCTCCAGTTCAACCAGCGAATAGCGCGTGGTCGGGTAGCGGCCCGTGGCGATAGGGAGCTCAGTAGTCGCAAGGCCCCGATAGCGGGTAACCGCCGGTTGCGGATCCCGGTTTTCGCGGGCAAACTTATCAGCAATCTTATCCAGCTCTTCAACCAGCGGATAATCCAGCACAGCGTCTTCCGTCAGCCAGCCGCGCACAATGGCGTGGTAGCGTTTCTGAATATGGTGCTGCTCGAACTGCTGAGACAACCGCCGTCCAGCCTCGCTGGAAAGGCCCATCAGCAGCACGCCGGAAGTGGGTCGATCCAGACGATGGGCGGTGAAAACATGCTGGCCTATCTGATCGCGGACGGTCTGCATAACGACCACTTTTTCATCGCGATCCAGCCAGCTACGATGCACCAGCCAGCCGGAAGGCTTATTCACCGCAACCAGCCACTGGTCCTGATAGATGATCTCCAGCATCAGGCATTCTCATCTGTAAAAAAAGCGTCGAGTTGCTGAAGCTGGTTGACGATTTTATCACGCAGGGGATGGCCGGCATCCAGCGCCACTTCAAAATACGGCGCCACCGCAAAAGGCTGTGGCAGAGGCTGACCGCTTTCCACCAGCGCACCAAGACGCGGGATCAGCACCCACTGTAGCCACTCAAGCGGCTCCAGCGTGTCCATGAAAAAAGGCTGCGTACTGGTGAAAACACTGTCGTCAGGCGCCGTCATCTGCCAGCGATCGTGATGACGTAGTAGCGCTTCAATGCTATTCAGCTGTTCACGCACGCTATCGTGGAGTGTCATGGAAACCTCAATTGAAAAAAGTGATCGACCTGAAATCTGCCGCGCAGGATAACACTAGTTATCGCGAAACAAAAAAAGGGGGCACTGTTAAACAGTGCCCCCGGTTCGTTTCGCAGCCATCCAGCTACTTTTTATGATGCTCCCTGCTCATCCATGACAACTATTCCTGTCGGTCTCCTGACCTGTTCATCCTTAAACGACGCGTCCTGCTCACACCACCCCGATGCGATAACACTTGTCCATAAGCGAGTCCCTGGCCTTCCTGACCCGCCGAGCATCCTGTTCGGCTCACGTTCTCCTTCCTGGAGGTGTCCTTGCTATGCGTCCAGCATATTTCCCTGATTCATCCTGAAACACCGTCCCGGTGTATTCCTGCGAAGCGTCATCATCCTGATGTTCACTTCTTTGTCACTCCCTGTCGACGGACATAGAATCGTCTATTCCTTACGGTCTTACAACTAGTCTTAAGCAAATGTCTTAAGAAAAGTTTTACTTAGGCATTGCAATAATAATGCTATCTCTATGATTAGTATTGTATTAATCAGACTAAAACGTTATTCAGAATGAATATCTTCTCTGCAATCTCTCACAGGCTGTGTGAGAGATCTCTTACAAGATGGCCAGGCAAATGGATTACAGCCCTGGCTCCAGAAGGCCCAGAAAATCAGCCAGGGAGGGCGAAAGAACGCGGCGCTTGTCCGTGCCGAGGGTTTCCTGTACCACCTCACCACGCAGATTACAGACGGAGATGACCTCCAGTTCGCTATCGAGTGTGCCGATGAAAAGCGTCGGCGAGAGCTTAAGGCGTTTCTGTGTTACCAGATGCCCGATAAGATTCTCCTGAACACGGCGAAAATCTTCTGCGCTCCACGTCTGTAATAGCGTGAGACGATCTTTACCGTGAAGCACCTGCATATCGCCTGCATACTGGCTGGTATAAAAAGTATGCACGGCGGGTTGTACCATAATATCCAGCGCCCGCTCAACCGCATTGATGTTTTTTTCACCGTCGAAAGGCTGAGGTTGCCAAAGTACCGCATAGTCTGTGGATGAGACAATGCACGGCGACGGTACGCCGAGAAGCTCCTCGCTTTGCGGCCAGCTCGCATGTTCATTTCGCCATGCATCACAATAACGTTGGGTAAACGCGTCTAGCGCCTGTGCGGTTTGTGGGTCCACTGATTTCTCTCTTTACGTCGGCCAGGATACACTTGCTGCATAGTGTACCTGCTTTATAACGGTGAAACATGTCTTCCTATGAAAACCATCAGGCGCTTTGCGGCCTGACTCTTGGTAAAACAACGCGTTACCAGGATATTTACGACGCCACGCTATTACAGGGCGTGCCGAGAAGTCTGAATCGCGATCCGCTGGGCCTGGATGCAGACGCCCTGCCGTTTCACGGTGCGGATATCTGGACGCTTTATGAACTCTCATGGCTCAATGCAAAGGGACTGCCGCAGGTTGCCGTCGGTCAGGTGGAACTTGATTACGCCAGCGTCAACCTCGTGGAATCGAAAAGCTTTAAGCTTTATCTGAACAGCTTTAATCAGACCCGCTTCGCCAGCTGGCAGGACGTACAGGCAACGCTGGTTCGCGATTTAAGTACCTGTGCACAGGGAAATGTTCACGTAACGCTGTATCGGCTTGATGAACTTGAAGGCCAGCCCATTGCCCGCTTTGACGGCGTGTGTATTGACCATCAGGATATTGAAATTGATAGCTATCAGTTTAACGCCGATTACTTATCTGCTGCCGCCAGCGGCCCTGTCGTCGAGGAGTCGCTGGTCAGCCATCTGCTGAAATCCAACTGCCTGATCACCCATCAGCCGGACTGGGGCTCGGTGCAGATTCAGTATCGGGGGCCGGCCATCGATCGACAGAAACTGCTGCGTTACCTGGTCTCGTTCCGCCATCACAACGAATTTCACGAGCAGTGTGTAGAGCGTATTTTTAATGATATTCAGCGCTTTTGCCAGCCGGAAACCCTGAGTGTGTATGCCCGCTACACGCGCCGCGGTGGCCTGGATATTAACCCGTGGCGCACCAATACCGCATTTATCCCGGCTAACGGCAGACTGGTACGTCAGTAGACGATTATTTTGTTCATATCTGCGATCTGGCCCCGATCGCAGGTTGTGAAAACCGGGTGACGGGCGCTATTGTAATCACAGGGAGCGGCGATTTTCGCCCCATAAGGAGTTCACTTGATTACACATGTAAGCCCGCTTGGCTCAATGGATATGTTGTCGCAGCTGGAAGTTGACATGCTTAAACGCACGGCCAGCAGCGACCTTTATCAACTGTTTCGTAACTGTTCACTTGCCGTACTTAACTCCGGAAGCCTCACCGATAACAGTAAGGAATTGCTGTCGCGCTTCGAGAATTTCGATATCAACGTTCTGCGTCGCGAACGCGGCGTCAAACTTGAGTTAATCAATCCGCCGGAAGAGGCCTTTGTTGACGGGCAAATCATTCGATCGCTTCAGGCCAACCTGTTTGCCGTCCTGCGCGATATTCTTTTTGTACACGGTCAGATCCAGAATACCGTTCGCTATCCCGATCTCGACCTTGAAAGTTCACCCCACATTACTAACCTGGTCTTTTCTATTTTGCGTAACGCCCGGGCGCTACATGTAGGAGAAGCGCCGAGTATGGTGGTTTGCTGGGGAGGGCACTCGATCAACGAAAAAGAGTATCTGTACGCTCGTCGCGTGGGTACGCAACTTGGCCTGCGCGAGCTGAATATTTGCACCGGCTGTGGGCCCGGTGCCATGGAAGCGCCGATGAAAGGCGCAGCGGTAGGCCATGCCCAACAGCGCTATAAAGAGGGACGGTTTATCGGTATGACCGAGCCGTCAATTATTGCCGCTGAACCACCTAACCCACTGGTTAATGAACTGATTATCATGCCCGATATCGAAAAACGCCTTGAGGCGTTCGTCCGTATTGCGCACGGTATTATCATCTTCCCCGGCGGTGTGGGAACGGCGGAAGAGCTGCTTTACCTGCTGGGTATCCTGATGAATCCGGCTAACAAAGATCAGGTTCTGCCGCTGATCCTCACCGGTCCAAAAGAAAGTGCTGATTACTTTCGCGTGCTGGATGAATTTATCGTCAGTACCCTGGGGGAAACAGCACGTCGGCATTATCAAGTCATCATCGACGATGCGCCTGAAGTCGCGCGGCAGATGAAAAAAGCCATGCCGCTGGTGAAAGAGTGCCGTCGGGAAACCGGCGATGCCTACAGCTTTAACTGGTCAATCCGCATTGCACCGGATCTTCAACTGCCGTTTGTGCCGTCACATGAGAATATGGCGAATCTTAAACTGTACCCGGATCAGCCGGTCAACGTGCTGGCAGCGGATCTGCGCCGCGCCTTCTCCGGTATTGTCGCAGGCAACGTTAAAGAAGTGGGCATTCGCGCCATTGAGAAGTACGGCCCCTATAAAATCCACGGTGACAGCGAGATGATGCATCGTATGGATGACCTGCTCAAAGGCTTTGTAGCCCAGCATCGTATGAAACTTCCCGGCTCGGCCTACATTCCCTGCTACGAAATCTGCAAGTAATGCCAGGGGCGACCACAGGTCGCCCTAATCTCTCGCGATATTATCCTGTCTCTGTACCTCTTCCCGCGCCAGCCTACGGCTGGTGAATCATTTGATTTAGTTATGTTAAAGCCTACAAAAACTCCAAAAAACGCACTATTTACAGCGTAAATCGCGTTACTTTCTCATACCTCTTTAATAAAACTCACTGTTGATGCTAGCCTTTGCGCCCATAAACTCTATACGGACAAAAAATGACAGATTAATGGTCTAATTAACCCTACATAGAGAGTAGATTATTGTAATTGGGATCCGGATCACTGATGTAGTGATAACATAAATGTATCTTTCGCCGCGCAAATAGTTACGGTTAAAAATTATAAAAAATCGCCGACCTGACGAATTTCATACTACACACATTCACTTTTGCATTGAATTGACCTAAAAAATTGTACTTTTAGCTTCCTCAGGAGAAATAGATGGAAACTACTCAGACCAGCACCATTATCTCTGCAAAACCGCAGAGTTCGTGGCGTAAAACAGACACCATGTGGATGCTTGGCCTTTATGGCACAGCGATTGGCGCAGGCGTTTTGTTCCTGCCAATCAACGCCGGCGTTGGTGGCATGATCCCGCTCATTATTATGGCAATCCTTGCCTTCCCGATGACCTTCTTTGCCCACCGTGGCCTTACCCGCTTCGTGCTGTCCGGTAAAAACCCGGGAGAAGACATCACCGAAGTGGTTGAAGAACACTTTGGTATCGGCGCCGGTAAACTGATTACTCTGCTTTATTTTTTCGCTATCTACCCCATTCTGCTGGTCTATAGCGTAGCCATTACCAATACCGTCGAAAGCTTCCTGACGCACCAGTTGATGATCACGCCGCCGCCGCGCGCGCTGTTATCGCTGATCCTGATTGTCGGTATGATGACCATCGTACGTTTCGGCGAGCAGATGATCGTTAAGGCGATGAGCATCCTGGTTTTCCCGTTCGTCTTTGCCCTGATGCTGCTGGCCCTGTACCTGATCCCACAGTGGAGCGGTGCGGCATTCCAGACGCTGTCATTTGATACCGTTTCGCCGAGCGGCCACGGTTTGTGGATGACCCTGTGGCTGGCCATTCCGGTCATGGTTTTCTCCTTTAACCACTCGCCAATCATCTCCTCTTTTGCGGTCGCAAAACGTGAAGAATACGGCGTGGATGCAGAGAAAAAATGCTCCCGTATTCTGGCATTTGCTCACATTATGATGGTCCTGACGGTAATGTTCTTCGTCTTCAGCTGCGTACTGAGCCTGACGCCGGCCAATCTGGCAGAAGCGAAAGATCAGAACATTTCAATCCTGTCTTATCTGGCAAACCACTTTAACGCACCGCTGATTGCCTGGATGGCACCGATTATTGCGATGATCGCCATCACTAAATCCTTCCTCGGCCACTATCTGGGCGCAAGCGAAGGCTTTAACGGCATGGTTATCAAAATGCTGCGCAGCAAAGGTAAAACCATTGAACACAAAAAGCTGAACCGCATTACTGCGCTGTTCATGCTGGTGACAACATGGATTGTTGCAACCCTGAACCCAAGCATTCTCGGTATGATCGAGACGCTGGGTGGCCCGATTATTGCCATGATCCTGTTCCTGATGCCGATGTACGCGATTCAGAAAGTCCCGGCAATGCGTAAATACAGCGGCCATGTCAGCAACGTTTTTGTTGTGCTGATGGGTCTCATCGCCATGTCTGCCATTTTCTACTCTCTGTTCAGCTAACCTCCCCTGCGCCATCTGTGGATGGCGCGCTTATTACCTCAAGGGATGCATTATGATCAGCGTTTTTGATATTTTCAAAATCGGTATTGGCCCTTCCAGCTCACACACCGTCGGCCCAATGAAAGCGGGCAAACAATTTACCGATGACCTGATAGCTCAGGGCCTGCTGTTCGATGTGACTCGCGTTGTGGTGGATGTGTATGGTTCACTCTCCCTGACCGGAAAAGGCCACCATACTGATATCGCCATTATTATGGGTTTGGCTGGAAATCTGCCGGACAGCGTCGATATCGACGCCATCCCGGCGTTTATCCAGGATGTAAACACGCACGGTCGCCTGCTGCTGGCAAATGGTCAGCATGAAGTGGAATTTCCGGTCGATCGCTGCATGAATTTCCACGCGGACAATCTGTCTTTGCATGAGAACGGCATGCGTATTACTGCGCTAAGCGGCGAAAACGTCGTTTACAGCCAGACTTATTACTCCATTGGCGGCGGTTTTATTGTTGATGAAGCGCACTTCGGTCTCTCAGACGATGCGCCGGTCACGGTACCTTATCCCTACAAATCCGCAGCCGATCTACAGCGGCACTGTAACGAAAGCGGCCTTTCCCTTTCCGGCCTGATGATGCAGAACGAACTTGCCCTGCACAGCAAACAGGAGCTGGAGCAACATTTCACCAATGTCTGGGCGGTGATGCGCGGTGGAATTGAGCACGGTATCGTGACGGAAGGGGTTCTGCCGGGCAAACTGCGGGTTCCCCGTCGTGCTGCCGCACTGCGCAGAATGCTGGTAAGCCAGGATAAAACAACCAGCGATCCGATGGCCGTAGTGGACTGGATCAACATGTTTGCGCTGGCCGTGAACGAAGAGAATGCCGCCGGTGGCCGGGTGGTTACCGCTCCGACCAACGGCGCGTGCGGTATTGTTCCGGCGGTACTGGCCTACTACGATAAATTTATCCGTGAAGTGAATGCTAACTCACTGGCCCGTTACCTGCTGGTGACCAGCGCCATTGGCTCACTGTATAAGATGAATGCGTCTATTTCTGGTGCCGAAGTGGGCTGTCAGGGTGAAGTTGGTGTGGCCTGTTCTATGGCGGCGGCGGGGCTGACGGAGCTGCTGGGCGGTAGCCCTGCTCAGGTCTGCATCGCAGCAGAAATCGGCATGGAGCATAACCTGGGGCTGACCTGCGATCCGGTTGCTGGTCAGGTACAGGTACCGTGCATTGAGCGTAATGCGATCGCCGCCGTTAAAGCGGTTAACGCAGCGCGCATGGCACTGCGCCGCACCAGCGAACCGCGCGTTTGTCTCGATAAAGTGATTGAAACCATGTATGAAACCGGTAAAGACATGAATGCCAAGTACCGCGAAACCTCGCGCGGTGGTCTGGCAATGAAAATCGTCACCTGCGATTAATCATTCGGCTTTCCCGCTAATCTGATGCCTCGTTTTGCGAGGCATCTTCCTGATTTTTCCTCGCTTTATAGCCTCTCTGGTCCTGCAATGTTACGCTTATGTCAGGTTTCAAAGGAGGATACCCGTGGCCGTTCACTTGCTTATTGTTGATGCGCTTAATCTCATTCGCCGCATTCATGCCGTTCAGGGATCGCCCTGTGTGGATGCCTGCCAGCATGCGCTCGATCAGCTTATTGTTCACAGTCAGCCGACACATGCGGTGGCGGTATTTGATGATGAAGCCCGTAACAGTAGCTGGCGTCATCAGAAACTGCCCGATTACAAAGCGGGGCGCGCACCGATGCCGGACGATTTGCACAGCGAAATGGCGCAGCTTCGTGCGGCATTTGCCCGCAGCGGCGTGCGCAGCTGGGAATGCGCCGGTAACGAAGCTGACGATCTTGCCGCCACGCTGGCGGTTAAAGTGGCGCAGGCTGGCCATCAGGCGACTATCGTCTCGACAGACAAAGGCTACTGCCAGTTACTCTCGCCCGGGATCCGCATTCGTGACTATTTCCAGAAGCGCTGGCTGGATGCACCGTTTATTGCCCAGGAATTTGGCGTAACGCCAGAGCAATTACCTGATTACTGGGGGCTTGCCGGGATCAGCAGTTCAAAAGTGCCCGGCGTGGCCGGCATTGGGGCGAAAAGTGCGACGCAGCTATTAACACAGTTTCGGACGCTGGAAGAAATCTATGCACAGCTTGACGAGGTAGCACCGAAATGGCGCAAAAAACTGGAAGAAAATCGCGATATGGCCTTTATCTGCCGCGACATTGCACGACTGCGGTGTGATTTGCAGATTGACGGTAATTTGCAGCAGCTTCGACTGCGGGGATGATCGCGCCGAAGAGCGAAGTGAGGTCCCGGATGATGAACCCCACCTTTTTATGCTCAATTAACGCTCGTCGCGACGTCCGCCCACGGCAGCCCAAATGCGACGCACATGCACGGTCACTTCTTCGCGATCGTGATAAAGCTGGCGGGCCTGAATCTGGGCGTTAATACCGTTTTCTTTCAGCTTACCTTCAATGTACGCCAGATTATGCGACACCTCCTCATAGCGCTTTTTCATCGGCAGCTTGAGGTTAAAAATCGTTTCGCGGCACCAGCCGTTAACCAGCCACTGCGCCATTAGCGCAGCCACTTTGGCAGGCTTCTCGACCATATCGCACACCATCCACGAAATGTTACTGCGCGTCGGTTTATAGCGGAAACCATCTTCGCGTAGCCAGGTTACCTGCCCGGTATCCATCAGGCTTTGCGCCATCGGACCGTTGTCGACCGAGTAGACCCACATATTGCGTTTCACCAGCTGATAGGTCCAGCCGCCGGGGCACGCCCCCAGATCAACCGCGTACATTCCGTTCGCCAGACGCTCATCCCACTCATCGGCCGGGATAAAGACGTGCAACGCTTCTTCCAGCTTGAGGGTCGACCGGCTCGGCGCATCCGCTGGGAACTTAAGACGTGGTATGCCCATGTAGAATGGAGAGTTATTGTTACTCCAGGAATATCCCGTATAACAGCAGCCTGGCGCAATAAAGAAAACGTGGACCACCGGACGTTTTTTGGTTTCGTAGCTGGTCAGCACGCCGGCTTCCCGCAGCGCAGCACGCAGCGGAACGGTAAACTTGCGGCAGAACTTCATCAGTTCTTTGCTTTCATTGGTGTCGGCCACTTCAACACGCAGCTCTCCCCCCTTTTCGACAACGCCCTGCAACATGCCCACAATCGGCGTAATACGATCTTCCGGAGGCAGGTTTTGCAAAAGCTCACCGGCAACGAACATCTGACGGGCAAAGATCAGCGAACTAAACGGCAGTTCTTTGACCAGTTTTTCCGCATCTCCCGCCTGATAACACTCGAAAATAACGTAGCCCGCATTGTCTTTAACCCGCGCAAAGCCATAAATTTCACGGCGACCGGCTTTGTCGGTAATTTCTGCTGCACACTCTTTCTCAAAACCGGCGCGACATAACAAAATCAACTTATTCATGAGAGATGCCCCTGCGCTTCAGGCGAATTGCACCGACCAGCATCAGTACCCAGCCCGCCAGAAAACACATCCCGCCGACCGGCGTAACAAAGGTCCACAGACGCTGATGCGACAGCGCCAGGCAGTAAAGGCTGCCGCTAAATAATACGGTGCCGAGCGCTAAAAAGACGCTGCTCCAGTAAAACCAGATGCTAATACGGCGCTGCATTGCCACCGCCAGCGCAAAGATCGCCAGCGTATGAAATGCCTGATATTCAAGGCCGGTATGAATCCAGGCCATTTCAACCGTGCCCAGAGTTTTACTCAACACATGGGCGCCAAACGCACCGAGCGCCACATAAATAAAGCCGCTAATCGCAGCAAAAATCAGCATAAAACGGCTGGTCATGTTATTACCCTACAGTTATTTATTGTTCGTAACGAAAACGGAATTTTTCTTGCTCACTTGCTGCTTTTGCCAGGATCCACTGGCGGAAGGCGGCTATTTTACCCAGTTCTGCCTGGCTGTCATGACAAACCAGATAAAACGCATTTTTACTGACCAGAACGTCGTTAAATGGACAGACCAGCCTCCCGGCTTCAATTTCGGACTGCGCCATAACATTATTGGCTAAAGCAACGCCCTGCCCGTGAATTGCCGCCTGTAGCACCATGGCACTATGGCTGAAGATGGGTCCCTGCTGCACATTAATATGATTAAGCCCCAGCTGGCGAGTATACGCCTGCCAGTCGCGGCGGGATGCATCATGCAATAAATTATGCAGCGCCAAATCAGCGGGAGTTTTTAACGCTTTCTCACCGGTTAATAGCACGGGAGCGCAGACCGGGAGCAAATATTCCGCATATAATTTTTCAACGCGCAGGCCAGGCCAGTTACCGCGACCATAGAAAATAGCGACGTCGACGTCGTCAGCCAGTTTATCTTCTTCACGGTCGACCGCCTGAATTCTGACGTCAATTCCCGGATAAGCTGAGTTAAAGCTGGAGAGTCTGGGAACCAGCCAGTGAATAGCAAAACTTGGCAGTAAACTGACCGTCAACGCACCCTTAGCACTGCGCGATTGCAGTTTACGTGTTGCGTCAGTTAATTGCGAAAATATCTCTTTTATATCCTGAAAATAACTCTGGCCTTCTTCCGTTAACAACAGCGATCTATTACGTCGGCGGAAGAGTTTAAGTCCCAGAAAATCCTCAAGGGACTTGATTTGATGGCTTACGGCGGCCTGGGTGACAAAAAGCTCATCTGCCGCGCGGGTAAAGCTTAAATGGCGGGCAGCAGCATCAAATACACGTAATGCATTCAGGGGGGGTAATCGCTTTGACATAGTGATTCTGACTCAAATGTTAATGCCAATTAACAAACAGGAAACAGGATGCAACCTATTAGTTTTTTTTATCTGAGCCATTATAATTTGTCCGTTGAGCTTCTACCAGCAAATACCTATAGTGGCCGCACTTCCTGAGCCGGAACGAAAGGTTTTGTTGGAATGCGTGTTCTGATGAACTTTTGGCTTACGGTTGTGATGTTGTGTTGTTGTGTTTGCATTTGGTCTGCCATTCAGACCACGGTAGCAAAGCCTACCCTTTTCACTTCCTGTACATTTACCCTGTCTGTCCATAGTGATTAATGTAGCACCGCAAATTGCGGTGCTTTTTTTTGTTGCTGTAAGACTTATTTTTCCAGCGCTACCATTTCTTTTACATCAGCGCGGTTGATCTGCTGTTTGTTACCGTTAGCATCTTTATACGAAATCATCCCGGTATCGTTGTCAGTGACAGGTTTACCGTCAGAAACGATCGTGCGGCCATCGCTGGTATGCATAACATAATTCGGGCTGGAACAGGCGCTCAGAGCAAATGTCAGCATACAAGCGGAAATAATTGCGGCAGTCTTTTTCATCTTCTTCTCCATTTAGCAATTCATGCTATAGAACTATCTTTTAGTAACAGGCAAAAACATTCACCTAACAGTTATCAGCATAACTCACTATCTGAAACCTGCCAGCAATACAGGATAATTCCGATGGTTTTCAATATGCTTGCGCCAGGAAATGAATTGCGCGACCATCCCGGAATGACGATAAGGAGAGCTATGAATACGTTCAATCCTGCGCAGTTTCGCGCGCAATTTCCGGCGCTGGCCGATGCTGGCGTATATCTTGATAGCGCAGCAACGGCGTTAAAACCGCAGGCCGTTATTGATGCCACGCAGCAATTTTATAGCCTGAGCGCTGGAAACGTGCACCGCAGTCAGTTCGCTGAAGCGCAGCGCCTGACTGAGCGCTATGAGGCCGCCCGTGACCGGGTGGCGGCGTTGCTTAATGCACCATCAGGCAAAGATATTGTCTGGACCCGTGGGACCACGGAGGCTATTAATATGGTCGCCCAGTGCTATGCGCGCCCGCGCCTCAGGCCCGGAGATGAAATCATCGTCAGCGAAGCCGAGCACCATGCCAACCTTGTCCCCTGGCTGATGGTCGCGGAGCAAACCGGGGCGAAAGTGGTCCGCCTGCCTCTCGGTGCCGATCGCCTGCCGGATGTCGCCCGGCTGGCAGAGATTATCACGTCACGCAGCCGTATTCTGGCGCTGGGACAAATGTCAAATGTAACCGGCGGTTGCCCGGATCTGGCGCAGGCTATCATCCTCGCCCACGCTGCCGGAATGGTGGTTATGGTCGATGGCGCACAGGGCGCGGTGCATTTCCCGGCAGATGTGCAGCAGCTGGATATCGATTTTTACGCTTTCTCCGGTCATAAGCTTTACGGCCCTAACGGCATTGGCGCGCTTTATGGCAAAAGTGAGCTGCTGGAGAGCATGTCACCATGGCTCGGCGGCGGTAAAATGATCGTCGACGTCAGCTTTGACGGCTATAAAACTCAGCCGGTGCCTTATCGGCTTGAAGCCGGCACGCCGAATGTAGCAGGTGTTATAGGCCTGAGCGCCGCGCTGGAATGGCTTGAACAGACAGATATCGCCCAGGCTGAAAGCTGGAGTCGTGGTCTGGCAACGCTTGCTGAAGATGCGCTGGCAAAACGTCCAGGATTCACCTCTTATCGCGTTCAGGATTCCAGCCTGCTGGCCTTTAATTTTGCGGGCGTTCATCATAGCGATATGGTTACGCTGCTGGCCGGCTATGGTATCGCGTTACGTGCAGGTCAGCACTGCGCGCAGCCGTTACTGGCCGCGCTGGGGGTCGATGGCACGCTGCGGGTATCATTTGCCCCCTATAATACTCAACATGATGTTACTGCGCTGGTTAACGCTGTTGATCGCGCGCTTGAAATACTGGTGGATTAATGACTAACCCTGATTCGACCGTAGCCCCTTTTGGTATCACGATCACCCCGGAAACGTTAAAGGCAACGTTTTCCCCGCTGACTCAGTGGGAAGATAAGTACCGCCAGCTGATCCTGCTCGGTAAAAAACTGCCTGCCCTGACAGACGAGCTTAAAGCCCGGGCGCAGGAAATTCCGGGCTGTGAGAATCGTGTATGGCTGGGCTATAGCGTCTCGCCGCAAGGCACACTGCATTTCTTTGGCGACAGCGAAGGTCGTATTGTGCGCGGTCTGCTGGCAGTATTGTTAACCGCCTGCGAAGGGAAACAGCCACTGGAATTGCTGGCGGGCGATCCGCTGGCGCTTTTCGATGAACTGGGGTTGCGCAGCCAGCTTAGCGCATCACGCAATCAGGGGCTGAATGCACTCAGCGACGCGGTACGCACTGCCGCAGAACAAGCCCGGTAAATCTGCCCTGCCCGGCGGCGCTATGCTTGCCGGGCCTGCATGACTACAAAACAGGCCGCCGTGCACTCACTGACGCGCCGCTTTCGCCATCATCTTCTTCAGCGCGTGAGAAACGGCGATAAACCCAAAGGTGGCGGTGACCATCGTTGCCGCACCGAAGCCGGAGGCACAGTCCATCCGTTTTGGCCCTTCAGCCGTGCTTTTCATGGCGCAGACGGAGCCGTCGGATTGCGGGTAAACCAGCGCTTCAGTGGAGAACACGCAGTCAATGCCCAGTTTGCCCTTGCTGTTTTTAACGACGCCGAAATCACTTTTCAACCGCTCGCGTAATTTTGCCGCCAGCGGATCCTGAATCGTCTTAGCAAGATCGCTGACCTGAATTTGTGTAGGATCGATTTGTCCCCCCGCCCCACCCGTCGTGACCAGCGGAATTTTATTGCGCCGGCACCAGGCGATCAGCGCTGCTTTTGGCCGCACGCTATCAATGGCATCAATAACATAGCTGTAGCCCCGCCCCATGTACTCTGCCACGTTATCCACGGTGACAAAATCATCAATCACCGTAACCTGGCACTCAGGATTGATTTGGCGAATACGCGCCGCCATGACGTCTGCTTTCGCCACGCCAACCGTTTCCCGTAGGGCATGGATCTGACGATTGGTATTGGTGACGCAAACATCATCCATATCAATCAGGGTAATTGCGCCAATACCCGTACGGGCTAACGCTTCTGCCACCCACGACCCGACACCGCCGATCCCCACCACGCAAAAATGGGCCTCAGCAAAGCGCTGGAGCGCCTGCTCGCCATAGAGACGTGCGGTGCCACCGAAACGCTGACGCCACGCATCACTGATTACTACTGACATAGAACCTCGAAGTATAAAAACAAAATAGCAGAGTGGTGATGCGCTCCTCCCGAAGAGAAAGAGCGCATAGCAGCCACTTAAGCGCAAGAACGATTTTGCGCGGAAGATAACGTACTTAGCCGCTAAAGACATTACCTGATGTCAGGCCGCCGCCCGCGCCCGGCGCATTCTTCAGCACCCAAACGCGACCGTAATGATTGTACCAGCCTGCGCGGTGTCCGGCATCTGCTCCGATCCCCTGATAGATATCGAAGTGTTGGCCTTTAATCGCGCCGCCCACATCAAGGGCGACCATCAGGCGCAGCTCATATTGACCGTTAAATTTACCGTTATTGTCCAGCAGCGGGACTTCAGCCAGCAGCGTGGTTCCTGCCGGAATGATGCTGCGGTCAGATGCGACAGACGCACGACCAATCAGCGGGACGGCGCTCGCCCCTTTTACTGGCGCAAACGACTGGGGTTTAAAAAAGACAAATGACGGATTCTGCTCCAGTAGCTCCTGAACCTCAGCCTGACTGTGCGTTTCTCCCCAATGACGGATAGCCTGCATCGACATATCTTCGCGTTTTACTTCGCCGCGGTCGATCAGCACCTTGCCAATACTGTGATAGGCCCAGCCGTTTTTACCCGCGTAACTAAAGAAGTTCAGCGGCGAACCATCACCAAAATCGATGTACCCGCTCCCCTGCACATCCATAATGAAATTATCCATCAGCGAGTTGCTGTAGGCGAGAATATAGCTGTCGCTCAAACCGCCTGCGTAAATGCTTGCTCGCGACGGCAGTTTTCCGCGCTTCGGCGGCATACGATAGATAGGATACTGGAACTCGCCCTGGCGGGTATGTCGGGCCTGAACAACCGGCGTGTAATAGCCAGTGAATTGCACGTTGCCGTAGCGATCGGCGCCTTCCATCTGCCAGGCATCGATACCAAACTGACGCAGGGTGCGGGTATCGCCACCTGATCGTAGCCAGTCCTGCACGGCACTATAAACATTGCTTTGTGAACCATAGAGACGCGGCGAAGCGCTGCGGATCTGGCTGACCTGCTCGGAAAAATCCCCGGCATTAATCGGCGCGCCTACAGCTTCAGGCTGATTCACCAGAGAGAAAGGCTGCGTAAATTTGCCGTCTTCATACTGCTGACCGCGATCGGTGGGTTTTGAGGAACACGCGGCCAGCATCGCCACCACCGTCCCCGTCAGAAGATACTTTGCCCAACATCCTTTCATTATTTCTCGTCTTATTAGTTGCCTGAATACAGAATGAAGATAACAAACCCCTGAACCTAATGAAATGCACATCCGCCTCGCGACGCAGGTTCTGTGCAAAAAACGAACCACCGCGCCCCATTTTTATACAGATAATGGTCAAATTTATGATCAGGTTAAAAAAAGGGTTGCATCAAAACCGCAGCAGAGTATAGTGCGCTTCCACGGACGCGGGGTGGAGCAGCCTGGTAGCTCGTCGGGCTCATAACCCGAAGGTCGTCAGTTCAAATCTGGCCCCCGCAACCAATACAATGTGAAGAAAGAGATTTCTGCACAGCAGTTTGAATCACTTACATGTGATTTTAAATGTGAAGCAGAAAGACGGACGCGGGGTGGAGCAGCCTGGTAGCTCGTCGGGCTCATAACCCGAAGGTCGTCAGTTCAAATCTGGCCCCCGCAACCAACACATTGTGCAGAAGAAAATTTCTGCAAAGCAGTAAATCCTCAGAAGCTTACAAAAGTAAGTCGCTAAGGTACAAGCAGAAAGACGGACGCGGGGTGGAGCAGCCTGGTAGCTCGTCGGGCTCATAACCCGAAGGTCGTCGGTTCAAATCCGGCCCCCGCAACCAATATTTACGCGTCCGTAAATGCGAAATAATGAAGCCGCAACGCTGATGAAGCCTGCGGTTTTTTTACGTCTGTTGTTTATGCCCTGTATCAACGGCTCCCACCGGGCAACGTTCCTGCCTGACCCGGCGTTTTCGCGCCAGCGTTACTGGCCTCTTCTTGCCAGCGTCACCTCATCGGCAAAATAGGCTTTGATCCCCGCCAGAATAGATTCGGCAACCTCCTGCTGAAATACGGCCGTTTTCAACTTACGCTCTTCTTCGATATTGCTGATAAACGCGGTCTCCACCAGAATCGAAGGTATATCCGGCGCTTTTAGTACTGCAAAACCGGCCTGCTCTACACTACTTTTATGCAGATTATTCACTTTACCCAGCCTTTTAAGCACCGCTTTTCCAAATTTCAGGCTGTCGTTAATGGTCAGGGACTGCACCATGTCGAACATTGTATGATCGAGATAACGGTCGCCGCTTTTGCTGACGCCACCTATCAAGTCGGCGGCATTCTGCGTCTGGGCGAGATATTTGGCGGCGGTACTGGTTGCCCCTTTGGTCGACAGTGCGAACACAGACGAGCCACTTGGCTGGCGGCTGGTAAACGCATCGGCGTGGATAGAAACGAAAAGATCGGCCCGCTGCTTCTGGGCCTTTGCTACGCGCACTTTCAACGGGATGAACACATCCTCATTGCGCGTCATAAAGGCTTTCATGTTGCCTTCTTTCTCAATAAGCGCGCGCAGACGGCGGGCGATTTGCAGCACGACGTCTTTCTCGCGCGTTCGATACTTGCCCACTGCACCGGAGTCTTCGCCGCCGTGCCCTGGATCGAGCATAATCACAATCGGCCTGTCACGCCCTGCCTTACCGGGTTTCGGTCCGCTCTGCGCCGGCGGCACCTGTTTCTCCAGATCGCCCTTATTATAATCCTCCAGCAGCGCTAATAGCGGGTCCTGAATATCCTGCGCATTGGCCGGATAGAGATCCATCACCAGGCGCTCTTTAAAACCCGCTACCGGTGCCAGCGCAAATAGCTGTGGCTTAATATTCTGCTTGAGTTCAAATACCATTCGTACGGTCTGCGGATCAAACTGACCGACGCGTGCGGAGGTGATAAAAGGATCGTCGCTGCGGATCTGCGCGCTCATTCCTTTCAGGACTGAATTCAAATTAACGCCTTCGACATCGACCACCAGCCTTTCGGGATTACTGAGCGCAAACTGGCGGTATTTTAGCATCTTGTTTGATTCTACCGTCACGCGTGTATAGGTCGAGGCAGGCCAGACGCGCACGGCGATGACCTGGCTGACAGCCGCGAAACTGGTCTGGCTTACGCTTAATAACCACATTGCCCCCGCCCCCTGTAACAGGCGACGGCGGCTGATTGCTGATTTGCTTCCCGACATGCAATTCCCAGGCAAATTTATCGTAACTGACTATAAGAACGTCAAAATTGACCGAAAACTTTAACCAATGATGCATACGCTGTCACGCCTAAAAGGGTAAACATTTCTTTTACACTGCCGTCCGGCATGAAAAATTTCTCTCTGGCAGGTTAAATTTTGACTTGCACCCGGAGCAAAAACAGAATAAAAATACACTAATTACGAATAATAATTCATTGAGGTATTGCCGTGGTGAAGGAACGTAGAACCGAACTGGTCGAGGGATTTCGCCATTCCGTTCCCTATATAAATGCGCATCGGGGTAAAACGTTCGTCATCATGCTGGGCGGCGAGGCCATTGAGCATGAGAACTTCTCCAGCATTGTTAACGACATTGGCCTGTTGCACAGCCTCGGCATTCGTCTGGTGCTGGTTTACGGTGCCCGCCCGCAAATTGATGCCAACCTGGCGGCACATCATCACGAGCCGGTTTATCACAAACATATCCGGGTCACCGATGCCAAAACGCTGGAACTGGTAAAACAGGCTGCGGGTTTGCTACAGCTGGATATTACTGCGCGTCTCTCTATGAGCCTTAATAACACCCCGCTTCAGGGTGCTCATATTAATGTGGTCAGCGGCAACTTTATTATTTCTCAGCCGCTGGGTGTCGATGACGGTGTGGATTATTGCCACAGCGGCCGCATTCGGCGCATTGATGAAGAGGCGATCCATCGCCAGTTAGACAGCGGGGCTATCGTGCTGATGGGTCCGGTCGCGGTATCGGTCACCGGTGAGAGCTTTAACCTGACCTCGGAAGAAGTCGCCACCCAGCTGGCTATCAAGCTCAAGGCTGAAAAAATGATCGGCTTCTGCTCCTCGCAAGGGGTATATAACGAGTCAGGGGACATTATTTCAGAACTGTTCCCTAATGAAGCGCAGGCGCGGGTTGAAGCGCTTGAAGCACAGGGCGATTACCATTCCGGCACCGTGCGCTTCCTGCGCGGCGCGTTAAAAGCCTGCCGCAGCGGCGTGCGGCGTAGCCACCTCATTAGCTACCAGGAAAACGGCGCGCTATTACAAGAGCTGTTCTCCCGCGACGGTATTGGCACACAGATTGTGATGGAGAGTGCCGAGCAGATCCGTCGCGCGACCATCAATGATATTGGCGGCATTCTTGAGCTTATCCGTCCGCTGGAGCAGCAGGGCATTCTGGTGCGCCGCTCGCGCGAACAGCTGGAAATGGAGATCGATAAATTTACCATCATCCAGCGCGATAACCTGACGATTGCCTGCGCGGCGCTGTACCCGTTTGTGGAAGAGAAAATCGGTGAAATGGCCTGCGTGGCGGTGCATCCGGATTATCGTAGCTCTTCGCGGGGCGAAGTTCTGCTCGACAGGGTAGCGTCTCAGGCCAGGCAAATGGGGCTCGACAAGCTGTTTGTACTAACCACCCGCAGTATCCACTGGTTTCAGGAGCGCGGCTTTACGCCAGTGGATGTCGACCTGCTGCCGGACAGTAAAAAAGAGATGTATAACTATCAGCGACGATCAAAAGTGCTGATGGCCGATCTCACCTGACGACATTCGGCTAGCTGATTTTTTCAAAAAAGGCTGTCAGCCCGCTACGACGTTCAGTTCGGGTGACGACGGCCTGCGCCAGCAGCTTATCATCGGCATACAGTGACAAACGCTGTCGCGCCCGGGTAATGGCGGTGTAAACCAGCTCCCGCGTTACCAGCGGCACGCTCTGGGCAGGCAGGATCAGCGCCGCGTGATCGAATTCCGATCCCTGGGATTTATGTACCGTCATGGCCCACGCCGTATCATGTTCCGGCAAGCGCCCCGGATGAAATGACTTAACCGTACCGTCGGGCATCGGGAACCAGACGCGCATCCCCTGCTCGCCTTCCAGCGCCACGCCAATATCGCCGTTAAAAAGCCCCAGCGCGCTATCGTTCCGGGCAATCATTATGGGTCGCCCCGGATACCAGCGAGAGTGGCGCGGTAACGTCATATGGCGTTTTCGGGCCAGCGCCTGCTCCAGCTGCGTATTCAGGCCGCTAACCCCGTACGGACCTTCACGCAGCGCGCAGAGAAGCTGAAATTCGCTGAATGCCGCCAGCACGGCATCAGGCTGCGCATTTTCACGCAGCAGGGTCAGATAATGCGCATAGCCGCTTAATGCATCGTCCAGCATCGACTGATACTCATCCTGCGTGCGCAGCGGCTTGAGGTTGATATCATCAAAGCCCTGCGAACAGACGGTTTTCAGCGAGCGCTTATCGCCGCAGTTAACCGCCGCCGCCAGTTGGCCAATACCGGAGTGGCTGGTGAAACGGTAACTTTTTTGCAGTAGACATAAGCTGTCCCGCAGCGCGCCGGCACCGCTATCTTTCCCCGCCGGAACCGCGGTTCCCGTCAGGCGCGAAAGCTCAGCCGCGCGAGCGGGCGTATAGCCACCGTTAACCCACGCGCAGATATCGCCCAGCACCGCACCGGCTTCAACCGAGGCCAGCTGATCGCGATCGCCGAGGAAAATAATCCGTCCGTGCGCCGGTAGCGCGTCAATCAGGCGCGACATCATCGGCAAATCAATCATTGACGCTTCATCCACCACCAGCACATCCAGATGCAGCGGGTTCGCAGCGTGATAACGCATTCGCTGGCTACCGGGCTGCGCGCCGAGCAGGCGATGCAGCGTACTGGCGTCGGTGGGAAGCAGTTTTTTTTGCGCCTCGGTCAGCGGCAGACGACGCAGCGCCGCCCCCAGCGATTCGGTCAGCCTGGCAGCGGCTTTGCCGGTGGGCGCAGCCAGCCGGATACGGCATTTATCGTCTGACATCTGTACCAGCGCCGCCAGCAGTTTTGCCACGGTCGTCGTCTTGCCGGTACCGGGGCCGCCAGAGATAACCGAAATACGACGGGTCAGCGCGACCGCCGCCGCTACTTTTTGCCAGTCAATGTCTTCAGAAGAGGGAAACAGTACGTTAAGGATTTCTGCCAGCTGCGTTTCATCTACCGCCATTGGCTGATTTTGTTCGCTGAAAAAGCGGGCAACGCTAAGTTCATTACGCCACATGCGATTAAGGTAAAGCCGCCCGTCATGAAGCATGACGGGCGCAGGTGTCTCATCGCAGCTCACCGCAGCTGACTGCATCATCAGCGCGTTCCAGTCGTCCGGAGCATCAGCACAAGCGAAAATTTGCGCCCATATTTCGCCTGCTTTACCTGTCACATGCGCATCCGGAGCGAGGCGCGAAAGTGGCAGGCAGACGTGCCCTTCTCCTGCGTCGCGACTGAGCACTGCCGCAGCCAGCATCACCGCCGGATGCTCTTTTTCGGCCACCATGAGAGCAAACTGCACATCCAGCGGGCGCAGAAGTTTGTGGGTTACGGCCTCAAGTAACAGTGCCTGTAAATTCATTCTGCCATCTCCTCTTTCTCTCCGGCAAACAGGGCGTCAAGCGCGTTAATCAGCTGTTGATTGGGCCGGGTAGTAAAAATACCCTGCTGCGGATCCTGACCGTCAATACCGCGTAAAAAGAGATAAATAACGCCGCCGAAATGGCGCTCATAATCATAATCGGCCAGACGGTGACGCAGAAAACGGTGCAGGGCCAGGCTATAGAGCTGGTACTGCAAATCGTAGCGATGCGCCTGCATCGCCTGCATCATCGCCTGCTGCGTATAGGCGTCACTGCTTTCCCCCAGCCAGTTAGACTTGTAGTCCAGCAGGTAGTAGCGCCCGTTGTGGCGGAAAACCAGATCGATGAAGCCCTTGAGCATACCGCGCACCTGACGGAAGTCCAGCACCGGACAGCCTGCGGAGAGCGGATCGAAGCGGCGCATAAGTGCATCCAGCGCTGTCGCATCAAGGGTCTGATTAATGGGCAAATAAAACTCCAGCTCAACCTGGCGCTGTTTTGCCGGCAGCTCGCTAAGCGCGATACCCTCCGGGGTTAACGGCGCATTGAGGATGGTGGTGATCCACGTCGTCAGTACCGGCGCCCACTGTTCATCAAAACCGGCCAGCTGTAATTTTTCCCGCATCCATTCATGCTCAACCGGCTGGTTAAAGTCGAGGTCTTCAAACAGGCTGTGTAAAAAGGTGCCAGGCGATGCGCCGCGCGGAAACTGATGCGGCGTCCATTCTGCTTCGTCGGCAACCTTGCCAACGCCTGCGGCGTCGATATCCAGCCGCGGCAACAGATCCTGTGCCACACTGTGTCCGCGCTGTTGCAGGCCCGAATAGCTGGTTACCCGCCACTCATCCACCAGCCGGCGCTGGATCCGACGGGCCGCAAGCAATTCCTGCGACGCCTGCGGCGGCTGCCAGCGGCTGTTATCCGGCGCGTCAGGGAAGCGAAGCACGATATCGTCGTTACAAACCTCATGCAGGCAGGCGACCAGACCCGCGGCATCTCTGGCTTCGCCTTTCTGGATCAGGCGACCCAGCGCACTGTGATGAAGATCGGTTTCACCGGGCTTATCACTGCGACGGCTGGTTAATGGCGCAATGCCAAGGCTGCAATGCCAGATGGCGCGGGTTAACGCTACGTACAGCAGGCGCAAATCTTCCGCCAGACGCTCGGCTTCAGCCAGCTCAAGACTTTCATCGCTATGGTTAAGATCGAGAACAGCTTCAAATGACGTGCGGTCGTGATAAAACGCCTGCTCCTGCTTGCGATAGCGCGCGATAAACGGCAGCCAGACCAGCGAATACTCCAGACCTTTTGATTTATGGATGGTCACGATCTGCACCAGATGCTTGTCGCTTTCAAGGCGCATCTGCTGGCTGGAGGCATTGGTATCCGGCTCGGCAATATGCTGCGCCAGCCAGCGTACCAGTGCATGTTCACTCTCCAGCTGCGAGCCGGCTTCCTGTAATAATTCGCTGATATGCAGAATATCAGTCAGACGCCGCTCACCGCCGGGCGTTGCCAGCAGGTTTTCGGCAATATTTCGCTGCGACATCAGGGCTCGCAGCATGGGCATGACTCCGCGCTGCTGCCACTGCTGGCGGTAGGCGGTAAACTCTTCAACCACGGCATCCCAGGCAAACTCATCCAGGTTAAGACGCTCAATATCCTGGGCATTCAGTCCGAGCATGGCCGTCGCCAGCGCGCTGCGCAGCGCATTTTCCCGCTCGGGAGCCAGCACCGCCTGGAGCAGCCACAGCAGCTCCTGCGCTTCCGGCGTTTCAAATACGCTGTCGCGGTTAGAAAGATACACTGACGGTATAGACAGGATGTTAAGCGCATCGCGGATAAGCGCGGCTTCCTGACGACTACGCACCAGTACGGTGATATCCGATGCCTGCACCGGCCGTGAAAACTCCCCTCGCCAGAGCAGCGCACGCGATTGCTGGCCTGCAATCAGCCAGTCACGAATTTGTGCGGCGCAGATTTGCGCCATCGTCGTCTGGTAGTCACCCGAACTAACGCCTTCACCCGGCATCAGCCAGATGTTCATCGCCGGCTGTGTTTCACCGTTCAGCTCAAAACGCAGCCCCTGATTTCTGGGCGCCGCGTTGACCGGTTTAAACGGGATGTCGCGGAACATAAACGGATTATCGGTCAGGCTGAACAGCCGGTTCACGCTCCCGACCATGCCAGGCGCCGATCGCCAGTTGGTGCCCAGCGTGTAGTGCGCGCTGACATCGCCTCTGGCCTTCATATAGGTAAAAATATCTGCGCCACGAAAAGCATAGATAGCCTGTTTCGGATCGCCAATCAGCAACAGCGCGGTATCGGGTTGCTGCTGCCAGATACGGCGAAAAATACGGTACTGCTGCGGATCGGTATCCTGAAATTCATCGATCATGGCGACCGGAAAACGCTGACGGATGGCGGCGGCCAGCGCGTCGCCACTCTCGCTATACAGCGCTGCCGCCAGCCTGCCAATCATGTCGTCAAAGCCCAGCTCTCCCCGGCGGCGTTTTTCCCGCGCCACCGCATCACGGATCTCGACCATCGCCTGTGCAATCACCAGATCGTCGAGGGTTAGCGTGCCGCCGAGCAGGGTTTCAATCGCGTCAAATAAAGGATGCTCGGGAGCCGTTCCGCCCGCTTTTGTACGCTCGCGCAAGAACGACTGGCTAAATTTCTCCAGCGCGTCGGGCAACTGATAAGTGACCGTCTCTTCCTCCGCCCAGGCTGTTATCTTGTCGATCCATTTGCCCTGGTTGCCGCGGTTAAATTTGCGCCGGTCGATAGCGGAGTTTTCCAGAATGCTGTCCAGTTCTCCTGCCGTTTCGCGCCACTGTGTTTTTATGATCGCGATCCGCTCGAGTATCTGCTGATGCCGAATAAAGATGGTTTCTTCTGTCCCCGGCGGCGTTTTGATTTTTGGCGCTTCACCCTGTAAATAGCGATCGATAGAGGCCAGCAGATCGCGCGGCCCTTTCCACGACGCGTGGATCACCTGGGCGATGTCGCGGCTGAGCGGATAGCAGTGACGCCGCCAGAAATCTGCGCAGGCCTGATAGCGCAACAGCGATTCATCTTCGATAAGCTGCTGCTCAAAGAGCATTCCGGACTCGAAGGCGTTAAGACTGAGCATCCGCTGACAGAAACCGTGAATAGTGAACACAGCGGCTTCGTCCATCTGACGCTCTGCCAGCAACAGAACATCCGCGGCCTGCTGTTTATCCGCGATTTCGTCCAGCAGACTGGCGTACAACGGGTTCGCAGTGGTTTCGCGCAGGCAGGCAATGCGCAGCTCGTGGATGTTGCTGCGGATACGCCCGCGAAGCTCTTCAGTAGCCGCTTCGGTAAAGGTGACGACCAGCAGCTCTTCGACAAGAACGGGTCTGGGGAAAGCCGCCTCGCCGCCCAGTCCGAGTAAAAGACGCAGATACAGTGCGGCGATGGTGAAGGTTTTTCCGGTACCCGCCGAGGCTTCAATCAGGCGTTCACCGGTGAGCGGCAAGCGCAGTGGATCAAGGGATTCGGCGGTATCGGTCATTCATTCTCTCTCAATAAAGGCAGGGATTGCTGTAGCGCACTGACGCTCTCCCAGGTTTTCCAGCCGTCGGGACGCGCATATTCTGCTTTTCCGCTCTGGCTTCCTGAAACCTGAGATAATATCGCCATGCCCTGGGGCTTCACCACCGTTTGATGGAAGAAATCGGCTAATTTTTGTGGCGTCAGTCGTTCTACCTCGGCAATCACCTTGTCCCGTGAATCAAAACGCAGATTTCCGCGGTCGAAATCCTTGCTCAGTTTCGAGGCTTCTTCATCCAGCGTTTGCGGCGCTTCACGCATCTGCGCGACCACCGCCTGCTGAATTTGGGCAAACTCTTCCGGTTTCATGGCCCGCAGCTTTTCTTCTGCGGTCGGGAAGAAGGCTTTATAGCGATCCCACAAATATGCCGGCTGCTTATCGTTGCTTTGTAGCAGGAATCCCATGCCCCACTGCCGTCCGACGCTCATCGGGAAGGCAAAAACCGCATAGCCCAATTGCTCTTCAGTACGCAGCTGGCTGTAAAACCACGGCTGCACAATTTGCCCTAATAGCGCACTGGCGGCAGCGCTGCTGTATTCATCACTTTGGGCAGGAATAAATACCGCCCCCAGCGCCGAGTCAGTACTGCTGCCTGCTTTTTCAAAAATGATCGACTGCGATTTTTCGACCACCACCTCTTTGTTACGGCTCCACTCTTTCCCCTCGGTACCCAACTGTTTTTGCACGTTGTACGCCAGCTGTTTGGCCTGGGCAACGGAGAGGTTGCCGAGGATCAGGAATTCTGGCCGCGCGCCTTTTTTCAACGTTTCACGATACTCCATCACTTCTTTCAGAGTGATGGACGGCAGCAGGGCGCGGCGTTCTTCGCGCTGGAAATAGGGTACCTGCGACAACGTCTGGATCGGCATTATTGCCTGTTCATACGCTTTACCTTTCTCTGCGGAATCCAGCATCTGGATGTACCAGGATTTTGCCTGGACAAGCTGTTCCTCCGTTGGAGTAAAGCTGAAATAGCCGCTAAGCAAGGTTTCAAACAGCTTCGGTAGCCGCTGCGTATAGCCGTCCGCATTGACCATCAGACCATTATTGGCATTAGTGGAAAAACCGATCCCTCCCACCGAGGCCTGATTGCTTAGCTGATCCAGGGCGATACCTGCCAGATAGTCGTTCAGGGCGAACATTACCTGATGACGGGCGCTGTCCATAGCCTGCGGATTGCGCAACACCATTGAGACATCTGCTTTCGGCTCTCCGGCAAAGTAGCGGCTGGGCATATACAGTACGCGCAGCGCCGGATCGTCCACAATCAGCTCCGGCTGGTTATAGGTTTTCTCAGGCTTGATTAAAGTGAAATCATCCGGAATATAGGGGTTAAGTTCCGGTAGCTTAAGCGCAATGGTGCTGGCTTTTTGCTGCCAGTCAGCAAACGTTTTATCACTGATTTTGTCGACCTGATAAGGCGCGTTAACGAAATACGCGGTTTTGTTATGCGGCTCGTCGGGGCTGATATACCAGATACGCGCATTCTGCGGCGTCATCATCGCCAGACGCGCTTTTACGGCTTCTGCATCATATTGATCGGCAATGTTGACGGCATCCAGCGTATGTTCAACCGGCACGCGGATCATGGTGTCCGCCAGCCATTCTACGTAGCTCATATCACGGGTGATGGACGGATAGCGAAAATCGAGATCCAGTACGTGTGCCAGCTCATCGAAATAGCGTTTATCAACGCCCTTCTCACGCAGCAGATTCAGATAGCTGAAAATAGCCGCGACGACTTCATCACGGTGTGCCAGCCCTTTGTCCGTCAAGGTCGCCGAAATGGCCAGTACGCCGCTGTTGCCGTTAACCACCGGATCGGAGTCGGCGCGGATCCCTTCAACCAGACCTTTTTCCTGTAGCCAGTCAGAGAGCGTACCGGGGCTTCGGTTGCCAATCAGGTAGGTCACCAGCTCGTCAGTCTTACTGCGGAACTGCGCAGTATTATTGTCGATGCGAAATTCCACCCGCAGCACTTTGCGCGGCAGCGCGGGAACATAATGAATGATCAGCCCTTTTTGCGCGTCAGTTACCACCGGGACGGTGATTTCCGGCTGAGTGATATTTTTATTCGGCACGCGGCCATAGGTTTCTGCGGCAATTTTTGCCAGTTCCGGCAGCGACTTATTACTGTAAATCACCGCTTTCATCAGGTTAGCGGAGTAATAACGATCGCGGAATTCCACCAACGCCTTATGCACCGGATTACCCGGTTTATCACTCAGGGTCTCCAGATTCCCGCCGGAAAATTGCGAACCGGGGTGCGCCGGGTTAATGGTTTCCGCACTGACCTGCGCCATGCGCATACCATCACGCGAGCGTGCCATAGTGAGTTCAGCATTGACGGCATTGCGTTCGCGACTGGCATATTTCTCCGCCAGCTGCGGAGCCGCTATTGCGTCTGCCAGACGATCGACCGCGCCTTCCAGCGCATTATTCTCGACCTCCAGATAGTAGGCCGTGCGATACGGTGCGGTGCTGGCGTTATGGCTGCCGCCGTGCATTTTCAGGAATTCCGCAAGGCTGTCCGGCTGCGGGTATTTTTTTGAACCCATCAGCGTCATATGTTCGAGATAGTGAGCAAGCCCCTGGTGAGACGCCGGATCGGACAGTGAACCGACCGGCAGCACCAGCGCCGACAGCGATTTCACCGCCTGCGCATCCGAAACCAGCAGAACCACGATACCGTTATCAAGGCGAATCGCCTGATACTGCCGGGGATCTTTTTCGCTTTTACGGATGGTTTCCTGTACCGGCTGCCATCCTGTGTTTGCCTGACCGACATTTGCCCAGAGAGCAAGTAACACAACCAATGTTTTTAACCAGGTGCTGCTTATAGGCATTCACGAACCTCATCATTATGACTGATTAAAGCGATATATCGGCAGCAGATAACGCTCAGCTTGCTCAATAATGGCTTCATAGTACGACGGCTCCAGGGTGCGCCACAGACGCTGATACCAGATATCTGCGCCCTCGCCGCTCACGACCATATTCCCTTCATACGTTTGAAGAAATTTGCTACGTGCTTTTAACTGCGTTTCATCGTCCTTTAACATGGCATTATTTTCCGCGTCATAACAGGCTTTTATCCATGCCCCCCCACTTTCTGGCAGCAGTAAAAGCGGCTCGGTCATCCCCTTGAGATAACCTGCCACCAGCTCATCAAGATAAGCCTGTGCCTGCGTGGGCGGCAGCGGAGGAAAATGCCACGACCCGTCTTTGCGCACCAGTAACCGGCTTTCACCTGTTCCCCCGCTGGCACAGTAGACAAGGTGTTCCAGCCAAAGTTGCATACCCTGTGACACGCTGAGCAGCGAAGGCCTCCAGCGGAGTAACCCGTCGGGCTGCACCTGCTGAAGCCAGCCGGTAATGGCGATCCCACTGCATTGCAGGTCGATTTCAAGACTCTGGCTGGGCTGGCGGTGTTCAATAACGCGGTCGGCCAGGGTTTGCATCTCCTGCAACTGCGTGTCCCAGACAATCTCCCCAAACGCGCCGTAAGGCAGTTCCCCCGCCGCGCGATAGCGCCGGAACATTTTATCGGCGTCTTCTTCGTCGACCAGCGTATTCAGTAATTGCTGATTGAGCTGATATCGGGTTAGCCCCTCAAGGGTGAAAGGCTCAGCATCCGGGATTTCGCTCTCTTCTGCCCGGAAATTGACGCGTAATCGCTGCTGAAAAAAAGCGCGCACCGGATGCGCCCAAAAGCGTTGTAACTGCTCAAAAGGCAGAGTGTCGAGCGTTAATGGCGGCAGCGGTTGAATGAACGCCGGATGTGCCTCTCCCTGCTGACTGGCCGCCGCCAGCCACTCGCGGGCATAGCTTTGCCGCTCATCGCTTTTGAAGTTTTCAGCGTCAAATGGCATCCGGGTATGCAGATGCATGATGTGTTCTTTTACTCGTCGTTCGCTTTCATCACAGTTACAATTTTCGTCCCCGGCGAGATAGTGGCTTTGACCGATGTAATCCACCAGTTCCTGCACCAGTACCGAAGGGTAACGTTCACTGTTATCCTGGATTGAGCGGCCAATGTAGCTGATATAGAGCTTCTGTTCGGCAGACATCAGGGCTTCGAGAAACAGATAACGGTCATCGTCACGGCGGCTACGGTCGCCGCGCTGCGGTTTGTGGCTCATCAGATCAAAGCCAAGCGGCGACAGACTACGCGGATAGATCCCGTCGTTCATGCCCAATAAACATACGGCTTTAAAAGGAATAGAGCGCATGGGCATGAGGGTGCAGATGTTGACCGGTCCGGCGAGGAATCGCTGGCTGATACGCTCCTGGTCCAGTCTTAGTGCCAGCTCATCACGCAACAGCGACAGCGGTACAGGCTCGCCATAATGCGATCCGGTGCCCTGCTCAATGATCGCCTGCCACTGTTGCTCAATAAGCGCCAGCGCTGCCTCGGTGTCCTGATCGGGGAGGAAAAAGTCATTAAGCATTTCACGGCAAACCGGAAGCCACTCGGTAAGCGGACGATCCTGCATTAATCCGCGACGCCAGAGGTTAAGCTGCATTAGCAGCGAGGCCAGATGCCCGACCAGCTCGGCAATAAGTCCGCTGGACTCGTCGTACGGCAGAACGGCGCGCCACTCGCCTTCGCGGCTTTCCATCGCGTAGCCAAGCAGCATACGCGTCAGGCCGAATTGCCAGGTATGTTGCCCGGTCGCCGGTAATTCAAGTTCACGCACGTTGTCGTCGTCCATGCCCCAGCGCACACCGGATTCATTTACCCACTGACGCAAATAACGCAGCCCTTCTTCATTGATGTTAAAACGTGCGGCCAGCACCGGAACATCCAGGAGCGCCAGTACGTCTTCCGACACAAAGCGGCTGTCCGGGAGTGAAAGCAGGCTGATAAACGCCTGCAGCGCCGGATGAGACTGACGCGCCCGGCGGTCAGAGATAGCATAAGGCAGATAGCGTTCTCCCGTCGCGCTCCCAAAAACGGCCTGGATAAACGGGCTGTAGCTGTCGATGTCAGCCACCATAACGATAATGTCGCGTGGCGTCAGGGTTGGGTCGTCTTCCAGCATCGCCAGCAGTCGGTCGTGCAACACTTCAACTTCCCGCTGTGGACTATGACAAACATGGATCATCAGGCTACGGTCGTCTGGCTCCAGCCTGCGTTTCCTGTCGCTGCGGGCGAACTCTTCGGCCGTTCGCCCCGGTACCGCCGCGTTCTGTAATTCCAGTACGTCGTATTGCAAGTTATGCAGCAGATTGTCCGGCGTAATATCGACAAACGCGTCCAGCTCTTCGTAGTTCTCCAGCCCGGCCAGAAGATACATATAGTCACGCCCGAGCTTGCCCCACGAGGCCAGTAGCGGGTTACCCACATCCTGCTCGCCGTCGTCGTTAAACAAGCCGGCAGCCTGACTGGAGTCACGAAAGAGTGGGAATTCGCGTTGTTCCCGATGGTGTTTACGCTGGCGAGCCACCAGGCGCGCCAGAAATGCCGGATCTTTAATATCGCCCCAGTAGTAGCGACATGGGTTGGTAAACAGGATGAACACGTCAACGTGCTTGCCAAGTGCCTGTAGCGCCTGCAGATAGACAGGCGGCAATGCTGAAATGCCGCAAATAAATACCCGTGACGGCAACCCGGCCGGAGGTTCACTGGCCTGTTCAAGCGTGTGGATAAAACGCTGATATAAATTAGCGCGATGCCATAATGGCTGGCCGAGCGCAGCAGTATGCTCAACCAGCGCTTTCCACAACGGGGCTTGCCACTGCTGGCTCTCATCAAGACCGTCAACCCGCTCTCCGGCTTCCCAGCAGGTTAGCCACTTCGGACGAAAAACCAGATACTGGTCGTAGAGATCGGCAATACGCGAGGCAAGCTGAAACAGTTTGCGCTTGTCGGTATCGTCGCTGAGATAATGGCGCAGCATAGCAAATTCATCACCCGCGATGAGATCAGGCAGAAGCGTCATCAGCTTCCAGCTCATGCCCTGTTTATTGAATGCGCTTTCACCCGGGATATCTGGCAGGACACGCACAAACATCTCCCAGATAAAGCTCGCCGGGAGCGGGAAATCAATATTTGCCGCGATACCAAAACGCCGGGAGAGAGACATTTGTAGCCACTGCGCCATACCGGTACTTTGGACCAGCACGACTTCAGGCTCGAAGGGGTCGTCAAGACGCTCACGCTCGACAATAAACTCCATCAGCGCTTCCAGCACATCCAGACGATTGGAATGGTAGACCCTTAACATATTTGCTCCCGACTACTGACTGACCGGGCAATGCAACCGCGTCATTTGCCCTTGTTTACCCACCGGTGCGGTGAGTGTAATGCTGATGCTGACACATCTTTGCTGCATTGTCTGCACGCGCTGTACCCGCCACCCTGCTTCTGTTGGCCCGCCCTGAAGGCGGGTATATTGCCAGGCGTTGCGCCAGAGCTGGCGATGCTGGTTGAGCATTGCCGAACCGTTGACCAGCGCGCGGTGATACCCGGCAAGCGCAGTTATGACCAAAATCATTAATGCCATTGCCAGTAACACTTCCGGTAAACTAAATCCCTGCTGTTGGTTCAGGGGATGTGACATAGCATCACCTCATTCAGTGGACAGAAATCACTCCAGCCATGCAATGAAAAATGCACTTCGCCTTCGCTTATTTCGCCTGCCTGCCAGAGCGTCATCGACCCGTGGGTGGCGATAAGCAGCAACGCATTGTCTCGCAACACCCGTAAACAGACCTGCCAGACCTGCGCGTGCTGCTGCCTGCACTGGAGAAGCGGATTTATCTGCCAGGTCTGCATCTTGCCCCACTGTAATGCGGAATGGACGCTAGCCTGTTCGTTCAGCGCCAGCGTTTCTACCGCCACCCGGGTGGACAGGGCGCGCTGCTGTTGATTCAATCCCTGAAGCATCAGGCTGCCGAGTACCAGCAAAAGCAGCACCAGCGCCAGCGATGACATCCCGCGTTGATGATTCACAGGTTGTATCCCGCAACACTATATACAGCCGTTGCCATGCGACGTGGCCGGCTTATTGATTCAGCCGCCAGCGTTATTGTCAGCTCTGGGGCAAAACCCGCCCGGCTATAACGCGATACTACAAAGCCCGTCACCCGCAACGTTTGTGGATCGGTCATTTTGTCCCAGTGATTGTCTTCACAAGAAGAGACCCCGCGCAGCGTTTCCAGCGCGCCATTTTGCAGACGAAAGCCAATAACGTCCGAGGTCGCAGCGGATGAAACATCCCAGATCCCGTTACTGTTAGCATCCCATTTAATCAGCACACAGGCTCCCGAGCGCTCAATAATCAAGGGATTTCCCACGCACTGCCCACGACAGTAACCGGCACGCTGGAGATGCTTTGCCACTGTATAAACGCGCTGCCACAGCTCGTCTTCCAGCGCCTGCTGCCGGGACTGCTGGAGCACGGCACGCTGTAAGCTGGGTAAAAAACGCGACGCGCCCAGTAGCAGTAAGCTGCCGATCGCCATTGCGATTAATGCTTCGATTAGCGAAAAACCCCGCTGTGCTACAGGCATGTATTTCCCTCCGCTGGCTGACATAGCCGAATGCGTCCCCAGCCTGACACCACGATTAGCCAGTTTCCAGCCGGGCTTTGCAGACGAACATGCCCGGCCCATGCCGTATTCCGCAGGCCAAAAAAAGCCAGTCCTGGCGTCATCTCCGCCAGGGTAACCTCAGGCCAGGGCAGGCGTAGCGTCCACGGATCGCCAGACGGGCAGCCAGTCACATCGCGGCTCACCAGGCACTCTGTCTTTCCGACGCGATGAATGGCCAAAGCACGATCGCGGTTGTGCCAGTTCGCATCGTCACGCAGAAGTACCAGGTATTCACGCACCTGATTCGCGCTTTGCCACAAACGCTGCTGCTGTTGCCAGCTTCGCCAGCCGTACAGTCCTGCTGCGCTGAGTATGACGACGATGATAGTGACAATCATCGTTTCAATGAGCGTATAGCCCTGTTGTCGTTTCATGGCGATAGGGTGCGGCGGCGGCGCAGGTATTACGAGGGGCGGTTTTTCATTTTACGAGACGCTACGAGAGATTTTTAGGGTATTGCAGCGAGTTGCAAAAAAACAGGAAGACGGCTTCAGAAATGAAAAACGGCACCCGAAGGTGCCGCTGGAAAACGGTGAAACGCAGGCGATCAATAATATCGGACGGTGCTTTGTTTATCTCCGCCGATACGTAACCGATCAGATAGCCACTGGCGCTTTGATCCCCGGATGCGGATCGTAACCTTCAATCTCAAAATCATCGAAGCGATAATCAAAGATTGAGTCCGGTTTACGTTTAATCACCAGCGTTGGCAGCGCGCGCGGTTCACGGCTTAGTTGTAGATGAGTCTGCTCCATGTGATTGCTGTACAGGTGCGTATCGCCCCCGGTCCAGACAAAATCACCGACCTCAAGATCGCACTGCTGCGCCATCATATGCACCAGCAGGGCATAGCTGGCAATATTAAACGGCAGGCCAAGAAATACATCGCAGGAACGCTGGTAAAGCTGGCAGGACAGCTTGCCGTCCGCTACGTAGAACTGGAAGAACGCATGACACGGAGCCAGCGCCATCTTATCCAGTTCACCTACGTTCCAGGCTGAAACAATAATGCGTCGGGAATCAGGATCGTTTTTGAGCTGGTTAATGACCGTCGTAATCTGGTCAATATGACGGCCGTCCGGCGTCGGCCAGGCACGCCATTGTTTGCCGTACACCGGCCCCAGATTGCCGTCTTCATCAGCCCACTCGTCCCAAATCGTGACCTTGTTTTCACGCAGATAAGCGACGTTAGTATCACCCTGCAAAAACCACAGCAGCTCATGAATAATCGAGCGCAGGTGGCAGCGTTTGGTGGTAACCAGCGGAAAGCCTTCACGCAGATTAAAGCGCATCTGGTGACCAAAAATAGAGATCGTGCCGGTTCCGGTACGGTCATTTTTCGGCGTGCCTTCATCAAGCACTTTCTGCATTAAATCAAGATACTGTTTCATGCTGCCTCAGGAAAGTTGTTGCTGCGGGCGGCGATACGCCCAAATTATCATCGCGATACCGGCAATAATCATCGGTACCGAGAGGATCTGCCCCATGCTGATGTACTGCACCCAGGCACCGGTGAACTGCGCATCCGGCTGACGGAAGAATTCAACGATGATACGGAATGCGCCATAGCCGATCAGGAACAGGCCGGATACCGAGCCGGTTGGACGCGGCTTGCGAATAAACAGGTTCAGGATGATAAACAGCACAACGCCTTCCAGCACCAGCTCATAAAGCTGCGACGGATGGCGCGGCAGCACGCCATAGGTATCAAAAATGGATTGCCATTCCGGGTGCGCGGGCAGCAGGCCGATATCCTCAGCACGCGATCCGGGGAACAGCATCGCAAACGGAGAAGACGGGTCAACACGTCCCCACAACTCGCCATTAATGAAGTTGCCTAAACGCCCTGCCCCCAGCCCAAACGGGATCAGCGGCGCGATAAAGTCGGACACCTGAAAGAAACTGCGCTTCGTGCGATGAGCGAAGATGAGCATCACCACAATCACCCCAATAAGGCCACCGTGGAATGACATTCCCCCGTCCCAGACACGGAACAAATAAAGCGGATTTTCAAGGAACAGCGGCATGTTGTAAAACAGAACATAGCCGATACGGCCGCCTAAAAAGACGCCAAGAAAGCCCAGGTACAGCAGGTTTTCAACTTCGTTTTTCGTCCAGCCGCTACCGGGACGATTGGCGCGGCGCGTCGCCAGCCACATCGCAAAAACGAATCCGACCAGGTACATCAGGCCATACCAGTGCAGCGCAACCGGTCCAATGGAAAATATCACCGGATCAAAATCCGGGAAATGCAGATAGCCACTATTCATCTGTCACCATAAGTAATTGTTATTCCGCTGAAAGTGGAAAGCGGTAATGATACGCGCCTGTTAATAGCAGGTGCTCCAAAGGAGCGAATCATAGCACAGGCGCATTAAGGTGATGACCGTGAAGTTGTAAAAGATCTGTATGGCTCGCTATCGCCCGCCGCGAATTAAGCCGCCCATTCCCCGGCGCTCCATAAATGCCGCGACCTGATGACGAACTTCCGTCGCCATTTGTGCCTCAAGGCTGCGTCGGGCCAGCGTCTGCGCTTCTTCAAAGTCAATGTGACGCAGCAAATACTTCACCCGCGCAACCGAACGGCCATTCATAGAGAGATGGCGATAGCCAAGACCGATAAGAATAGCCACACACAGGGTGTCGCCAGCCATTTCACCGCATAAGCGCAGATCAATGCCGTAATGTTCAGCATCGCGGGCGATCATCGCCAGCGCACGCAGCATTGCCGGATGCAGGCTGTCATAAATATTCGCCACGCGGGTATTGTTGCGATCGACCGCCAGGATGTACTGGGTTAAATCATTGGTGCCGACAGAGATAAAATCCACCCGTGTCGCCAGGTGCGGCAGCATAAAGACCATCGATGGCACTTCAAGCATGACGCCAACTCGTGGTTTGGGGATCGCATAGCCGATCATCTCTTCTACTTCGCGCCCGGCGCGTTCAATAAGCCGTCGTGCTTCGTCCACCTCTTCAATACTGGTGATCATCGGCAGCAGGATACTAAGGTTACCCGTAGCGGCATTGGCGCGCAGCATGGCACGAACCTGTACCAGGAAGATTTCTGGCTGATCTAGCGTGATGCGAATACCTCGCCAGCCCAGACACGGATTTTCTTCACTAATGGGCATGTAGGGAAGCTGTTTATCGGCGCCGATATCCAGCGTGCGCAAGGTGACCGGCTTGTCATTGAACATTTGCAGCATGCCCTGATACTGCGCCACCTGCTCTTCTTCGGAGGGAAAACCGCTTTGCAGCATAAACGGAATTTCGGTGCGATACAGACCAATACCGTCAATGCGGCTGCCGAGCTTCTGCTCATGCTCAGGACTCAGCCCGGCGTTGAGCATAACCTTAATACGCTCGCCGCTTTTCAGTTCGGCAGGACGTTCAACGTCGTCCTCGGCGATGCGGCTAAGTTCATTTTCTTCGTTAATGAGCCGCTGGTATTCTTTCAGCAGTACCGGTTCAGGATCAACCAGTACCTCACCGCGATACCCGTCGACAATAAGCGTGCGTCGGTGCAGGACCGACGGCTGGATATCTGCCCCCATCACGGTGGGAATACCCAGCGCACGGACGATGATTGCCGCGTGGGAATTGGATGCGCCATCGCGTACCACCACCCCGGCGAGGCGATCCTGCGGTAGTTCGGCAAGCGTGGCGGCGGATAATTCATCGGCCACCAGCACAAAGCGTTCAGGCCATGTGTGAGGCCCCTGAAGATTATCGTCAAGGTGGAACAGTAAGCGCTGGCCCAGCGTGCGTAAATCGCCCGCCCGTTCTTTAAGATAGCCATCGGTCAGCGCCGCAAACTGCTCGGCAAATTTTTCGACGATCTTTTTCACCGCCCACTCGGCTACCGCACCGTTATCAACTTCATTGAAAAGCTCGCGACGCAGACGCGCATCGGAGAGAAGATGTGAGTAAAGATCAAATATTGCCGCCGTTTCTTTTTGTGCTCCGGCAGAAAAGCGTTTGCTGTAGCGACGGAATTCGTTAGCCGCTTCCTCAAGCGCACTGGTTAAGCGCTCGCGCTCGGAGGCGGTATCCAGCGTTGAGGCTTCGTAAACCTGCTCCATTAGTGGCAGCGAGGTATCCATCCAGGCTTCTGCGACCACCACGCCTGGCGAGGCCGCCAGCGCACGGATACGCGTCTGGCGATACTGTCCAAATAGCGCCGTTAGTTGAGATTGCGACAGAATGGCGGCGATTTGCGTTGCAAGCGTCACCAGGAAGGACTCTTCACTTTCATCATACTGGCGCAGTTCACGTTGCTGAACAACCAGTACGCCTAACAGTTGACGGCGCTGAATAATGGGTACGCCGAGAAAGGCACGAAAATGTTCTTCTTTTACGGAAGGAATAAATTTAAAGCTGGGGTGCTTTTGTGCGTCCGCAAGGTTGATTGGCTCAGCAAGACGTCCCACCAGCCCCACGATGCCCTGATCAAATGCCAGCGTAACCGTGCGACCACGCGGTTTTTTTAAGCCACGCGTTGCCATCAGATAGTAACAACGACGGTCGTGATCGGCCAGATAGACCGAACAGACTTCAGTGTCCATCGCCAGGCAGATATCGGTAACCAGAATGTTCAGCGCCTCGCTCAGGTGCGGGGCGCTGGCAACTTTCTCAACGATCTCGCGCAATCGGGTGAGCATAATGTGCGTGGCTTAACCTCTTTTACGTCGCCATGCCGGTGCTGGCTGCGGCTTAGGCACGGTTTCCTGAAGCGACATGACCATTGCGGCAAATTCTTTCATCACCCGACGATAGACGTCGCGTTTAAACGAGACTACCTGACGCACCGGATACCAGTAGCTTACCCAGCGCCAGCCATCAAATTCGGGCGTGCTGCTGGTCTGCATATTGATATCTGCATCATTGCCGATTAACTGCAATAAAAACCACTTCTGTTTTTGGCCAATACAAACTGGCTTTGTATCCCAACGCACCAAACGTTTCGGTAATTTGTAACGCAACCAGTTGCGGGTCGACGCGAGGATCCGCACATCTTTGCGGCTCAGGCCAACTTCTTCAAACAGCTCCCGGTACATCGCCTGTTCGGCTGTTTCTCCGGCATTAATTCCCCCTTGAGGGAACTGCCAGGAGTGTTGACCAAACCGCCGCGCCCACATGACCTGGCCCTGACGGTTACAGATTACAATACCCACATTCGGGCGGTAGCCATCGTCATCAATCACCGGACTACCTCAACCTAATCTTCAATGTGAATGATTGTTTCACACTCGCCGGAAACGGTAAACCACTCTCTTACAGGAGAATAACCGGATAACGATTGAATAACTCACAAAAATTCTCGAAGTTATAAACAGACGGAGGACGCCAGAGCCGATTTTATTCACTTTTTCTGTGGATAGAGTTGTGAAGAAGTGTGGAATTAACGTGGGAAAACCCAGACAAGTCCGAACGATCTCATTTTACACCCTTTAAATAAGAGCATTATATTCAATAACTTAAACATAAAAGCCATCTCAAAAAGATTAAAAATGTGACTCGCATCACATGCGCGATCCTCCGGGTGATGAAAGATCGAACAGCGTGGGTTTTATCCACAGATTATGCCAATAAGTTAGTCACTTTTTGTGTAAAAATTCGATTTTCATCATCCGTCAAGGCTGTAAATGGAAACAGTGGTAAGAGTTTTTCACAGTTATCCCACTTTTCTGTGGATAACATGGTGTAAGATCCTGTTCATTGCCAGTGACCAGATTTGGAAAACCTTTTTTCAAACACCCTGCATCGAAATACTGCTTAAAAAAAACATCTACAAATCAGAGAGCTGTTGCTACCGAAGATAAAAAGTTAAACTTTGCGCTCGGTGGGTAAAATCATTGCTCACTTTTTAACCAAGGTTGTGATTATGTCTTCTTTCTCGCCGCTGACTTCTCCGCCGCAAACCCAAGCGCAGTTGTTACGTCAGGCACAACAGCTCGCCGGATACTCGCTGGGCGAACTGGCGGCGCTGGCGAATCTGCCTATTCCTCAGGACTTAAAGCGCGATAAAGGCTGGACAGGCGTGCTGCTGGAGATTTGGCTGGGTGCCAGCGCCGGCAGTAAACCTGAACAAGATTTCGCCGCACTGGGCGTAGAGCTGAAAACCATTCCGATAGACCGCCGTGGACGGCCGCTGGAAACCACATTTGTCTGCGTTGCCCCGCTAACCGGTAACAGTGGCGTAAGCTGGGAAACCAGTCACGTTCGCCACAAGTTAAAACGCGTATTGTGGGTACCGGTTGAAGGGGAACGTACGATCCCACTGGCTGAACGCCGCGTGGGATCGCCCCTGCTGTGGACCCCTGACGAGGAGGAAGATCGCCAGCTGCGTATGGACTGGGAGGAGCTGATGGATTTGATCGTGCTGGGTCAGGTGGAGCGCATCACGGCTCGCCACGGAGAAGTGTTACAGCTGCGGCCAAAGGCGGCAAATAGCCGGGCGCTGACGGAGGCGATTGGCGCGCAAGGTGAACCCATTCTGACGCTGCCCCGCGGCTTCTATCTGAAGAAGAACTTTACGGCGGCGCTTCTGGCACGCCATTTTGCGCTGTCGGTCGACTGAAGCCTTGTTTTAGCATCGTTGAGCAGGCATTTGCTTAGGTTTTAAGATTTTACTGGTTTTATTTCCTCAGCCCTCTGCGTTACTACTAGACTGATAACAAATACGAGTTGTACGAGGAGAATTAAAAGTGAAAAAGTGGGGAGTATTGATTTCGGCTGTAGGATTAGCCTGTGTCGTTTCAGGCTGTAGCAGCGATTACGTTATGGCAACGAAAGACGGCAGGATGATCCTCACCGACGGCAAGCCGGAAGTCGATAATGACACCGGTCTGGTAAGCTACCACGATCAGCAGGGTAATTCGGTACAAATTAATCGCGATGAAATTTCACAGATTATTGAGCGTTAACCGCTGAGGGTCAGTCATCTGCTGGCCTTTATGATTTTTTTGCTTTCCCTTTCTCTTTGCCTCTGCCATTTTTATATTCCTTTGTCGGGAAGGTCCTGACGTGACTTAAAAAAGGAATTCGGCTATGCATTATCACCGTATCCCCCACAGTTCGCTTGAGATAAGCACCCTTGGGCTGGGCACTATGACGTTTGGTGAACAAAACAGCGAAGCCGACGCCCATGCACAGCTTGATTATGCCGTGAGCCAGGGAATCAACCTGATTGACGTTGCGGAAATGTACCCTGTACCGCCGCGCCCGGAAACGCAGGGGCTGACGGAAACGTATGTCGGCAACTGGCTGGCAAAACAGGGTAGCCGTGAAAAGCTGATTATTGCGTCCAAAGTGAGTGGCCCGAGCCGCAACAACGACAGCGGTATTCGCCCGAATCAGGCGCTGGATCGTAAAAATATTCGTGAAGCACTGGATCAAAGCCTGAAGCGTCTGCAAACCGACTATCTCGATCTCTATCAGGTTCACTGGCCGCAGCGCGCCACCAACTGTTTTGGCAAGCTGGGTTATAGCTGGACAGAGTCTGCACCGGTGGTGTCTCTGCTGGAAACGCTGGAAGCCCTGACCGAGTGCCAGCGTGCCGGAAAAATTCGCTATATCGGGGTATCAAACGAAACCGCGTTCGGCGTGATGCGCTATTTACATCTGGCCGATAAGCATGATTTGCCGCGGATCGTGACCATCCAGAATCCGTATAGTCTGCTTAACCGCAGTTATGAAGTGGGTCTGGCTGAGGTGAGCCAATATGAGGGCGTAGAACTGCTGGCATATTCATGCCTGGCGTTTGGTACGCTGAGCGGCAAATACCTTAACGGGGCGAAGCCTGCCGGCGCACGTAATACTCTGTTCAGCCGTTTTACCCGCTATAGCGGCGAGCAGGCGCAAAAAGCCGTGGCAGCATATGTGGATATCGCACAGCGCCACGGTCTTGATCCGTCACAAATGGCGCTGGCGTTTGTACGCCGTCAGCCGTTTGTTGCCAGCACGCTGCTGGGCGCCACCACGATGGAGCAGCTTCACGCTAACGTCGAAAGTTTGCATCTGGATCTTAGCGAAGAGGTGCTGGCGGAGATTGAAGCGGTGCATCAGGTTTATACCTATCCGGCACCATAAATCTGACCTGCCCGGCGGCGTTGCGCGTGCCGGGCAGGCATTGATTTTCTTTACCGTTTACGCAGACGTCCCCAAATCCACAGCGCGGTAATGGCCAGCGCGAATATCGCACCAAACCCGACGCCAACGCCGACAATAGGCACCCCCGCTTTTACTGCCAGTGAATATAATCCCAGCATCAGCAGCATGGCACCGTTTTCGCCGAGGTTTTGTACCGCGATGGCGTTACCTGCACCGACCGTTTTCTTGCCGCGCTCCTGCAATAAGGCATTGAGCGGCACCACAAAGAAGCCCCCAAAAATACCGATGATGAGCAGCAAGCCGTAAGCCGGTAGCTGAGTCTGCTGAAGGGCGAAAAAGACCACACCCACGCCGATCAATATTCCGGCAGGCATACAGCGCGCGACCGTTTCTATGGTGATCAGTTTCGCCGCCGCACCTGCGCCAAGAACAATCCCTACAGCCACCATCGCGTTAAGATAGGTCGGCGTCGCGTTATCGACAATACCCAGCGCTACCGGTACCCACAGTACCAGCAGGAAGCGCAGCGTAACGCCTGCGCCCCAGAATAAACTGGTGCCCACCAGCGAAAAACGGGTTTCAGGGTTGGTCCACAACAGGCGGCAGGCGCTGAAAAAGCTGCGCGTCATGGGGGTAAAACGCCATGACTGGCCCGGGCGCGCCACCGGCAGTTTTGGGATCATCAGGTTAGCGACGACTGCCCCTGCGTAGGCTACGGCGCAGACGCCAAGTGCGGCCATCACGTGCCAGTCCGCCAGCACGCCGCCGGCGACCGAACCCAGCAAAATAGAGGCAATGGTCGATGACTCCATCAGGCCATTGGCCTTGACCAGTTTGTCACCGGTGGTCAGCTCGCCGAGGATGCCGTATTTTGCCGGAGAGTAAGCGGCTGCACCGATGCCGACCAGCGTGTAGCCCACAAACGGGTTTACGCCAAAGCAGATACTGGCCGCGCCGATAAGCTTCAGGATGTTGGCAAACATCATGACCCGGCCTTTAGCAAAACTATCGGCAATCTGCCCGACAAAAGGCGCGAAAACGATGTAAGCACCCACAAACACCATTTGCAGGATCGGCTGACTCCAGTCCGGGTAATACAGCTCTTTCAGTAGCGCCAGGGTGGCGAACAGCAGCGCATTGTCTGCAAAAGCCGACAGAAACTGAGCGCTGATAACCGCCTTCATGCCTTTCGACCACAGCGAAGTGTTAGTGTGTACTGACTCACTCATTCGTCTGCTCCGGCTCATCAACCATGCTTTTTAAGGTCACAAAATCCGGCTTACCACTGCCTAATAGCGGCATTTGCTTGATAAAGCGGATATCGCGTGGAACGGCCAGTTCAGGAACACCATTTGCCCGGGCATACTGCTGGAGCTTATCGCGCGCCAGTTCGCTGTCTGTCGTGAACAGTACCAGCGCTTCGCCTTTATTGGCATCCTGCTTGATGGCGGTGGCATGCACTTTTTCAGGGGATACCGCCATTGCCAGTTGTTCGACCATCTCCAGCGACACCATTTCACCGGCAATTTTGGCAAAGCGTTTAGCACGGCCCTGGATGCGCACAAAACCTTGTTCGTCAAAGGCGACGATATCACCGGTATCGTACCAGCCGGTTTCAACCTCACCGTTCTGGTTTTCTGCCGTTGGTGCCTCCAGCACGCCCGGTTTCTCTACCCGCAGATAGCCGCTCATGATATTCGGCCCTTTAAGTTGCAGCCTTCCACCTTCATCGATACCCGGCACGGCCAGTAAACGTGCGTCCATCCCCGGCAAAATACGCCCGACGGTGCCGGGTTTTGCCGCCATCGGCACGTTAATCGAGACCACCGGCGCACATTCAGTGACGCCATAGCCTTCAAGTACGCGCAGGCCAAATTTATCCTGCCACAGCTGGCGCGTGCTCTCCTGCAATTTCTCTGCGCCAGCCACCACATAGCGCAGCCGGAAAAAATCATAAGGATGCGCGAAACGGGCATAGTTACCGAGGAAGGTTGAGGTGCCGAATAGTACGGTACAGTTACGGTCATAGACCAGTTCCGGCACAATACGATAGTGCAGCGGGCTTGGGTAAAGAAACACTTCTGCGCCGGTCAGCAGCGGCGTAAACAGTCCAACGGTCAGGCCGAAGGAGTGAAACAGCGGCAGCGCAGACATAAAGCGATCGTTCGCGGTGAAGTCGGCAATGGTTTTAATTTGCTCGACGTTAGCCAGAATGCTTTTGTGGCTGTGTACGACGCCTTTTGGGTTGCCCTCTGAACCAGACGTAAAGAGGATCACCGCCGGATCTTCCGGTTGCTGCGGCACCTGTGCCCGCAGAGGCATGAGCAGATGCGAAAAAATCCACAGTTTGTCGGCAGCGGTAACATCGCTTTTTAAGTCTTCGAGGAAAACCCAGCGAACGTGTTTAAGCTGTTCCGGCAGATGCCACAGCTTGCCTTTATCAAGAAACTGGCGCGAGGTGAAAACCGTTTTGATTTCTGCCGCGGTAATGGCGCTGGTCAGTCCTTTAACGCCCGCCGTGTAGTTCATCATCGCCGGTATACGGCCACGGGAAATTGCCCCGAAAATCACCGCTGCGCTGATAGCCGCGTTCGGCAGCATCAGGCCAATTTTCTCACCCTGGACGCTGTATTTTTCCAGAATACGGCCGACGAATAAGGTTTTCATCAGCAGCTTACGATAGCTGTCCGGCTGAAAGTTGATGTCTTCTACACAGTGTTTTCCTGCGCCAAACCGGTATTGAGCAGAGAGCAACGCCTCGAATAGCGTTTCACGCGGGCGCACGGCCATCCGCGCTTCCATCATGATTTGATGCAGCATTTCACCGGCCATTTTGCGGCGGTCGCGCGCGCGCGGCGCATCTGGCATCGGAATATGCGTTGGCGGCAGAATATGCAGGGTTATACGCGGGAACAGGCGCTGTTTTACCAGCCCTTTCAGACGACTGAAAAACGTCAGTTCAGCGCCTTCAATACGTACGGGCACAATGGTGGCCCCCGCTTTTGCCGCCACAAACGCTGCCCCGTCATAGATTTTCATCAGCGAGCCAGACACCGAAATGCGCCCCTCGGGGAAAATAACCACCGGACGCCCCTGTTCGATCAATCGTACCAGATGCTTGATGGACATCGGTTTGGTCGGGTCCAGCGGAACAATATCAACCAGCGGTTTAAGCCAGCGCATAAACCACTGCTGGCTAATGGAGGAGTAGACCGCAAACGTCGGGCGGATGGGCAAGAACAGCGCCAGCAAAATCCCGTCGATAAAGGAGACGTGATTAGGCGTAATCAATATTTTCTCCTGATGCAGTGCGCGGCTATCGCCGGTGATCGTCACCCGGAATAACATTTGAAACAGCTGCCGAAAAAATCGTAGAAGCATATCAACTCCCTTTGCATGTATATGAACGTTTGCAGGTTTACAGGAGTAGCATAACAGGGGTGGCGGTAAAATCGAGGCGAAAAAAAACCTGCGCATCTGCGCAGGCCGGTGTAAGAGTCGGGTACGAAATGCGTACCAAAAAATCTCACCAATCAATACCTCTGGGATAATCAGAATAGCAATGCGCTTAACAAGGCCACCAGCAGACAATCGCAACATCCTTGCGCAAAGTGTAACCAAAGGTATTAATTAGCTTTTTCTCATTTCATCACTGAAATGAAAGTCATAAACGATAACATTGCTGACGACGATCACAGGCGGATCAGGTCAGTCATGTTACGTTAATCCTCTTGAAGAACGGGCATTTTTCCGTAAAACTGAATCTGATGTAAACGTTTACCCTATAAGGCAAAGTATGGCGACCATAAAAGATGTAGCCCGGCTCGCAGGCGTTTCTGTCGCCACCGTATCACGCGTCATTAATCATTCACCGAAAGCCAGCGAAAGCTCCCGTCAGGCCGTGCTGACGGCGATGCAGTCCCTCTCCTATCATCCCAATGCCAATGCCCGGGCGCTGGCGCAGCAATCCACGGAAACGCTTGGACTGGTCGTCGGTGACGTGTCCGATCCCTTTTTTGGCGCCATGGTAAAAGCGGTAGAGCAAGTGGCCTATCACACCGGCAATTTCTTGCTCATTGGCAACGGCTATCACGATGAGCATAAAGAGCGTCAGGCCATCGAGCAGTTGATGCGTCACCGCTGCGCGGCGCTGGTGGTTCACGCCAAGATGATCCCCGATGCCGAACTGGCCGGGCTGATGAAGCAGATCCCGGGCATGGTGTTAATTAATCGTATTTTGCCAGACTATAAAGCGCGCTGCGTCGCGCTGGATGACCGCTACGGGGCATGGCTGGCCACCCGTCATCTGATTCAGCAGGGCCATACGCGGATTGGTTACCTGTGCTCAAATCATGCCATTTCTGATGCGGAAGATCGGTTGCAGGGCTATTACGATGCGCTTAAAGAGAGTGGTCTTCCGGCGAATGACCGGCTGGTCACCTTTGGCGAGCCGGATGAGAGCGGCGGCGAACAGGCGATGACGGAGCTTCTGGGACGCGGGAAAAACTTTACCGCCATTGCCTGCTACAACGACTCAATGGCCGCAGGTGCTATGGGCGTACTTAATGACAATGGTATTGATGTCCCACGCGAAATTTCGCTGATCGGTTTTGATGACGTGCTGGTTTCACGCTACGTCCGTCCTCGTCTGACGACGGTGCGTTACCCCATTGTGACGATGGCAACTCAGGCGGCGGAACTGGCGCTGGCGCTGGCCGACGCGCGGCCGCTGCCGGAAATAACCCATTTATTTAGCCCAACGCTGGTACGCCGACAGTCGGTAAGCACGTTAAACGAGGGTTGAGCCTGTATATTAACTGCCCGGCGGCGCTGTCGCTTGCAAGCGCCTGAAGGTAAAGCGCGGCGCTGGCATTCGGGTATCGAAATCGCAGGCCGGGTAAGCACAGCGCCATCCGGCATTATTGCAGACGCGTACCGGCTCAGGCCTTTACATCACTTTTCCCTGAAAAATCGGGACGGATTCAAACAGATAGCCGTCGAAATCGGGCGCGTCTTCGTCGGAAAGCTCCAGCAGGCTATTTTTTACATTTTCCAGATGCTGCCACATGGCCTGCCAGGCCCCCATAACGTCGCGGCGGCGCAGGGCCGCAAGAATGGTCTGCCGATCGCCCAGCCACTTCAGCCGGTAAGCCCGGCTGGCAATGTGCGCATTAAACTGCTGCCACAGCGGATTGCCATCCATCTGGTGCCAGATGTTCTCCACCGTCATCAGCAGCATCTGATTCTGCGACGCCCCGGCAAGCACCAGATGAAACATCTTATTATTGTCCTGGGTAGTATCATTGGTGGCGATGGCCCGCTGCTCCTGCTCGATGATTCGGCGCAGGTTATCGATATCGGCGCGGGTCGCCATGCGGGCGGCAAAAGCGGCAATATTGCTTTCCAGCAGCTGGCGGGCCTGAAGAATTTCAAACGGTCCGGCGTCGCTGTTCAGCAGACGTTCGTCCTCGTTTTCTGCTTCACAGGGAACGCGCATGACATAGACGCCGGACCCCTGACGGATGTCGACCGTCCCCTGTAGTTCCAGCATTAACAGCGCTTCGCGCACGATGGTGCGGCTCACTCCGTAGGTTTCGGCGATGTTGCGTTCCGGCGGCAGCCGCGAGCCGGGAGGATAGCGCCCCTGCACAATCTGCGCGCGTAAATCTTCACCAATTTCCTGGTAAGGTTTCTTTTCCGGCGGAACGAGGGCCTTCTCCACACTATCACCTGTACATACGTTGAAGTTGACGTCCGGTGACGCCCGGACGTGGACAAGTTTACCAAATTTCGCGCCGGTTCGGCGGTTTTCACCTGAAAACGAGGCTACTTATCTTCATCATCGAGGGTCAGCGTTAGCTGACGATCCTCACGTAACTGGTGAAACCACGACGCCGATTTTTTGGCACGCCGGGCGCGGTTGTTTTGCAGATCGATTTCAATCAGTCCGTAGCGATTCTTAAATGCATTCATCGGTGAGACGTTATCGGTAAAGGCCCACAGCATATAACCCTGACAGTTCGCGCCGTCTTCACGAGCCCGCAGCGTCTGATAAAGATGCTCGCTGATAAAGCGGATACGATAATCATCTTCAATAGTTCCTTCAGCATTGCGAAACTGCGCTTCGTTTTCCACGCCCATCCCGCTTTCCGCGATAAACCACGGAATGTTGCGGTACTCCTGTTTAATACGCATCGCCATGTCATAAACGATCTGCGGATAAATCTCCCAGCCGCGCGACGTATTCATGCATCGTCCCGGCAGATCAAACGGTTCGTAATACCAGGCCGGATGAAAAGGCGTTTCCGGATGCCACGCGCGGGACGGTGCTTTTACCCGATGCGGATAGTAAAGATTGATGCCCAGTTCATCTACCGTATTGTCGCGAATGATCGCCAGCTCATCGGCCGTGTAATCCCACGCCACCTCATGTTTTGCCAGCAGCGTAAACAGCTCGGCCGGGTATTCGCCATGCACCATCGGGTCGAGGAATACCCGATTATAAAACAGATCGTAAACGTCAGCGGCACGGACATCGTGCGCTGCTTTAGAACGTGGGTAGGTCACTTCCGGATTGAGAATACAGCCCACCGTACCGTGATAGCCCTTTTCACGGAACAGCTTCACCACTTTTGCCGTGGCCAGCGTTTTATGGTGATTCCACTGCATCCAGGTGGAGGTATTCTGCTCATACGGCCAGCGCAGCGCATCGAGATAAACCCGCGTCTGGACCACAATCGGCTCGTTAAAGGTAAACCAGCGCGTAACTTTATGATGATAACGTTCGAAGACTTTTTGCGCGTACAGCAGATATAATTCAACAACTTTTTTTGACGCCCAGCCGCCGTAAGTTTCCAGCAGATAGCCCGGCAGCTCATAGTGCTCAAGACAGATCATCGGCTCTATGCCGTGGCGCTGCATCTCATCAAATAGCTGGTCATAATAGTCAGCGTACGTTTCATCAACTGTTGCAGTTTCATAATCGGTCAAAAAACGCGACCAGTTGATTGAGGTACGATAGTGGGTCAGGCCTGCGGCCTTCATCAGCGCAACATCTTCACGAAAGCGATTGATAAAATCGGTGGCCACTGCCGGGCCGTAGCCGTTATGCCAGACGTGACGATCGTTTTTGTACCAGAGATCGGGCCATGAATCCTGGCCCACTTTCTTGCCGCTCCAGCCCTCGGTCTGCCAGGCGGAGGCCGCAGCCCCCAGAATAAAATCCGTCGGAATAGCTAACGTTTTTAGACTCATAAGTTCCTCATTTTTTGGCGGCCTGCTGCTCGCTCAGTAACTGCGCCTGGTCAGCACGACGGGAAGCAATTTTGACGAACGGCAGATAAATAATGACCGCCGTAATGATGCAAATCAGTTGGGTAACAACCGCGCCCATTGAACCGGCGGTGGAAAGCCAGGCGTTGATCAGCGGCGGCGTGGTCCACGGCACCATCACCACGGCTTTACCGGCAAACCCGGTGACCGTTGCGAAATAGCCGATCGAGCCGGTAACCAGCGGCGTAATAATAAACGGGATCGCCAGGATCGGGTTCAGCATGATCGGCATCCCGAAAATAACCGGCTCATTAATGTTAAACAGCCCCGGCCCAATCGACAGCTTGGCGATCTCACGCATCTCTTTACGCTTTGTGGCAATCATTACCGCAATCAGCAGACCAATTGTCAGCCCGGAACCGCCAATGCTCATATATACATCCCAGAACGGCATAGTGATGATATTAGGCACCTCTTTGCCCTGCTCAAAAGCGCTCATGTTGACGGTGATAGCCCCCAGCAGCAGCGGCTCACGGATCGGCTTGATCATCTGGTTGCCGTGAATGCCAATCACCCAAAACAGCTGCGCGACAAACATTAACAGCAGAATACCCGGCAGACTTTGCATTACCCGCTCAAGCGGCTGCTGCACCACCTGATAAACCGCGTCGTACAGGTACATGCCGGTGGTTTGATGAAACACAAACCCGAAAGTAGCGATAACCGTAGTCGTGATGATCGCCGGGATCAGCGCGGAAAACGAAGCGGAAACGTTCGGCGGCACGGTGTCCGGCATTTTGATCTTCAGTCCCGGCCGCCCCTCCAGCCAGCAGTAAATTTCTACCGACAGAATGGCGATAAACATACCGAGGAACAGGCTGCGGGTATCCGAGAACTGGCGCAGCAGCACGTCTTTCACTTCGCGCATTTGCCCGTCAACCATCATTTCGACGGTGGTAGGCGTGACGCAAATAAAGCAGATCACCGCCAGCAGGCCGGGAAACAGCGTCTTGATCCCGTTGATCCTGCCCAGCTCAATGCCGATTAAAAACACCGCACCGATATTCAGAAAATTGAGCGTCGCGTAGTTGATGGCGCTGGTGATCGGTTTGAGCGTCGCCAGAAATGACAGCGACTGGAAGCTGGCCAGCCCATTTTTGGGGTCGAGAACCATGTTCGAAATCAGCACTGAAAATGCCCCGACAATAATGACCGGCATCAGCGTGATGAAGGAGGATTTGATCGCCATGATATAGCGATAACTGTTGAATTTTGTCGCAAAACTGCCCAGCGAGTCGATCATTTTTTCCTGAAATGCCATGAAGTATTACCTCAGAATTTTAGGGACTTGTTATCGAAATGGGGACAGCTTGCGCCCATTTGGCATACCAAAAATAGCCATGTCGCGACAAAACTTCTGTGATTAACCTCTCATGACGACGATCGGCATCCCAGAATGGTTAAAAATTTGTTATTGGCATACCACATTGCATTATGGGCAGCAATTGCCGCTTTTAAGCAATGCTATTGCGAATTTTCTCTAAGGATAATTGGTTATAAATCAGTGTTTTTCGTTGTTAGACAGGCCGCATGACGGCTCTTATCGTTCGTCATTATTTGTCAGTTTTTCTGCATTTATCCGATGAGGGAACTCTTTTGACCACGCTACTTACATCGTTATCAACAAAACCTACCGGCTTTGCGCTGGCCCTGCGCATTGCCCTCTTCGGCAGCATGGTCGCCTTCTCTACTGTCGCCAGTGCAGACGACGTATTAAAAGAGGGTATTACGCCTGCGACCGATGCCAGCCAGGTTCCGGCGGCGGCGAAGCTGCGTAAAGATACCGTGGTCGCCGGGATCTCGGAGCCGCAGGGCATTTTTAATCCGTACTTCTTCGTTAACGGCTGGGATGAGAACGTAACCAATGTGATCTTCTCGCGCCTGATTGACTGGGATAGCCACGGTAAGCTGGTACCGGGCCTGGCGGAAAGCTGGACGGTCAGCCCGGATGGCAAGGTCTATACCATCAAGTTGCGCCCGAACCTGACCTTTAGCGACGGCTCGCCGCTGACCGCTGACGATGTGGCGTTTACCCTGACAGTATTGTCCGATCCCAAATATGATGGTGATACTGATATCACGCTCGCCAATATTGCCGGCGGCGCAGAATATAAGGCCGGCAAAGCGGACAGCGTTAGCGGCCTGAAAGTGATTGATCCGCAGACCATTGAAGTGACGACGACCCAGCCAGGCGCGACCACACTGTCGAAAATCGGCGGCCCGGTATTGTCTAAAGCCTATTACGGTAAGAATTATCAGCGTGGCAATCTCGATTATCTGCGCACGCTGCACGGCAAACCGCTGGGTAACGGGCCGTATGTTTATGATAAATATATTCCGGGTCAGGAGATCCGTTTCCACGCCAATACTCATTACTATCGCGGCACGCCGCCGACGCCGCGCTTTATCTATCGCGTTACCAATCCGTCTACCAACTTCCAGCTGTTTCAGACCGGTGAAACGGATTACGATGCATTCACGTCCCGCCCGGATGACATTGAACAACTTAAGCTCCTGGGCTTCGCCAATATCAATCTGTACGGCTCCAGTGATTACAGCCAGGTAGAATTTAACGTCCGTCGTCCGGCGCTGAAAGAGGCCAAAGTGCGTCAGGCCCTGATTTATGGTCTGGATCGCCAGAAGTTAATTGATGTGGTGTATCAGGGTTACGGCACCGTGGCCATTGAGCCGATCGCGCCGATTTCCTGGGCGTATAACCCGGAAGGCGTAAACCCCTATAAATACGATCCGGCGCAGGCGAAAAAACTGCTGGATGAAGCAGGCTGGAAGCCGGGTGCGGATGGGATTCGCGTGAAGGATGGCAAACGTCTTGAATTGACGCTGCTGGTGAGTAAGAAAGTACTCAACGACGCGCTGATCCCGATTGCGAAAGAGAACTGGCAGCAAATTGGCGTGCTGTTAAAACCGCAGGTGGTGGATTTCAACGCCCTGATGGCGCAGCGTAAATCAGGTAATTACGATCTGGCATCGTTTAGCACCAGCACGCTTAACGATCCGCACGATGGCGTGTGGGATTTCTACAGCACCGAAGCTAAAGAGTCGGGCTATAACAATCCCGAGGTCGATAAGCTAATTAACGAAGGTAACGCCACGCTCGATATAGAGAAACGTAAGCCAATTTACCATCAGCTCTACAAAGTGCTGGCGGAAGATCCGCCGGTTATTCTGCTCGGCAACCGGAAAATTCTTTCCGCCAGCAGCGCCCGCGTGACCGGTTTCGCGCCGGATATCTACAACGGCCTGACCGGCAGCCTGCCGAATGTAAAAATCGTCAAGTAATGCTGTCACCGTCGCCGCTGCCCTTTCGGGCGGCGGCCGTGAGAAAACCATGAGAAATTTTATTCTGCGGCGCCTGCTGCAAACGCTGCCGATGCTGCTGCTGGCCTCATTGATCATCTTTATGCTGTTCGCCAAAACCCCCGGCGATTTTATTGACGGCAATATTACGCTGACCGCCGCGCGCGCCGCCGAGCTTAAAGCAATTTACGGCCTCGATCAGCCTCTGTTCAGCCGCTATCTGCACTGGCTGGGCCAGCTGGCGCAGGGGGATTTGGGCTTTTCTTTGCAGTATCAAATTCCGGTTAGCCAGTTACTGAATCAGTACATCTGGAACTCATTTCTGCTGGCAAGCGTGGCGCTGGTGTTCTACTGGGGCATTGGTCTGACCGTAGGTATTGTTTCGGCTCTCAGGCCCAATTCCTTGTTCGATCATCTGGTCAGCGTTGCGGTATTTGCCGCCATGTCTTTTCCCACCTTCTTTCTCTGCCTGCTGCTGATTAAATGGTTCGCGGTCGATCTGCACTGGCTGCCGGTCGGCGGAATGACCAATACCGGTAGCGATGACAGCGGCTGGGCGTGGATGATGCAGGTTGCCGCCCATTTACTTCTTCCGGTCCTCGCGCTGGTGATGCTCCAGGCCGGCAGTCTGACGCGCTATTTCCGCGCCAGTATGCTGGATGTGGTCAAGATGGATTTTATCCGCACCGCCCGCGCCAAAGGGCTGCGTGAACGCACGGTCATTTTTAAACACGCGCTGCGCAATGCGTTACTGCCGATTATCACCCTGCTCGGTTTCGAACTGCCGGGGCTGTTTTCCGGGGCCATTATTACCGAGAAAGTGTTTAACTGGCCGGGAGCCGGACATATTCATATCGATTCTCTGGCGGCGCGTGATTACCCGGTGCTGATGGGCTTTACGCTTTTTCTGGCGGTCTTAACCATTCTTGGCAATCTGCTTGCCGACATACTTTACGCGTGGGCCGACCCGCGTATCCGGGTGAGGTCGTAATGCTCAGTTCGCTGTTTTCTACTCAACGCCGCCTGCGTAAAGCAGAGATCCCGGTGCTGGCGCAGGTTACCCCCTCCCCCTGGCGTCAGGCCTGGCGCAGGTTGCGTCACAATCCTTTGGCGATGTTGTGCCTGTTCATGCTGATTGTTATGGCGGTATGGTGCGTACTGGGTCCGCTCTGGTCGCCGTGGAAAGATGATGCCACCGATGTGCTGATGATCAATAAACCGCCGGGTGCAGCGCACTGGCTCGGCACGGATTTTCTTGGCCGGGATGTCTATACCCGCCTGCTGCTGGCCGGGCGGATTTCGCTGATTATTGGTCTGCTGACCATGCTGATGTCGGTCGCGCTTGGCTATTTACTTGGCGCGGTATCTGGCTATGCCGGCGGTGTCATCGATAAACTGATAATGCGACTGGCAGATTTAGTGATGACGATCCCCAGCCTGCCGCTATTGATTGTCGCCGGGGCCATGCTCTCAGAACTCGATTTCTCATCCGATTCGCGCATTTATATGGTGATTGTCATGCTCAGTCTGCTGGAGTGGCCGAAGCTGGCCCGGCTGGTGCGCGGACAGATCCTTTCCCTGCGCGAGCGCGATTTTATGCTGGCGACGCAGGTACTCGGTCTGTCGGCGCGGCGAAGACTGTTTGGTCATCTGCTGCCAAACACCATCCCGATCCTGGTGGTGATGGCCACCATGGCAGTGGCGAATGCCATCCTTAGCGAATCGGCGCTCAGCTATCTGGGGCTGGGCGTTGTCCCTCCGACGCCCTCATGGGGAAATATGATGGATGCAGCCAACAGCCTGATCGACTTTCAGCGCCGTCCGTGGCTGTGGATGCCGCCGGGAATTGCCATTTTTATCACCGTGATCGCCATTAACGTACTGGGTGACGGCCTGCGCGATGCGCTGGATCCCAAAATGAAACGGAGTCTGAAATGAGCGAGCCGTTAGTCACCTTCGACCGTCTGTCTATCTCATTTGCTGGCGAACAGGGCCGGGTACGGGCGGTACAGGATGTCTCCTTCACTATTGATGCCGGACAAACTGTCGGCGTGGTCGGTGAATCAGGCTGCGGTAAAAGCGTGACCGCCATGGCGCTGATGGGGCTATTACCCGCGCAGGCGGCACGTCTGGACAGCGGAGCGATCCGCTTTCAGAACCGCGATCTTTTGCGTCTGAAAGCCAGCAGCATGGCCGATTTACGCGGCAATGCGCTGGCGATGATTTTTCAGGAGCCCATGAGCGCGCTGAATCCGGTGCTGACGATAGGCGATCAACTGTGTGAACCGCTGATCCGCCACCGCGGTGAATCGCCAAAAGTCGCCTGGCAGCAGGCGATTGCGCAGCTCGATGGCGTAGGGTTGGCCCGCCCGGAAAGTCTGATGAACAGCTATCCGCACCAGCTTTCCGGCGGAATGCTACAGCGGGTAATGATCGCCATGGCCTTAAGCTGCCAGCCGAAATTACTGATTGCCGACGAGCCAACCACCGCCCTGGACGTCACCGTGCAGGCGCAAATCCTGCGGTTACTGCGCGATCGGGCGCGCGAACATCATATGGCGCTAATGCTGATCACCCACGATCTGGGCGTCATTGCCCAGATGGCGGAACGGGTGGTGGTGATGTATGCCGGGCGAATTGTGGAACAGGGCACAACGGCGGAGGTACTGCGTAACCCGCTACATCCTTATACTCAGGGCCTGATCGCCTCCCGTCCGGTGCCCGGCCAGCGCCGCCGCCGTTTATATTCTATTCCCGGCCAGGTACCGGATCTGGCAGCACTGCCACCCTATTGCGCCTTCACCAATCGCTGCGCCAACGCTACCGGGCGCTGTCGTCAGGGCATTCCGCCGCTGGTGGGTGAAACACATCAGGCCGCCTGCTTTTACAGTGGCTTACCGGAGGCGCAGTCATGAGTGATTATCTGATTGAAGTTGACGGATTGAAAAAGCATTTCCCGCTGCGCGATGGCCTGTTTGGTCAGCAAACCGGCCAGCTGCGTGCGGTAGACGGCGTTAGTTTTGCCATCCGTCAGGGCACGATTTTCGGTCTGGTCGGCGAGTCGGGAAGCGGTAAAACCACCGTCGGACGGACGTTGCTGGGGCTGTATGATAAAACGGCGGGCAGCGTTAAGTTTCGCGGCCAGGATCTGCACGATCTTTCCCCGCGCGCATTACGATCGCTTCGCCCAAAGATCCAGCTGGTTTTTCAGGATCCCTATAGTTCGCTGAATCCGCGCATTCGGATCGGCGAGGCAATCGGTGAAGCGATGCTGGAGCATAAGCTCTGTACCCGGCGTGAAATGCGCGAAAAAGTGATCGATGTGATGCAAATCTGCGGGCTGTCGGCTCAGCACTATAACCGCTTTCCGCATGAGTTCTCCGGCGGTCAGCGCCAGCGCATTGGCATTGCCCGTGCGCTGATCCTTAATCCGGACTTTATTATTGCTGACGAACCGATTTCCGCGCTGGATGTCTCTATTCAGGCACAAATCATCAATTTATTTGCCGATTTGCGCGACGATCGCGGCGTGACCTTTCTGTTTATTTCTCACGATCTGGGGGTAGTCGAACATTTATGTGATGACGTGGCGGTGATGTATCTGGGACAGCTGGTCGAGACCGCAAGCCGCGATGCGCTATTCAGCCAGCCGCTGCATCCTTATACTCAGGCGCTGCTGGCCGCCGTGCCGACGCTGGAGCCGGGCCGCGCCCCGGTTGCTGCGGTGCAGGGCGAAATCCCCGATCCGTCTCAGCCGCCGTCCGGCTGCCGTTTCTCGTCCCGCTGCCCGTATGCTGAAGCGCGCTGCCATCAGCAGATCCCATCCCTGCGGGAGGTGGCCGCCGGGCATCGGGTAGCCTGTCATCTGGTGAGTCTTTAAGCCTGTTCTTCCTCGCGTTGCGCGGGGAAACAGCGCGAAGTCAGGTGCTAATGTTGATCAAAGTACAATCCTGAAGCACGCAGCCTTTCTCCCCACAATGTCTATGTTAAACTGCGGCTATCATGTGGCATCAGGAACAAATAATGGCAACAATGCTGGATGTCTCATTACGTGCAGGCGTGTCGAAAGCGACCGTTTCCCGCGTACTGAACGGCACAGGTCAGGTCAAGGAGAGCACCCGGCAACAGGTTTTTAACGCCATGGAGGAGTTGGGCTACCGGCCTAATTTTCTGGCCCGCTCGCTGGCTAACCGCACCAGTAATAGCATTGGGCTGGTCGTTTCAACGTTTGACGGCTTCTATTTTGGTCGTCTGTTGCAGCAGGCGGCACGCCAGACGGAATCGTACGGTAAGCAGTTGATCGTCACCGACGGCCACGACACGCCGGAATGCGAAGAACAGGCGGTGCAGATGCTGGCGGACAGACACTGCGATGCTATCGTGCTCTATACCCGCTTTATGAGCGAAAAAACCATTTCGTCGCTGATTGCTGCGCTGCCGATGCCGCTGGTGATCATCAATCGTGACGTCCAGTCGGCGCGTGAACGCTGCGTGTTCTTCGAGCAGCAGGACGCCGCGTTTCAGGCGGTCGATTACCTGATCTCACAGGGGCACCGGGATATTGCCTGTATTACTGTGCCCATCCACACGCCCACCGGTAAAGCACGACTGCTGGGCTATCGCCGGGCGCTGGAGAAACACGGTATTGCGCCTGATGAAAGCAGGATTAAATACGGTGATGCCAGCATGACGCGCGGTTATGAACTGTGTCAGGCATTGTTATCGGAAAATGTGACGTTCAGCGCGCTGTTTGCCTGCAATGATGATATGGCCCTTGGCGCGTCAAAAGCGCTACATCAGGCCGGACTGCGTATTCCACAGGATATTTCGCTGTTTGGCTTCGACGATGCACCCAGCGCCCGCTGGCTGGAGCCGGGGCTGTCTACCGTTTACCTGCCGATTGACATGATGATCGTGACCGCTATCGACCAGGCGATCAAACTGGCGGGTGAGAAACCTCTGGAGCCGATCCCGCCGTTCACCGGTAAACTGATCCTGCGCGACTCGGTAACGACGGGCCCGTATTTTGATCAGAACAATTCCAGCGCCAGTAGCTCATCAACCGTCTGACGGCGGCGGATCAACCGCGCGTCTGCGCCGTCAAACAGTACTTCGGGTAACAGCGGGCGGCTATTGTAGTTAGAGGACATAGATGCTCCATAAGCCCCGGTGTCGTGCAGCACCAGATAATCTCCCGCCGTCACGGCCGGCAGCGTGCGGGTTTCCACTTTCCCGCCCTCCTGTTGCGTAAACACGTCCCCCGATTCACACAGCGGCCCGGCTACCACCGTTTCCAGTAACGGCGCGTGGTGGAGGTCGCGTCCGTCGGCGGCCAGCGCGCTAATATGATGATAGCTGCCGTACATCGCCGGGCGCATCAGGTCATTAAACCCGGCGTCAATCAGTACGAAATGGCGGCTGCCCATCGCCTTAACGCTGCGAACCTGCGCCACCAGCACGCCGGATTCCGCTACCAGAAACCGCCCCGGCTCAATCTCCAGGGTGACCGGATGCCCCAGATGACGGGCAATTTGCTCCCGCGCCGCATTCCATAGGGTAAAATAGTGATCGGTATCGATCGCTTCTTCGCCTTCCCGGTAAGGAACCGACAGCCCGCCGCCCGCCGAGATCGCCTCCAGATCCTGATCGGCATCGATCACCAGTTTAACCATGGAACCGCAAACCTGTTGCAGATGACCATAGTCAACGCCAGAGCCAATATGCATATGAATACCGATCAGATGTAAACCGTACTGGCGGACTTTCTCCAGCGCAAGGGGCAGATCGCCGTACCAGATCCCGTGCTTACTGTTTTCACCGCCGGTATTGGTTTTTTGGCTGTGGCCGTGACCGAAGCCCGGATTCACCCGCAACCAGACACGATGGCCAGGCGACACCTGGCCCAGTTGTTCAAGCATATCGATTGAACCGGCGTTAACCGGGATTTGCAACTCATGCACCCGCGCCAGGGTGTCGTTATCAATAAGATCGGCCGTAAAAACAATGTCATCCGGGTGGGTTTGCGGATCGTATCCGGCGGCCAGCGCACGTTCGATCTCGCCCAGCGATACCGAATCGACTTTGACGCCCTGCTCGCGCATCAGGCGCAATATGTGAATATTCGAGCAGGCTTTTTGCGCAAAACGCACCACATCAAATTTACGCAGCCTGGCCATCTGGCGGCGAATGATCTGCGCGTCATACACCCATACCGGACAGCCAAATTCAGCGGGCAGGCGCAGCAGGTTTTCAGCATTCAGACTGCTATCGGTGGTGTGTAAATCATGCGGCATAACAGGCTCCATTGCGGCTTTTTTTCCTATTACGCCAGAAAATAAACCGAATAAAAAATATCGATTTGTCGTCAGTCTATGCAAATATGATATGGATATTGACCTTCAGGAGCTGCCATGGCCGCCGTGAATTTACGCCATATTGAGATTTTCCATGCCGTGATGACCACCGGAAATCTGACCGAAGCAGCACAGATGCTGCATACCTCGCAGCCTACTGTCAGCCGCGAACTGGCACGCTTTGAGCAGGTGCTGGGCCTCACGCTTTTTGAACGTACGCGGGGTCGGCTGCATCCGACGGTGCAGGGACTGAGACTGTTTGAAGAGGTGCAGCGATCCTGGTACGGACTGGATCGTATTGTCAGTGCGGCAGAGAGCCTGCGCGAATTTCGCCAGGGCGAGCTGTCGGTGGTCTGCCTGCCGGTTTTTTCGCAGTCTTTTTTGCCCATCCTGCTTCAGCCCTTTCTGGCACGCTATCCGGATCTGAGCCTGAATATTGTGCCGCAGGAATCGCCGCTGCTGGAGGAGTGGCTGTCGGCGCAGCGCCATGACTTAGGGATCACTGAAACACTGCATACGCCCGCCGGAACCGAACGAACGCCGCTGCTGACGCTGAATGAAGTCTGCGTTCTGCCGCAGGATCATCCGTTAACGGCCCGCGAGATCCTGACGCCAGCCGATTTTCACGGGCAGAATTATATCAGTCTGTCGCGTACCGACAGTTATCGGCAGTTACTGGATACGCTGTTTAACGAGCATCAGGTAAAACGCCGGATGGTGGTCGAGACGCACAGCGCTGCGTCGATTTGCGCGCTGGTACGGGCAGGGGTAGGGCTGTCGGTGGTTAACCCGTTAACCGCCCTGGACTACGTCGACAGCGGTGTGGCAGTGCGGCGGTTTAGCATTGATGTTCCTTTTACCGTCAGCCTGATCCGCCCCCTGCACCGCCCTGCCTCGGCGCTGGTCGAGGCATTTACGCACCATCTTCAGACCAGTCTGCCGCGTATTACAGCGCCGCTGGAGGCGATGCTCAGGACAGCATGAATTCCACCGCGTCAGCCGCGTGAATAGCCGCGGTGTCAAATACCGGCAGCGGGCTGCGTTCAGCCGGCACCAGCAGGCCAATTTCGGTACAGCCGAAGATCACTCCTTCCGCGCCCTGCTCCGCCAGGCGCTGGATCACCTGAAGGTAATAGTCGCGGGAGGCATCGGTAAAGCGACCCAGACACAACTCATCAAAAATGATCTGATTAATACGCTGGCGATCGTCTGCTTCAGGGATAAGCGTTTCGATAGCAAACTGCTGTGTCAGCCGTCCGCGATAAAAGTCCTGCTCCATGGTGTAGCGCGTGCCCAGTAGCGCCACCCGGGACATCGTATGCTGGCTAATCGCCCGCCCGGTCGCATCGGCAATGTGCAAAAACGGCAGTGAACAACGCGCTTCGATTTGCTCCGCGACTTTATGCATGGTGTTAGTACACAGCACAATGCCTTCCGCTCCGGCACGCTGCAAGCCTGTGGCCGCCTCCGCCAGCATCTCACCGGCTTTTTCCCACTCGCCGCTGGCCTGACAGGCTTCAATCTCGTGGAAGTCCACGCTGTGCAACAGCAGGCTGGCGGAGTGGAGTCCGCCGAGGCGCTGTTTAACACCTTCGTTGATCAGTCGATAGTAAGGAATGGTGGATTCCCAGCTCATGCCGCCCAGTAAGCCGATGGTTTTCATGTCGTTATCCCGTTCTGCGTCAAAAAAAGAGTGAAACAACGTTACCTGCATCTTTTCACTGTTGCATTTAATTTCAGCCGAATTTTTTACTTAAGCGTGTTGCGACAGCATGATGAAGGCTCCCTTTCATTTTTGATTGAGAGCCACAGCCCGTTCAGTTGCCGATTTTGCGTAGTTTCTTACCGGCCATCAGATTACGTTCGATATGCTCCAGAGTGATGTTTTTGGTTTCCGGGATAAGCCAGAACGTGATGCCAACAAACGCGACATTAAGTGCCGTATATAACCAGAAGGTCCCGGCTGCGCCGATGCTGTCGAGCAGCGTCAGGAAGGTCGCGCCAATAATCATGTTTGACACCCAGTTGGTGGTGGTCGAACAGGTGATGCCAAAATCGCGACACTTCAGCGGCTGGATTTCGGAGCACAAAATCCACACCACCGGCGCGGCACTCATGGCATAACCGGCAATACACATCATGGTCATGCCCACTGACAGCCAGGAGAGGCCCGGTGACGCGGTACCCTGATCGAACTGCATCAGGCAGTAGCCCAGTACCAGCGTTCCCAGCGCCATAACGCTGAAACCAATTTTCAGCGCCGGTTTACGCCCGGCTTTATCCACCATGAAAATGGCGATAAACGTGGCAAACATAAAGGTCAGTCCGACCACCAGCGTGGCCAGCATTTGCTGCTCTGTGGTGGTAAAACCGGCCATTTTGAAGATGCGCGGCGCGTAGTACATGATGATGTTCATACCGGTAAATTGCTGCATCGCCTGTAGCAACATGCCCAGAAATACCGCACGGCGCACGTTGCGGTTAACCTTAAACAGCTTCCAGCCCCCCTGCTTAAGCTTCAGGCTTTCGCGAATTTCATTCAGCTCATCACGCGCTTTTTCTGACGTATCGCGCAGCATCCGCAGGACCTCTTCCGCTTCAACATGGCGGCCTTTCTCCGCCAGCCAGCGCGGGCTATTAGGCAGGAAGATAACCAGTCCCATCAGCACCACCGCCGGAAGAGCCAGCACCCCCAGCATCGCACGCCAGTTGCCGCTATAGCTAAATGCCGTGTCAGAGAGAAAGGCCAGCACGATGCCCAGCGTAACCATTAACTGATACATACTGATCATCTTGCCGCGCACGTTTTCGCTCGCCATTTCGGACAGGTACAGCGGCGCGGTATACGAGGCGATCCCCACTGCCACCCCTAATACGATACGGGCAGCAATCAATACTTCCACCCCGGGAGCAAAAGCCGACCCCAGCGATCCGAGGATGAACAGCACCGCGCCGACCATCAGGCTGTATTTACGCCCCAGCCGAAAAGAGAGCCAGCCGTTAAACAGCGCGCCCAGTGCCGCACCCAGCATCATACTGCTGACCACCCACTCCTGGAGACGGTTGGTCAACACAAAGTGATCGCTAATAAACGGCAATGCGCCGGCAATAACGCCGATATCCAGACCGAACAGCAGCCCGGCGACCGCCGCCGATATCGACACAAACATATTCATTCGCCGCGTATCGCGTAAGGCGCGCGGCACCGCAATGGGATCGTGACTGAGAGAGGTCATTTTTTCCTGCCTGAACAGAGAGAAGATAGGACCAATTTACGCGAGGACGTATTTACGTTGTCAGGCAAGAAACCGCATAGATATGGATTAAATGGCTATGGGTAAAGGTTATGTGATGGACATTACAATTTTAGAAAAACATCTCGTTCAAAAAATTTATTTATAACTAAATGATTAATATGTTTTTTATTAAATAAATATGAATTACAGCCCTACTGATTATGGATATTACGCTAATAAGGATATGGACGCCGGAAAAATAAACAATAAAAAACCCTGCCAGAAGCAGGGTTCTGCGGTGCGACGCTCGCATGCTACATCATCCGCCTTAACGAGCCAGCCAGCCGCCGTCTACGGCAACGGTATAACCGTTGATGTAATCAGATGCGCTGGATGCCAGGAACACGATCGGTCCCATCAGATCACTCGGCAGACCCCAGCGGCCCGCCGGAATACGCTCCAGGATTGCCGCGCTACGCTCTTCATCAGCGCGTAATTGCTGAGTATTGTTGGTCGCCATGTAGCCCGGCGCAATCGCGTTGACGTTGATACCGTGTTGCGCCCACTCGTTGGCCATCAAACGGGTCACGCCCATCACGCCGCTTTTTGAGGCGGTGTAAGACGGAACGCGGATGCCGCCCTGGAAGGAGAGCATGGAGGCGATGTTAATGATTTTGCCGCCGTTACCCTGGGCGATAAAGTGTTTGGCCGCCGCCTGAGACATAAAGAACACGCTTTTAATGTTCAGGTTCATTACGTCGTCCCAGTCTTTTTCGCTGAAGTCGATAGCGTCTTCACGGCGGATCAAGCCCGCATTGTTGACCAGAATATCAATATGACCAAACTCGGCCACGGCGCGCTCAAGCAGTGCCGGAATGCCGTCAATTTTGCGCAGGTCAGCGGTCAGGCTGAGAAAGCGGCGGCCCAGCGCGGTGACGCGCTCAATGGTTTCCGTCGGTTCAACAATGTTGATACCCACGATGTCACATCCAGCTTCAGCCAGACCCAGCGCCATACCTTGTCCCAGACCGGTGTCACATCCCGTGACAACCGCGACTTTACCTTGCAGAGAAAATGCTTCCAGAATCATTTTTTATTCCTTATCTTTCAGAGCCTGTAATAACAGGCTCACTGTGCGAATAGCGGGTGCGACTAGCGCAAATCTTTAACGGCGACGTGGTCCATATCATCAAAGACCTGGTTTTCACCGACCATACCCCAGATGAAGGTATAGGCTTTGGTCCCGACGCCTGAGTGAATCGACCAGCTTGGTGAAATTACCGCCTGCTCGTTTTGCATCACAATATGTCGTGTTTGCTGCGGCTGTCCCATCATGTGGAATACGCAGGTGTCTTCATCCATATTGAAATAGAAGTACACTTCCATGCGGCGTTCGTGGGTATGGCACGGCATGGTGTTCCACAGATTGCCGGGAGCCAGCTCGGTCAGGCCCATGCTGAGCTGACAGGTTTCCAGCACGTCCGGAATAAAGTATTTATTGATGGTACGACGGTTACTGGTGAGGTCATCACCCAGCGTCACCGGTGATACCTCCGCAGGCGTCACTTTTTTGGTGGGATACGCGGTGTGGGCCGGGGCGCAGTTGTAATAGAATTTGGCCGGTGTTTGCGCATTGATACTGGCAAACACCACTTCTTTTGCCCCTTTACCCACATACAGCGCATCGCGATGACCGATTTCATGGCAGGTGCCATCAACGGTAATGGTGCCGGGACCGCCGATGTTAATAACGCCCAGCTCACGGCGCTCCAGAAAATAGCTGACGCCAAGCTGCTTACCGACTTCGCCCCCGACGGAGACGCTTTTCACCACCGGCATAATGCCGCCAACGATGATGCGATCAATATGGCTGTACACCATGGTGTATTCATCGGCCACAAACACTTTTTCGACTAAAAACTCATCGCGCAGACCCTGAGTATCAAGGGTTTTTGCATGTGCGCTGTGAATACTTTGTCTGATGTCCACGTTACCTCCAGAAGAGAGCCAGTGAGCCAGTGCGGCCCGAGAAGCGAATTCTTGTTTCGCCTGGTTGATGCACTCATCTTAGCCCTCCTGAAACCGCTTTTCAATTATAAATAAAACAACGTTTCAATTTTTTGCAACTAATGTTCAAAAATGTCGTTGCGATCGCAAAATCAGCAAACCCTGTTTAATCATTATGATTAAAGACGATAAATTACAAAGAGTTAATAAACCTTTGTGAAATAACAGCGGTAAGCACGATACTGGCAAAAAAGCAAAGTTTATCCGGATGAGGGTCACAGAAGTAAAAAGGTTACCGGCGTGGCTTAAGGAAATTCTTATGAAATGAGTCAAGCGTCACAGATTATGAAACAATGTTTCTATAAATTAACACCTGGTTTTTAGATAAACCGCCGCCGTCTTGTCGGCATGAATGAGTGAGTGAAACAAAAACTTCTGTAACTGGCCTTTGCCCTCATTACTGAGGGCTTTTTTTTGTCCTGCTGGCCGCCATTAATCGCGTTCAATCGCCAGCGCAACGCCCTGGCCGCCGCCGATGCATAGTGTCGCTACGCCGCGACGGGAGTGACGTTTCATCATCTCATGCACCAGCGATACCAGAATACGGCAACCGGATGCGCCAATCGGATGGCCCAGCGCGATAGCCCCGCCGTTAACGTTCACCCGACTGGCATCCCACTCCAGCATTTTACCAACTGAAATGGCCTGGGCGGCAAAGGCTTCGTTCACTTCGAGCAGATCCACCTCATCCAGCGCCCAGCCAGCCCTTTCCAGGCAGCGGCGCGTGGCATAGACCGGTGCGATACCCATTAGGGCAGGATCCACGCCTACGCTGGCGAAGGCGCGGATGCGCGCCAGTACCGGCAGATTAAGTTCCTGCGCTTTTGCTTCACTCATCATCATGACTGCGGCTGCACCGTCATTAATAGAAGAAGCATTACCTGCCGTCACTGAGCCGTCGCGGTCAAATGCCGGGATAAGCTGTGCCAGCCCTTCGGCGCTGGCATCGGTACGCGGTTGCTCATCGGTATCAACCCAATATGGGGTCCCGTCGGCACGCACGGTGGCAACCGGTACGATCTCCTCTTTGAAACGACCGGAATCAATGGCAAGACGCGCTTTATGCTGCGATCGAAGCGCCCAGTCATCCTGTAATTCGCGGCTAATACCGTATTCTCGCGCCAGATTTTCTGCGGTAATGCCCATGTGATAATCATTAAAGGCATCCCAGAGTCCATCGTGAACCAGGCTGTCCAGCAACTGGCTGTTACCCAGATGTGCGCCGGTACGACTGTCGGTAAGAACATGCGGCGCGCGGCTCATGTTTTCCTGCCCGCCGGCGATAACCACATCGGCCTCGCCACACTGGATTGCCTGGGTCGCCAGATGCAGCGCTTTCAGTCCGGAACCACACACATCATTGATGGTGATGGCAGAGATGGTATTCGGCAGACCGCCATGTAACGCCGACTGACGGGCCGGATTTTGCCCGGCACCGGCCGTCAGGACCTGGCCGAGGATCACTTCATCCACGCTGTGCGGTTGGATACCGCTACGCTCGATCAGCGCCCGAATAACAGTGCTTCCCAGCTCAACCGCAGAAAGGCGCGACAGCGTCCCCTGAAAACAGCCAATGGGCGTACGTACAGCGCCTACAATCACGACCTCTTTCATGACGACCTCAGTGAGAATATCCCCGGGCATAGTAGTCCATTGTTAATTTAAATTATCTTAATTGTTTTAAATAAGTGAGTGTTATCACAATGGATTGTTAATTATCAGCTGACGCGTGCCGCAGGCAAAATGTAACGTTGATGACAATATGTCCATTGGCCAACAAACTATGGTAAGTTGCGCTTCTTTTTGTCACTTATCTGCTATTTAAAACTATCTAATGTCGAAATTTTGGTCAAAAGAAGAGACTCTGTGGAGTTTCGCCCTGTACGGGACTGCTGTCGGAGCGGGTACACTGTTTCTGCCCATTCAACTGGGATCGGCCGGTGCGGTCGTGTTATTTATTACCGCCCTGGTGGCGTATCCTCTGACGTACTGGCCGCATAAAGCCCTGTGCCAGTTTATCCTCTCTGCCAACACACCTGCCGGGGAAGGGATCACCGGTGCAGTTACGCACTATTACGGTAAGAAAATTGGCAGTGCTATTACCGCACTCTATTTTGTCGCTTTCTTTGTGGTGATTCTTATCTATGCCGTTGCCATTACGAACTCTCTTTGCGAGCAAATAGCCAAATATCGCGAGATAACCACCGGTGTGCGGATGCTGACCAGTCTCGGGGTGGTGCTGGTATTGAATGCCATCTTTTTGATGGGTCGCCAGGCTACGATCCGGGTGATGGGCATGTTAGTTTTTCCGCTGATTGCCTATTTTCTGTTTCTGTCGTTTTATCTCACCGGTAGCTGGCAGCCCACCCTGCTGACCGATAATATGACCGTTGATAGTCATACGCTGCACCAGATCTGGATCTCCATTCCCGTGATGGTTTTTGCTTTTAGCCATACGCCGATTATTTCCACGTTTGCCATCGACAGACAGGAAAAATATCGCGAGCAGGCCATGGATAAATGCAAAAAAATCATGAAGGTGGCTTACCTTATTATCTGCCTGAGCGTGCTGTTTTTTGTGTTTAGCTGCCTGCTGTCAATCCCACCGTCCTATATCAATTCGGCGAGAGATGAAGGCGTAACGATCTTATCGGCGCTCTCTATGATGCCGAATTCGCCGACCTGGCTGGCCATTTCCGGCATTATTGTGGCCGTCATCGCGATGTCTAAATCGTTTCTCGGCACCTATTTTGGGGTTATCGAAGGTGCTACCGAAATGGTTAAATCATCTCTTGAGCAAATAGGCATAAAAAAAAGCCGGGCATTTCATCGGGCAACGTCGATTATTCTTATTTCGCTGACAACATTTATGGTTTGTTGTATTAATCCGAATGCTATATCGATGATTTACGCTATCAGCGGCCCGCTGATAGCGATGATCCTGTTCATTATGCCAACGCTCTCTACCTATCTGATTGCCGCATTAAAGCCTTACCGTTCACTGGGTAATCTCATTACGCTTATTGTTGGTTTACTTTGCGTTTCAGTAATGTTTTTCAGCTAGAGACCGTTCAGCGATGTGTTACCCGGTAAGATTGACTGCCGGGTAGCACAAAATAATTTTTAATTATTTCATTTAATTTTTATCAGAATGTCATATTTATCTGCCGCTTAATGAATTTTATGTAAAAAAAGGCGTGAAGTTTTGTAATGAGCATGATCTGCTGTATTAATTTTAGACATTGCGGTTCATAATGGTGCTTCAGTTGTTGGCATTCTCCGACGACATCCCTCTAAGGGGGCATAGTATGAAATATCACTCCACGGATAATATCTGCACTATCACCGGTATTCACCCTTCCAATCTGCGACGCTGGTATCGTTATGGCCTGATTAGCCCGGGCGAATTCTCTGCGGGCTGGAATGAAACTCAGCTTGAGGATGTTCGTACGCTAAAAACGCAGACGGCGGGCGGCGCGACGCTTTTAGATATTCGTCATAGCCATCAGTCAGGCGAGCCTCTGCGTACCTACGGCTGGTCGGCCCTGAAAGGCGATTTACTCTGGCAGCTGGAATTTGGCACAGATCGCGCGCTGTTACGCTATGTCAGAAATGTGATTAATGATTACAGCAGCGATGACGTTATCAACCGCTTAATGCGCCCGGTAAACCGCTGGCTGCAGGACGATACCCGCGAGGGTGCTCCTCGTCGTTTACAGCGCTTTCATCAGTGCGTTATACACCGGGCCGGTTCTCTGACGCGCTCATCTCGTCGTGATGGTGATGTCCCGCTGTTCCTCGAAGCAATCAGCGTGAAGGATGATAACGAAATCTGGCTTGAGGCAATTCGTCTCTCCGGGCAAGGTTTTAGCGTCGATGTCTCTTCCATTATCAGTGAAATCCCGGTAGCCATTAGCAGTCGTCATGAGCACCATCTTATGTGGTGTGGCGCGGGTATCAGTGTCGGTATGAAGCAATACTTTAGCGACAGTATCGCTAAGGGAAAACCTATCATGCTGTGTGGTCCTGACCGCGTAACGGCTCAGTCGTATGTCAATTAATCGCCCACACCCATCTTCACGCGCTTAAAAAGACGAGCAAGATAAGCATTTCTTACTCGTTTTTCTCTTTCAAAATGACGCCCTACCGCCCTACTTCAGTCAGCCCCTGTTCCGGGACAGACAACCGGGGTGATGTTAATGGTTTAACGGACCGGCGCGTTTCAGTCTTGTTCAATTAACAAACGCTGTACTAAGCTCATTCTTATATGAAAAAGACAACGTACCGACAATCACTGCGGCCGATTGGCGATCATGGGATCATTGGCGATTTGCGCACCTGTGCGTTGGTCGCCAGTAATGGCACTATCGATTTCTTCTGCTGGCCGAATCTGGATAGCCCTTCCCTCTTCGTCTCTCTGCTGGATGATGAACGGGCAGGCGTCTTCACGCTCTCCCCCGAAGGCGACCAGTGGCGTTCGCTTCAGTCTTACCTGCCTGACAGCAACCTGCTACAAACGCGCTGGCTCACCGAGGGTGCAATTGTCGAATTAACCGACTTTATGCCTGTTGCCGATGATGAGAATACGCTGCCGCGAATTGTTCGTCGGCTTCGGGTTGATCAGGGTGAAGCCACAATTAACCTGCTGTGTCGGGTAAATTTTGACTATGCACGCCACGCCCCTTCACCGAAGGTAAATAAGACCTTTGCCGTCTGGCAGGGAGAGAACGACGATAAAATCACGCTGAGAACGTCAGTACCGTTAAGCGAAAAAGACGGTTTTCTCAGCGGCACCTTTACACTTAGCTGTGGTGAAGAAGCCTTTTTTGTGCTGGGCGGCGATGAGGTAAAGCGCTGGAAAAAACAGGACGTTTTGCAAAGCCAGCACGATACCCTGGGGTACTGGCAGCAGTGGGTAGCTAAAAACAAATATTCAGGGCGCTGGCATGAAATCCTGATCCGCTCGGCGCTGGCACTCAAGCTGCTAAGTTCAAAATCGCAGGGTTCGATAGCCGCAGCGGCTACTTTCGGACTGCCTGAGCTACCCGGCGGCGAGCGCAACTGGGATTACCGCGCCACCTGGATACGCGATGCTTCTTTTAGCTGCTATGCCCTGATCCGTCTCGGCTATGTTGATGAAGCCGCCGCCTTTGGTCGCTGGGTTGGTCGCTGCATGGAAAACAGTCGTTTCGAACCCGATAAGCTCCAGGTAATGTATCGTCTGGACTGCGGCACCGAGCTCACCGAAATCGAACTGCCGCATCTGAAAGGCTACCGTGACTCAGTGCCAGTGCGTATTGGTAATGACGCCTATAAACAGCGTCAGTTAGACATTTATGGCGAACTGCTGGATACCCTTTATCTGGCAACCAAATATGGCGATGGTATCTCTCATCGCGCCTGGGAACATGTGATTAACCTGGTGGATCACGTCTGCGATATCTGGAATACCGCCGATGCGGGTATCTGGGAGATGCGCGGCGAGGCCGAGCATTTTCTCTACTCACGTTTAATGTGCTGGGTGGCGCTCGACCGGGCGTTACGCCTTGGAGCAAAACGTTCGCTTTCGATGCCCTATCAGCGCTGGGAGAGCACGCGCCAGGCGATTCGGGAAGATATCTGGAAAAATTTCTGGAACGAGAAACTGGGGCATTTCACCTCAACCCGCCACGGCAGCGATCTGGATGGGTCGATGCTGCTGATGCCGCTGCTGCGTTTCGTCAGCGCCAAAGATCCCGACTGGCTTGCCACCCTCGACGCCATCAAAAGCAAACTGGTGCGCGATGGCATGGTGCGACGCTATATTGCCGATGAAACACCTGCCGATTCACTTCACGGCGAAGAAGGCTATTTCGTCGCCTGTTCATTCTGGTATATCGAATGTCTGGCCCGGGCGGATAAGCTGGAGGAAGCGCGTGAAGAGTTCGAAAAAGTGCTGAAATATGCTAACCATCTGGGGCTGTACGCTGAGGAGTTTGACGCCTGGGGCCACGCGCTGGGCAATTTCCCGCAGGCGCTTTCGCATCTGGCGTTGATCAGTGCGGCCTATTATTTGAATAAAAAAATGTCGGGCAAAGCGCAAACCTGGCAGCCGTAATCGCGTTTACCCCGGTATCATGCCGGGGTAAGCTATGATCCATCCTGTTTATTACTCACCTGAAATCATTGCCATGAAACGTATTGCCGCCGCGTTTTTTATTCTGCTGACCTGGCTTTCCCCGGCCCAGGCAGCCTCTTCTGCGCTAACGGGGTATCTTCAGCAGCAGGAAAGCCAACTGAACGCCCGGATAGGTATGGCGGTAGTGGATGCGCAGGGGACGCCGGGGTTTGGCTGGCGCGAGAACGAACGTTTTCCCCTTACCAGTACCTTTAAAGTGCTGACGTGTGCGGCCCTCCTCGACCAGCTGCACAAAAAGCACGGTTCGCTGGAAGAGCGCGTTTCTCTTCAGCCGACTGAATTACTGGACTACTCGCCGATCGCTAAAAATTACTTGCCGCCTGAAACCATTTCACTACGCAAACTTTGCTCTGCGGCGGTCAGCTATAGCGATAACACGGCGGCAAACCGTCTACTGACCTGGCTCGGCGGCCCGGCGGCGGTGACGCAATTTATGCGCAGCCTTGATGATAACGTCACCCGACTCGATCGCACCGAGCCAACGCTAAACATGGCAACGCCCGGCGATGTACGCGACACAACCACGCCGCACCATATTGTCCGTTCGCTGCGTCTGCTTTTAGCATCGGACGTCCTGACCCAAACCGACAGGGCCACGCTCGATAACTGGATGCGGGAAGATAACGTTGCCGACGCGCTGCTACGTTCAACGTTACCTGAAGGCTGGGCCATCGCTGATAAAACCGGTGCAGGCGGCTACGGCTCGCGCGCCATCATCGCCGCGGTATATCCCCCGCAAAAACCGCCGTTTTATGTGGCGATTTACATCACACAGACTACGGCGTCGATGAAAACAGCAGATGCGGTTATTGCGGAGATTGGCCGACGGTTGTTTAGCGCATCGCAATGATTTATCAGAGCCGTTCTGACGCTTACGCCGGTGTTGCCAGCGGCGACCGGGCTATATAAACCGGGAATAGAGTCAGCCATTCCCGGTGTATCATTACCGCCTTTATTCACCATCTAAGCCAGCACATTATTTATCGGCTGCATCAACCTTCAGGGAAGCCATATCAATCACAAATCGATGCGCCATATCCCCTTTTTCGAGACGGGTGAACGCGTCATTTATCTGGTCAATATTAATCATTTCGCATTCGGGGTAGATATTATGCGCGGCACAGAAATCCAGCACTTCCTGGGTTTCAGCAATACCGCCGATTAGCGAACCGGCGATCCGGCGACGTCCCATAATCAAAGGAATAGTCGACGGTTCCGCCATCGGGCCAACCTGGCCGACAATGACCAGTGAGCCATCAACGTCCAGCAGCGGAGTATAAATATTCAGGTCGTGCTTGACGGGGGCGGTATCAATAATCAGATCGAATGCGCAAGCTGCGGCGTTTAACGCCTGCTCGTCGGAGGACGCCAGGATCCCCTTCGCGCCAAGCGCTTTCGCTTCATCATCCTTATTATTATTGCGGCTGATCACAGTGACGTCGGCCCCCATCGCCACGGCCAGCTTCACCGCCATATGGCCTAATCCGCCTAATCCTATTACACCTACCCGACTTCCGGGTCCCACGTTCCAGGCACGTAACGGCGAAAAGGTAGTGATCCCCGCGCAGAGAATCGGTGCCGTTTTTGCCAGATCCATATTTGCCGGGATCTTCAGTACGAACTCTTCGCGCACAACAATATGTCTCGAATAGCCGCCCTGGGTGATTTCACCAGTGATCCGATCCGGCGCGCCGTAAGTGGGCGTCATGCCGTTACGACAGTATTGCTCCTCGCCGTGTTCGCACTGGTCACAGTGCATACAGCTGTCCACCATACAGCCGACGGCAACGCGATCGCCGACCTGATATTTTTTGACGCCCTGGCCCACGGAGGTGATGACGCCGACAATTTCGTGACCCGGAATTAAGGGATAAGGCTGCGCGCCCCAGTCGCCCTTCACGGTATGCAAATCCGAGTGGCAGACACCGCAGTAAAGAATTTCCATAGCGATGTCATTTTCACGAAGTTCACGGCGTTCAAAGTGATAAGGGACTAATTTTCCATCGGAATTGTGTGCTGCATAACCCATTGTTTTCATAAGTACCTCTTGATGACCCGTGACGGATCGGATAAGTGTTCGGGTGTGGGCAAGTCATGATGACGGCTTCTGGTGCAATATCGCCCGAAGACTAGTCGTGAATTTTTACGCCAAGGCAGTGACGGACAAATTCAGGATTGAAATGTTTTACGGCTTCGCCGACATAGCCTGAATCCAGCGAGCTAATCTTGTCCATTTCGCTGTCGGTTAACGAGAAATCCCAGATGGCGATATTTTCCACTATACGCTGCTGATGAGTCGATTTCGGGATGACCGTAACGCCCCGCTGTATATTCCAGCGCAATATGACCTGCGAGACGGATTTGTGGTGGGCATCGGCGATTTCCAGAAGCACCTTATCTTCAAATGGCTTATGCCTTCCACCGCCTAACGGCGCCCATGCTTCAGGTTGTACATTGTAGTACTTCATGGTTTCCAGCGCCGCGGGCTGCGAAAAATAAGGATGCAGCTCGATCTGATTGACCATTGGCTTGATTCTGACGGTCTCACAGAAGTTGGTCAGCACGTGGGCGTAGAAATTAGACACGCCAATCGCCTTCAGTTTTCCTTCGTCGTAAGCATCTTCTAATGCACGCCATGCGCTGAAATAATCGCGCATCGCCTGGTGCAATAAGTAGAGATCGAAGTATTCCAGACCCGATTTTTGTAGCGACGCGCGAATACCCGCCCTGGCCGTATCGTAGTTTGCCATATCCTGTACCCATAACTTTGAGGTAATAAATAACGCCTCACGGGTACACAAACCTTCAGCGATCGCTTCGCGAACGGCCTCACCAACGGCATCTTCATTACCGTAAACGGCGGCGGTATCAATAAGACGATAACCTGCACGAATAGCATTCAGGACCGACTGCTTACACTCTTCTTTATTCGTTACCTGAAAAACACCGAAACCTGCCATGGGCATTTTGAGGTTGTTGCTGAGTACAGAAAATTCCACTGTGAGCACCTCCAGACGATAAGAATCATCATTCTAGGATAAAAAGCGATGCCCGATTAGTGCGGGAAATGTGATTTCACTTATGCAAAAAATTCATTAATAAATAACGCCGCGTCCGGCGTCAACTCAGCAACCTGAAAGGTATCACGACCAGAAGAACGTAAAGAGGAATGCGATGTAAATCAGGAACCCTGTCGCAACATTACGGCTTTTTGGTGCTGGCACGAATTTTTAATGTCGAGGGCAGTTCGATAGCCTGCTCTGTCGATTTGTCCGCCAGCAGATCAAGCAACGTTTTTCCGGCGCGGGTTCCGGTTTCACTCCACGGAAATTCAACTGCGGTCAGCGCAGGCGAACACACTGCCGCAAGATTGCCCCCGCTCAGGCTTGCCAGCGCCAGGTTTTCAGGGACACTGACTCCGGTATTGTGGCAGGCCATAATGCAGCCGCACGCCATTTCGTCTGAAGTACAAATTAACGCATCCAGCTCAGGCCAGGTAATGCGGATATCGCCCAGCAGATTAAAGCCCGTCGTGATGCCGGACGGAAGGTGCGATGTCACCACGCGATGAGGAGAATGGTTAAGCGACAGCATCGCGCTGTTCCAGCCGTTGAGAACCTGACGAAACAGAATATTGTTGGAGGCCGTGCACAATAAACCGATATTTCTGTAGCCGCTTTGTGCCAGAGAATTAACCAGCTTTTTTACCCCGGCGGCATAATCTACGCCGATACTTACCCAGCCGGCATCGCGATTGATCGCGCCAATTTCAACCACCGGCATACCCGTATTGAGTAACATTTGTGAACAGCTACTGATGTTATCAATATTAAACTGCACAATTGCCGCCGGATTATAAGCCAGCATTTGCTGAAACGCGTTCTCCTCACTCTGTCCCCCCTGGCCGGACTCAATAAACATCATGCTATAGCCCTGGGTCGAAAGAACAGTTTGCAGCGTTTCTGACACGGCAAGAAAACCGGGTGATGAGAAGGACGAGACAACGCCCATAATCAAACGGGAATCGGCTGAAGCCAGACTTCGCGCCTGGAGATTGGGTATATATCCCAACTCACTGACCGCCGCTTCGATGCGGCTGCGCAGTTCGGGATTCACTTTTTCAGGCATACGTAACGCGCGCGATACGGTCATCGTGCTAACGCCGACCAGTTTTGCAACTTCGGCGAGCGTAATTTTACCGGTGTTTTTTCTGCGTTTTTCTCTCGCGCCATCGTCCGTATCAAATGTTTGCACGGATGTCCTCCTCCAGTCTGTCCGGATAACCATTGTAAAGGATGTTTGGTCTTTTGCGCATTGCTCAACTGCAAAGTAGTAATAAGAAAGGTTGTTAAAGTTAGCGGTAACAAGGATTTTAACATTTATGCTGTGTTAGCGCTAACTTTGCGAGTTAGATCACGGTAAGGCGTAAAGATATTCTACTATAGTAAGTCCACTTCAATGCTATCGGGGTATTTATGATGATGACCTGGCTACCTGCGGAAAATATCCAGATTGTCGATTCGGTCAACGACTGGAAACAGGCGATCACGTTATCGGCCCAGCCCTTACTGGCAGCAGGGTCAATCACCGAAGAATATATTCAGGCCATTTTTAACAGCCATCATGAAATTGGTCCCTACTATGTTTTAGCGCCAGGACTGGCAATGCCACATGCACGCCCTGAACAAGGTGCCATTAAAAACGGGCTGTCGCTTTTACATATTAAGAATGGGGTCTCTTTTAATGCGCAAGAGAATGACCCGATTTATGTCGTTATTATGCTGTGTGCGCTTTCGGGCGATGAGCACATCAATATGATCACGGCCCTGGCAGAGATTTTTAGTGATGACGCCCGACTTTCAGCCCTGCTGAAAGCAGCATCACTTGAAGAAATTCAACATGTTATAAACTGATAGTGAGATGAAGATGAAAAAGATCCTGATTGTTTGCGGCAACGGCTTAGGCAGCAGCTTTATTGTTGAGATGAATGTAAAAAAAATCCTTAACGAGCTTAATATAGAAGCAGATGTTTCCCATACTGACCTCACATCAGCGAAAAGCGAAACGGCTGATATTATTCTTAGCGCCAATGACATCGCTGAACACCTGTCCAGCCATTCTGCGAAGGTATTTGGTTTATCAAATCTGCTGGATAACAATAAAATTAAAGAAATTCTTTCAGAGAATCTTTGATTAATTATTTGCGGCCCTACGGAGTCAGCCTATGCTGCAGTTTATAATTCATGATGTGTTGGGTACACCAGCAATTCTGGTCGGTCTTTTTTCCATGATCGGCTTATTATTGCAGAAAAAAGCATTCTCCGATGTTATTTCCGGAACCCTTAAGACTATTATGGGTTTTGTGATATTAACATCCGGGGCGGCGATTGTTGCCACAACGTTAACCACCTTCAGTCAGCTGTTTGAGCAGTCATTCCATATTCAGGGCGTGGTGCCCAATACTGACGCCATGGCGGCGCTCGCGCAGAAAAACTACGGCACGGCGACGGCGATGATAATGGTGCTGGGGATGCTGTTTAACATCGTACTGGCCCGCATTACCCCGCTGAAGTACATCTTTCTGACCGGGCACCACACACTGTATATGTCAGCGATGCTGGCCGTGATCCTCTCCGTCGGCGGTCTGTCGCCGTTCTGGGTAGTGCTGATAGGCGCGGTGATCCTCGGCATTATGATGGTGGTATCTCCGGCCATTTTACAGCCGTTTACCCGCAAGATTACCGGTACGAATGACCTGGCGCTCGGCCACTTTGGCTCAATCGGCTATCTGCTGGCGGCGCTGGTAGGAAAAGCTGTCGGTAAAGGTAGCCCCTCAATCGAAGAATTGAAGGTGCCAAAATCGCTAAACTTTCTGCGAGACTCTTCGGTCGCTATTTCACTAACGATGATGATCCTGTTTGTGATTCTGGTCTTAGTGGCAGGTAAAACGTTTGTAGAAACCAGCGTCAGCGGCGGTCAGAACTTTATTATCTTCGCGATTATCCAGTCGTTAACCTTCGCAGCAGGCGTATGGATAATCCTCGCAGGCGTACGCATGATTATCGCTGAAATTGTTCCGGCTTTTAAAGGCATCGCTGACAAACTGGTTAAAGATGCCAAACCGGCGCTGGACTGCCCTACCGTCTTTCCGTTCGCCCCTAACGCGGTCATCGTCGGCTTCCTGTCGAGCTTTGCCGCGGGTTTGCTGAGTATGTTCCTGTGCCCGTTGTTTGGCTTAAGCGTCATCGTTCCCGGGCTGGTGCCGCACTTCTTCTGCGGCGCGACGGCAGGCGTTTACGGCAATATCTGCGGAGGTCGGCGCGGTGCCATCATTGGCGCTTTCGCTCAGGGTCTGCTGATTTCGTTCTTACCGGCTATTTTACTGCCGCTAATGGGGGATTTGGGCTTTGTCTCCACCACCTTTGGCGATGCGGACTTCGGCGTAGTAGGTATTTTACTTGGCCACGTAGTAGCCCTCTTTAACTAATTGATCCTTCTGGAGGTAGAGTATGGCGGCTAAATTTTCGCCCTCATTGATGTGCATGGACTTAACGCAGTTCAGAGAGCAGATTACAGCAATGAACGGTCGGGCCGACTTTTATCACGTCGATATTATGGACGGTAGCTATGTAAAAAATATTACGCTGTCGCCGTTCTTTATCGAAAATCTGAAGAAAATTACTGATGTGCCAATTGACGTACATTTGATGGTGAATCACCCGGAAGATATTATTCCAATGTGCATTGATGCCGGGGCCGATATCATTAGTTTCCATCCGGAGACGGCGAATAACAAAATTTTCCGTCTGCTCAATCAAATTAAAGATGCCGGACGCCGCTGTGGCGTCGTGCTGAACCCGGCAACCCCGGCAGACGCGATTAAAGAGTATGCGCATCTGCTGGATAAAGTGACGGTAATGTCAGTCGATCCAGGCTATGCCGGACAGAAATTCATCCCGGAATCGCTTAACAAAATCAAACAGTTGATTAAGATGCGTGAAGAAAATGGTTATCACTACCTGACCGAGATTGACGGCTCCTGTAATGAGAAAACCTTCAACATCATCTCTCAATCCGGTGTTGATGTGTTCATTGTCGGCACTTCCGGTCTGTTCTCACTGGCAGAAGACGTCAGCAATGCCTGGGATAAGATGATTGACATTTATCAGCGCGAAGTCGCTGCCTGAAAATTGCAGCGCGCTCAGTCGAATTAAACGCAGTGCAGGATAAAGAGTCTATTTAACCGGTCTGTCTCTTTGCCTTCGCTGTTAATTTTACGCTTGAGCGCGCTGTAACCCTGTTATAACTGGCGTTGGTTATGTCGGCTCGCCACGCCTCAAGTAAGCAATTTATGCTGCATTACTCAATTTCCGCCTATATTAACGAAGGTGAGTCATGGATATTTCAAATGTACTTAATGTAAAAAACATCAAATTAAACTTGATGGCTAAAAGCAAAGAAGAAGCAGTTGAAGAATTAACGGATTTATTAGTCCAGGACGGTTCTATTAGTAATAAAGATGATTTCCTCAGAGATGTCTGGCTACGCGAGGCACAAGGCTCAACAGGATTTGAAAATCATATTGCAATCCCGCATGGCAAATCCTCAGGCGTGGTCAGGACATCGCTGGCCATTGGACGAACCCAATATGAAATTCCCTGGGAAACCATGGACGGTAGCGATGTTCGCTGCATTATTTTATTTGCTGTTTGTTTAGTCGATCAGAATGATGCGCATATTCGTTTATTATCGCACGTTTCAGGTTCACTGGCTGATGAAGATATCATCGCTAAATTATTGCAAGAAAACGATCCGCAAAAAGTCATTGAACTGTTTAACGCTGAAGGCGCTAACGCTTAATCTATTCATTTCCGCTGCCACTATCTGGCAAAAAAATTAAATAACAGGAAAAATCATGAACATCGTCGGAATTACTGCCTGTACCGTCGGCATTGCCCACACCTATATCGCACAAAAGAAAATTGAAATAGCCGCAAAGAAAGCCGGACATAATGTAAAAATTGAAACTCAGGGGACTATCGGTATTGAGAACGCATTAACCGCCGAGGAAATTGCCCAGGCCGATATCGTTTTATTAGCCGCTGATGTCAACGTTTCCGGAGAAGAACGATTTGCCGGGAAAAAAGTCGTCAGGGTTCCTACCGAAATGGCGGTTAAATCCCCTAATAAGCTCATTGAGAAGCTGAGCGAATTGGTCAATTCATAACTTTTATCTGTGCGTATCCTGTATAAAGTGAAGGGCGTAACGTATGAATATGAAAGAAGTATGGAAAGCCGCGAACCCTAAAGGGCATCTGTTAACGGCTATTTCATTCCTGATCCCGGTTGTTTGCGGTGCCGGGTTTATCATTGCTATCGGTTTGGCGGCTGGCGGTACGGTACTGGATACCCTGGTGCCGGGGCAGTTTGATGTGTGGCAGGCCCTGGCAACGATGGGGGCTAAAGCTCTAGGCCTTTTGCCTGTAGTGATTGCCATCGGAATTTCCGGCTCGATCGCGGGCAAGCCTGGTATTGCGCCCGGTTTTGTTACCGGTCTGGCCGCGAATGCCATTGGGGCAGGTTTCATCGGCGGCATGATCGGGGGCTATATTTCCGGGTATATCGCGCTGGCCATAATAAAAAATGTCAGAGTTCCGGCCTGGGCCAGGGGCCTGATGCCAACATTAATTGTGCCCTTTTTTGCCTCTATCATCAGCGCCCTGATTATGGTCTATATCGTGGGTAAACCTATTGGCGTGTTTACAGAAGTCCTGACATCTTTCCTGAGAAATATGGGGACCTCATCTAACCTGGTATTAGGCGCTGTTATTGGCGCGCTGTGTATCATTGACTTCGGCGGGCCGATCAATAAAACGTGCTTTGCATTTGTCTTAACACTTCAGGCCCAGGGCATAAATGAGCCAATTACTGCATTACAGTTGGTAAATACTGCAACGCCTGTCGGTTTTGGCCTTGCCTTTTTTATCGCCAAACTTCTTCGCAAGAATATTTATAATAACGAAGAAATTGAAATGTTAAAATCAGCGGTACCCATGGGCGTGGTAAATATCGTTGAAGGATCTATTCCAATAGTGATGAATGATATTGTTCGCGGTATTACTGCTGCTGCCATTGGCGGCGCGTGCGGTGGCGCGATCACCATGGTCTATGGTGCCGATGCAACTGTGCCATTTGGTGGCATTTTTATGCTCCCAACTATGTCAAACCCTATGGCGGGCATTATGGCATTGCTGGTTAATATACTGGTTACGGCCACGGTTTATGCCGTCATCAAAAAAGATGTGCCACGCGATGTTATTATCAATAACGATCATGAAGAGGAAGAACTTAACATGGATGATATTAAAATCAGTTAAGTGCTTTCCATCATGCTATCTCCAGTAGATAAATACGTTACGGCATACGCCTCCCGGATGGCCGGGAGGCGTGCTGTAGGGCTAGCTTAGTTTTTTACCATTCACGATCACATGGTGGGTCTCAGCTCCCCGCGGATGGATACAGAAATGGCCCACCGGAGCAGACTCCACGGTCAGCGGCTTCAGTTTCAGACAGGTCGCTTTTTGCCGTTTATCATGCAGACCGTAGATGATAAAAGGAATCGACAACACCACCAGGAAGGAGACCACCAGTAATCCTGAATAGATCTCATTCGCCTCACCGCCAGGCAGCCCGACAGGTGGGAAGAAAGAAACGACAAAGGCCAGCGCGGAGGTCAGCAGCCCTACTACAGCTACCGTAATTTTCACCGCATTTCCCCCCGGAATATTAAAGGTGCGGCGCTTTTCCGGCTGCTTACGCACCAGCTGGATGTACCCGGTGAAAAGCATAAAGTAGCTGCAAAGGTAAATCACCACGGTGAGCGCCAGGGCGATCAGGAATGACATGTTATTCCCGCCCCCTGTATTGGTCAGCACGATCAGCGCTATAGACGTGATCACCAGTTGGGAAATTACCAGCACTACCGGTACGCCGTTTTTGTTCATCTTCGCGAAACGGGCAGAGAGAATACCTTTCTGCGCGGTCACCAGCATGCCGCGAGATGGCCCAACGATCCACGCAGAAATCTCTGCCAGTACGCCAAGGAGCAACAGCGCGGCGATGATGCGCACCGCCCAGCCTAAGCCGGTTCCCAGATGGTTTATTAACACCGTAAAGGTCTGCATCACGCCTGCCGACAGGTTGATTTGCGCTACCGGGATAACGGCTGCAATCGAAAGCCCTCCCACCGAGCTGAGAGCAATCGCCGCCACCATCAGCAGCAGCATCGCCAGGGGATAATCACGGCCCGGGTTTTTCATCTCGTTAACGTGGGTAGCTGATGCTTCCACCCCCATGTAACTGAGGATAAAGGCTACGGAAACTACCAGGGTACCTATCTGGGTGAAATCCGGGAAGAAGGTCGCCGCATCCATTTTAATGGCTACTGTGCCACCCATATGCAGATAGCAGATGGCAAGGATCACCAGAATTGCCGCCGGTAATAAGATCCCGGCGAAGAAACCGACTTTAGCGATACGCGCAGTATATTTCGTGCCGCCAAACTGGGTAAACGCCAGCCCCCATAAGATCACTAATCCGGCCACCGTTTTGACCAGCGGATCGTGGTTCAACGCCGGCCATTGCAAAATATAGGAGAGCGCGCCCAGCACAAAATAGAGCATGGGAATAAAACCAATCGCTATTTGCAAATACCCGAACGAAATGGCGGCAAATCCCCATTTTTCCCCCAGCGTCTTCGACACCCAGGTAAATACCCCACCTTCCTGCCAGCCTTCGACGGTGGCCATTTCGGCCGCGCACAAACCTACTGGAATAAACCAGAGCAGTCCGCCTAACAGCAAGAAAAATATGAGTGAAAAGCCGGAGGTGGCAAAAGTCGGATATTCATAAACGGCCATCACCATTGAGGCTGTAATGGCAAAAAAACCAAAAAGTGTTAATTGCTTTGGCGCGGCGCTGGCCTGTGAGCTCGCCATAATAGTCTCCTGAAGAAAGTATGTTCTTCTTAGTAAATTATTCGTTCAGATGACGGGGCGGACGCCCCGTCGTTAATATCAGGCGTGGTTAAAACCGCTGGCTTCCGCTTCGGTCAGGGAATGAGTCACGGGGTGCTGGTTAAAGTAATCAAGCGCACGCTTAATGTCGTTGAGCAGCAGACAGGCCAGGTCATAGCTTACGCCGTGACGCACCAGAATACGCTGAATGACTAAATCTTCGCGATGCGCGGGCATTGAATACGCAGGGACCTGCCAGCCGCGTGAGCGCAGCCTGTCGGCCAGATCGTAGAGGGTATACCCACCAATATTACCGTCCTTTTTCAACGTCCAGGCCAGGGCCGGAATGCCTTTATGGCTATCGCCGTCAAACAGGATCTCGAACGGACCAAGCTTGCCGATCTCAGTGGCCAGGAACTGCGCCGTGTTATAGCAGGCCTGGTGTATTTTGGTGTATCCCTCGCGGCCCAGACGCAAAAAGTTGTAGTACTGCGCAACAATCTGGCCGCCAGGACGTGAAAAGTTAAGGGCGAAGGTAGGCATGTTGCCGCCCAGATAGTTCACATTGAAAATCAGCTCTTGCGGCAGGTCTGCCGCTTCGCGCCAGATAACCCACCCTGCGCCAAGAGGGGCGAGGCCAAACTTATGGCCCGAGGCGTTAATAGATTTCACGCGCGGTAAACGGAAATCCCACTCCAGCTCCGGGGCGCAGAACGGTGCCAGAAATCCTCCGCTTGCGCCGTCAATATGCATTGGAATATCCAGTCCGGTTTCCTGTTGCAATTTGTCCAGCGCATCGCTGACTGCTTTAACCGGCTCGTACTGGCAGGTAAAGGTCACACCGAGGGTTGGCATCACACCAATGGTGTTTTCATCCACGCGCTTAAGCACCTCTTCCGGGCTCATGATCAGACGATCGCCTTCCAGCGGAATCTCGCGCAGTTCTACATCAAAATAACGGGCAAACTTGTGCCAGCAGATCTGTACCGGTCCACATACCAGATTAGGTTTGTCCGTCGCCAGCCCCTGCATCGCACGTTTTTTTCGCCATTGCCATTTCAGTGCCAGTCCGCCCAGCATGGCAGCTTCGGAGGAGCCAATTGTCGAACAGCCGAGGGTCGTTTCCGGGGATGGGGAATGCCAGAGATCGGCAAGCATTCTGACGCAGCGAGCTTCAATTTCGGCAGTCTGCGGATACTCATCTTTATCAATCATGTTTTTTTCGATGGAGAGATCCATTAATTCCCTGATCTCATCATCCACCCAGGTCTGACAAAAAGTCGCCAGGTTTTGCCGGGAATTACCGTCAAGCATTAATTCATCGCGAATAGCATTGAAGACATTTCGGGCGTTGCGCTCATTTTCAGGAAATACTGAGGCGGGCAACGAGTTCGCTAAATCAACGGAAGCGTAGACATCGTCATTTTCATTATAATACGTAGAAACACTCTTATTCATAAACGTAGCCTTAGATGCTGATGAGAGGTTATTTTGGTGCTACTCGCGCCCACAATAAAATAAAACAGACGTCGCTCAACACCGGGATAAATTGAAACTCGACAGCGATCTTAGCCAGAAGGAACCAGCAATGATATGAGACAGGATGATGATTGCTGTATGCCATGGACTACGGGCGTAGGATTTATTAATGTTTATCCTTCATGGAATATATTTTTAGCTCAGATATAATACTTATTGCACAGGACACCATTACCTGTAAATAACCAACGTGGTTATTGATCTGTTCTCACGCAAAATTATTGCCGGGCCACTGCACTTCCGGATAGCAAAGGACATTATCCGGGTATTCAAATACCACAGACAGAATACGAGAATGACTATTCTCAATGCTCCGGAAGTGTCTGGCTCATCAGTGGTGATTTATAGTGAAAAATTGCGCGGCTGATTTATTCACCTGATGATGGCGTATCTGAAACAGGAATATCCCGCGCCAATCAAAGGTAGTTGCACTGTGCCTATTTTTCTCATTGCGTCCTGTCTCTGATACAAAATGATTAATGAATACTCTTCATAGTCTCTATCCTTCCCGCTGTGATTATTAATAAGCACAAACTCGTTAACATATCCTTCTCTCCTCATGCTTAACGGATCATCATGCTTAATCAACAGGCACGTACACAGTCAGCTACAAAAATCGGTCTCTCATTTCAACTCATTCTGAGCGCCCTGATGGCTGTCACCTCTTTATCAACCGATATTCATCTGACCGCTATGCCCATGATGGACAACGATTTGCAGGGAGATGCAGAGCTGACAATCACAGGGTTCCTTATCGGCTTTTGCATCGCACAACTGTTATGGGGACCGATTAGCGCTCGTTATGGGCGTTGGATGCCTGTACCGGCCGGATGCTGGCTCGAGCAATGATCCGCGACTTGTTTAGCCGTACTCGTGCAGCACACATGCTTTCGACACTGATGATCATCATGGCCATCGCGCCGATTGCCGGGCCCCTGATCGGCGGGCAGATGATTAAAGTCACCTCGTGGCATGCCATTTTCTGGCTGCTGGCGATTATCGGAATATTAATGCTGATGTCTTTATTCTGGTTACCCGAAACATTACCTGCTGAAAAACGCTCGCAATCCTCCGCAACCAGAGGCTTTCAAAACTACTTTGCCTTACTAACTAACGTTAAATACATGCGGTTTACGTTGAGCCTGACCCTGGGGAGTGCCATTGCGTTCAACAGGCTAACAGAATGCTATAACTGCTGATTTATCAATGGGAAATTGAGTTTGCCAGACGTCAGGAGGCTTGAGACTGGAGCGGGCGAAGGGAATCGAACCCTCGTATAGAGCTTGGGAAGCTCTCGTTCTACCATTGAACTACGCCCGCGTTGAGGTGCGTGAAGCATTATAAACTTTACGCACCATCTGACAAGGGACCCGCGCGCTGACTGGCGATTAATTCGCCGTTAGCATTTTGGTTTACTGCCCTGCGGCGGCAGATAGCGGACAGGATCAATGGCCGTAGCCTTGTAGCGGATCTGGAAGTGCAGGCGTACGGAATTGGTATCCGAGCTGCCCATGGTCGCTATTTGCTGACCAATCTTCACATTTTGTCCGTTGTTGACCATCAACGTTTCGTTATGCGCGTAAGCGGTGATGTAGTTTTCACCGTGCTTGATCATAATCAGATTGCCATAACCGCGCAGCTGGTTGCCCACGTATACCACTTTTCCGGCGCCTGCGGCATAGATCGGTTGACCGCGTGGGGCGGTGATATCAATTCCCTTATTGCCGCCATCTGACGATGAGTAGGGCAGAATGACGGTGCCGCTGGTCGGCCAGCGCCAGCAGCGGTCGCCCACGGGCGGCCAGGAAACGGGTGGCAATGACGGACGGGAAGCGGTCTTTGTGCTTCTGGTCGCTTTTTTCCCGGCGGTGGCACGGCTGTTAAACTTAAGCTTCTGCCCAATTTCAATGGTATAGGGCGGAGAGATGTCGTTCATTCGCGCCAGATCCTGCACGCTGGTTCCGGTCAGACGTGCAATGCGGGAAAGCGTATCGCCGCGCTTAACGGTATATACGTTGCCGTCTGAATCAGACTGGCTCGAACAGCCCGCCAGCAGCAGACCTGCGCACAGCAACATCGCCATACGTAAACATTTCTTATTCAGGCGTCCTGCTCTCAAAACAGATCCTCGCGGTATTGTAAGACGCTTTATCATAGCAGTCCTAAGCCATATGCCCAATCTATTGCACCGGGAAAGGATATCCCGCGCTATTCTCTGCATCATTGCCGGTAACTATATCTGGCACAAACAGCCGCTGCCAGCGGCATATGTTCATAAGGATTTTCCTGGATTCGATCGGCGTCAGGCTTATTTTGATAATGCCTTTCTCTTACTGATGCGCTACCCTTGGTGTCTGAAGAAACAGTGGCCCGCAGAAACAAACGGGTTATTTTTATCGTCAGGAGCAGTTATGTTCAGGGAACACGTCATTTTACTGGATGCGCAGGGAAACCCCGCCGGCACGCTGGAAAAGTATGCTGCACACACCACTTCAACGCCATTGCATCTCGCCTTTTCTTCATGGTTGTTTAATACCGAGGGGCGGCTACTGGTTACGCGTCGCGCCCTGGCGAAGAAAGCCTGGCCCGGCGTGTGGACCAACTCAGTTTGTGGTCATCCTCAGCAGGGAGAGACGTTTGAGCAGGCGATTTCTCGCCGTTGTCACTTTGAGCTGGGCCTTGAAATTACCCATCTGGTTCCGGTTCATCCCACCTTTCGTTACTGTGAAACCGATCCGTCCGGTATTATCGAAAATGAGGTGTGCCCGGTTTATGCCGCGCAGGTCGCCAGTGATATCAACGTCAATGCTGATGAGGTAATGGATTACCAGTGGGTCACGCTGGATGCGTTATTCAGCGCGCTTGCCGCGACGCCGTGGGCGTTCAGTCCGTGGATGGTGCAGCAATCGGCTAACGATTCTATGCGTATATTACTGCAAGAATACAGTCTGCGTTGAGGAAATGCCGGATAAGAAGCCTCATCCGGCATAGCATGACTTACTTAACCGGGCGCATTGCCGGGAACAGGATCACGTCACGAATGGTATGGCTGTTGGTGAACAGCATTACCATACGGTCGATACCAATACCCAGACCCGCCGTCGGCGGCAGACCGTGTTCCAGCGCGGTCACGTAGTCTTCGTCGAAGAACATCGCTTCGTCATCGCCAGCCGCTTTCGCGTCAACCTGATCCTGGAAGCGCTGGGCCTGATCTTCAGCGTCGTTCAGCTCGCTAAAGCCGTTACCGATTTCACGACCGCCGATAAAGAATTCAAAGCGATCGGTAATTTCCGGATTTTCATCGTTGCGGCGCGCCAGCGGAGACACTTCTGCCGGGTATTCGGTAATGAATGTTGGCTGGATCAGATGCGCTTCCGCCACTTCTTCAAAAATCTCAGTGACCAGGCGACCCAGACCCCAGCTCTTCTCAACCTTGATGCCGAGAGATCCCGCAATCGTTTTGGCAGAGTCAAAGTTATCCAGCTCGGCCATGTCCGTTTCCGGACGGTATTTTTTGATTGCTTCACGCATGGTCAGTTTTTCAAACGGTTTGCCGAAATCAAACACGTTGTCGCCGTAAGGCACTTCGGTTTTGCCCAGGACGTCCTGCGCCAGGGTGCGGAATAGCGATTCGGTCAGCTCGATCAGATCTTTATAATCTGCGTACGCCATATAGAGTTCCATCATGGTGAACTCTGGGTTATGGCGTACGGAAATGCCTTCGTTACGGAAGTTACGGTTGATTTCGAATACACGTTCGAAGCCGCCCACGACCAGACGTTTCAGGTACAGTTCCGGCGCGATACGCAGGTACATGTCCAGATCCAGCGCATTGTGATGGGTAATAAACGGACGTGCCGCTGCGCCACCCGGGATCACCTGCATCATCGGGGTTTCGACTTCCATAAAGCCGCGACCAACCATGAACTGACGAATGCCGGCCATTATCTGTGAACGCACTTTAAATGTGTTACGCGATTCATCATTAGAGATGAGATCCAGATAACGCTGACGGTAACGTGCTTCCTGATCCTGCAAGCCATGGAATTTGTCTGGCAGCGGACGCAGCGCTTTGGTTAACAGACGCAGCTCGGTGCAATGGATAGACAGTTCACCGGTTTTGGTTTTGAACAGTTTACCTTTCGCGCCGAGGATATCGCCGAGATCCCATTTTTTGAACTGCTCGTTGTAGATGCCTTCCGGCAGATCGTCACGAGAAACATAAAGCTGAATGCGGCCGCCAACGTCCTGAAGCGTGACAAAAGAGGCTTTACCCATAATGCGGCGGGTCATCATACGACCGGCAACGCAGACCTCAATGTTCAGCGCCTCTAATTCTTCATTCTCTTTCGCATCAAATTCAGCATGCAGTTGGTCTGAGGTGCGATCGCGACGAAAATCGTTCGGAAAAGCAATGCCCTGCTCACGCAGGCTAACAAGCTTCTCGCGACGCGCTTTTAGCTCATTATTAAGATCGGCCGCCGCGTCAGCGCTCTGTACGTTTTGTTCAGACATGTTGGTTCCTCATAACCCTGCTTTCAAACTTGCTTCGATGAATTGATCCAGGCTGCCGTCCAGCACGGCCTGCGTATTGCGGGTTTCAACCCCGGTGCGCAGGTCTTTAATGCGGGAGTCATCAAGGACATAAGAACGGATTTGGCTACCCCAGCCGATGTCAGACTTGTTATCTTCCATCGCCTGTTTCTCAGCGTTTTTCTTCTGCATTTCCAGTTCATAAAGCTTCGCTTTCATCTGCTTCATGGCCTGGTCTTTGTTTTTATGCTGGGAACGGTCATTCTGACACTGGGTGACCGTGTTGGTCGGAATGTGGGTAATACGCACCGCAGATTCGGTACGGTTAACGTGCTGACCACCCGCACCCGAGGCGCGATAAACGTCGATGCGCAGATCCGCCGGGTTAATGTCGATATCAATATCTTCGTCAACTTCCGGGTACACAAACGCAGAGCTGAACGAGGTATGACGGCGTCCGCCGGAGTCGAACGGGCTTTTACGCACCAGGCGGTGAACGCCGGTTTCGGTACGCAACCAGCCGTAAGCGTAATCTCCGATAATCTTGATGGTCACGGATTTGATGCCGGCGACTTCACCTTCAGACTCTTCAATAATCTCGGTTTTAAAACCACGAGCTTCGGCCCAGCGCAGATACATGCGCGTGAGCATACTGGCCCAGTCCTGCGCTTCTGTACCGCCAGAACCGGCCTGAATATCGAGGTAGCAGTCGGCGCTATCATATTCGCCAGAGAACATGCGACGAAACTCCAGCTGGGCCAGTTTTTCTTCCAGCACATCGAGTTCTGCAACGGCTTCGTTGAAGGTCTCTTCGTCTTCGGCTTCGACAGCCAGATCCAGCAGCCCGGAGACATCTTCCAGTCCCTGAGACATTTGATCGAGGGTTTCAACAATAGCTTCGAGAGAGGAACGTTCTTTACCCAGCGCCTGAGCACGTTCAGGTTCGTTCCACACGTCCGGCTGTTCCAGCTCGGCGTTTACTTCTTCGAGACGCTCTTTCTTCGCATCATAGTCAAAGATACCCCCTAAGAACGCCGGAGCGATCTGTGAGATCCTGAATGCGGTTCTTTACCGGGTTAATTTCAAACATAGTCAGGTTTCTTTTATTGAACGTATCAAAATACAGTTATAAGGGTGAGATTGTACCCAATTTACGGCTTTTTTTATACACACAAAATTAGTCGGGATGTACTGGCAACGTCTGCCGGGAGTGAAATAACCAGCAGTGAAAAATGCCGCCGGGACGGCGGCATTTTAAAACGCTATACGGGCCAGATATGGTCAATAATAATCTGCAAATTGCGGTTGCCGCGAAACTCATTAATATCAAGTTTATACGCCAGCTCCACCTCCCGTACGCCGTTATCCGGCCAGCAGCTGGTATCGACATTAAATGCAATACCGTCCAGCAGAGGACCGCCGCCAACCGGCTCGACCATCACTTTCAGATGGCGTTCACCGACGATGCGTTGTTGCAGCAGGCGGAAGCGGCCGTCAAATAACGGTTCAGGGAACATTTGCCCCCAGGGACCGGCGTCACGCAGCATTTCGGCAGTTTCAATGGTCATATCGCCAGGAGAGAGCGGACCGTCAGAAACCACTTCGCCTTGTAGCAGAGCGGGATCGAGCCAGTCAGTGATTAGCTCGCCAAAGCGCTGCTGGAATTCGTCGAAGCGCGACGCCTCCAGCGAAAGCCCCGCCGCCATCGCATGACCGCCGAATTTAATGATCAGATCCGGGTACAGCGTGTCCAGCCGCTCCAGCGCGTCACGCATATGCAGCCCGGCGATAGAACGACCAGAGCCTTTCAACGTGCCGTCTCCTGCGGGCGCAAAGGCAATCACCGGACGGTGAAAACGCTCTTTGATTCTGGATGCCAGAATACCCACTACGCCCTGATGCCATTCCGGATGGTACATCGCCAGCCCGCCGGGCAGCGCCTCACGACTGCGCTCCAGTTTTTCACACAGCGCCAGCGCCTCGATTTGCATTCCCTGCTCGATCTCTTTACGCGTCTGATTTAGCGCATCAAGTTCACTGGCCAGCACCCGGGCTTCGGCAATGTTGTCACACAGCAGCAGCGCAACGCCCACCGACATGTCATCCAGTCGTCCGGCTGCGTTCAGCCGGGGGCCCAGCGCAAAACCCAGATCGCTGGCAGCAAGACGGTGCGGCTCCCGACGCGAGATCTCCAGCAGCGCCTTAATACCGGGGCGGCACTGGCCCGCCCGAATACGGTTTAGCCCCTGCCAGGTGAGAATACGGTTGTTAGCATCCAGCGGTACGACATCGGCCACCGTGCCGAGCGCCACTAAATCCAGTAGCTCGGCCAGTTTAGGCGGCGCAATACCGCGGGTTTCAAACCAGCCTTGCTGCTGGAGATGACTGCGCAACGCCAGCATTAAATAAAATGCGACACCCACGCCGGCCAGCGACTTGGACGGAAAATCACAGTCGCGTAAATTTGGATTCACAATCGCGTCGGCATCCGGCAGCGTGTCACCGGGCAGATGGTGATCGGTCACCAGCACCGGAAGCCCCAGCGCGTGCGCCCGCTCAACGCCGGTAATCGACGAGATGCCGTTATCCACGGTCATGATCATCTGCGCGCCGCGGGCGTGGGCCTGATCGACCACTTCCGGGCTTAAGCCGTAGCCATCTTCAAATCGGTTGGGCACCAGATACGCCACGCTTTCGCAACCCAGCGCCCGCAGTGCCAGTACGCTAAGCGCGGTACTGGTTGCACCGTCGGCGTCAAAATCACCGACGACCACAATCCGCAGCCCTTCACGCAGCGCGTTGTAGAGCATCCCGACCGCTTTATCAATGCCGGTCAGTTGCTGCCACGTCAGCATCCCTTTGACGCCACGCTCCAGATCTTTCGCGCTTTTCACGCCGCGGCCCGCGTACAAACGCCGTAATAAATCGGGCAGGTCGGCTGGAAGCTCTGCAGTATCATCCACCTCGCGGCGGCGTAGTTGTATCGGTTGTTTCACGCGAATTATTTACCGCCAGTCTGTTTCTGATGCTCGTCAAGAAAGGCTTTCATCTCTTTTGGCCCCTGATAACCTGGCACGACGTTGCCGTCGCTAAGCACGATGGCAGGTGTGCCGTTGACGCCGAACTGCACGCCAAGCGCGTAGTGGTTGGCAATGTCGATATCACAGGATGCTGGCTTAATGCCCTTGCTGTTCATGGCATCGTCAAAGGCTTTGTTACGATCTTTCGCACACCAGATCGCCTTCATATCTTTTTCCGGCTGGCTTTGCAGGCCCGCGCGCGGGAAGGCCAGATAGCGCACGGTGATGCCCAGCGCATTGTAATCGCTCATCTCTTCGTGCAGCTTGTGGCAGTAGCCGCACGTGATGTCGGTGAAGACCGTGATAACGTATTTTTGCTGCGGCGCTTTATAGATAATCATCTCTTTTTCCAGCGCATTCAGGTGCTTCATTAGCATCTGATTGGTCACGTTGACCGGCTGAGCGCCGCTAACGTCATACAGCGGCCCCTGGATCATATGCTTGCCGTCGTCGGAGACATAGAGCACGCCGCTGTTGGTCAGCACGGTTTTCATTCCGGCGACAGGTGCAGGCTGAATGTCTGAGCTTTGCACGCCCAGTTTTGCCAGCGCCTGCTGGATGGCAGCGTCGTCCGCGTGGGCCAGACCGGTAAATACCGGGGTCATCAGCGAGAGGAACAACAAACCTTTTTTCATACAATATCCTTTTAGAGTAGGCAATTACGCGCGCGGATGATGCTGCTGATGTAATTGTCTTAAACGTTCAGTGGCGACATGGGTGTAAATTTGCGTCGTGGAAAGATCGCTGTGGCCCAGTAGCATTTGCACGACGCGTAAATCCGCACCGTGATTCAGTAAGTGAGTGGCAAAAGCATGACGCAGTACGTGCGGCGACAGCTTCTCGCTATCGATCCCGGCAAGCAGAGCGTAATGTTTTATGCGATGCCAGAAGGTCTGGCGGGTCATCTGCTGCGCGCGCTGGCTGGGAAACAGGACGTCAATCGAGACGCCGTTTAGCAACCACGGTCGCCCGTGCTCAAGGTACGTTTCCAGCCAGTAGACCGCCTCTTCTCCCAGCGGCACCAGCCGTTCTTTGTTCCCTTTGCCGATCACCCGCACTACGCCCTGACGCAGGCTGACATCACTCATTGTCAATCCGACCAGTTCAGAGACGCGCAGGCCGGTGGCATAAAGCACTTCCAGCATCGCTTTGTCGCGCAGTTCCAGCGGCCGATCGGTCACCGGCGCCTGCAGCAGACGTTCAATCTGCTGCTCGGATAAATCTTTAGGCAGCCGCTGCGGCAGTTTTGGTGACGCCAGCAGCGCGCTGGGGTCGTCCGCACGCACCTTTTCCCGATACAGGTGCTGGAAAAAACGCCGTATCGCGCTTAGCAGCCGGGCGGAGCTGGTCGCTTTATACCCCCCCGCCAGCCGTTCGGCCAGCAGCGCCTGGAGATCGTCATGCTGCACCTGGGCAAGAGACAACTGCCGGTGATGTAACCACTCCACCAGCATGGTCAGATCGCGACGATAGGCGCTAAGCGTATTCTCCGCGAGGTTACGTTCAAGCCAGAGCGCATCAAGAAACTGCTCTATACGTGCGAGATCCTTTTCCATCTGTGCCTCTTTCCCCCTTCTGCTGCTGCATTATGCCTGATTAATTCGCGTTTCTGGTACACTGAGCGCAACGTCATGAGAAGAATTGAGACATTTACGCCATGAATATCGGTCTTTTTTACGGTTCCAGCACCTGCTATACCGAGATGGCCGCGGAGAAAATTCGCGACATTATCGGGCCGGAACTGATTACGTTACACAACCTGAAGGACGATTCTCCTTCGCTAATGGAGCAGTATGATGTCCTTATTCTGGGCATTCCTACCTGGGATTTCGGCGAAATTCAGGAAGACTGGGAAGCCGTCTGGGATCAGTTGAGCACGCTCAATCTGAAGGGCAAACTGGTGGCCCTGTATGGGATGGGCGATCAGCTGGGCTATGGCGAGTGGTTTCTTGACGCACTCGGCATGCTGCACGATCGCCTGGCGACCCATGAGGTCAAATTTATTGGCTACTGGCCTACCGACGGCTATGAATTTACCAGCAAAATCCCGGTTATTGCCGACGGTAAGCTGTTTGTCGGTCTCGCGCTGGATGAAACCAACCAGTATGATCTGAGCGATGAGCGCATTGAGACGTGGTGCGAACAGATCCTTATCGAAATGGCAGAGCATTTCTCCTGAGCCTGACTTTGCGTTACGCCGGTTGTTGCATTATTAACCGGCGTAAATCGCGCCACTCCCCGCGATCCATACTATCGACCGCCAGCCATAAATGCTGCTGCCGCCTGCCGCCGGGTTTTCTCAACCGCAGCATCATGCCGCTTTTCAGCATCCACGGCGTGCCAATAATTTCCCACTCCTGACCCTGCCAGCGCAAACGGGAACGGGTCATGAGTTTAATCTCACCCTGACGTGCGTTAATGCGCCGTTGGCTGCGCACGCAATCAAACACGACCAGCGATAACATCAGCAGCCATAATGGCATGTAACTTAACGGCCAGGGCATCAGTAAAACAAAAGCGGCGACCACACCATGAAGCAGAAGCGATAGCCACTGTGAGCGCCATGAGACGCGTAAATCAGATTGCCACAGGACCACGTTCCCGATTCCGTGTTTGAATTAATTGCACCATGCGGTGTAGCTCAGCGTCAGCGGGTTTTCCGTGATTCATCAACCAGTTGAACAGGTCTGGGTCGTCGCATTCTAAAAGACGAATAAACAGTTGTTTGTCATTGTCACTCAGCGTGTCGTACTCGTATTCGAAGAAAGGCATGATGGAAATATCGAGTTCGCGCATACCGCGGCGGCACGCCCAGTGGATACGGGCTTTGTTAGTAATATCCATGTTTTCAATCCTGCGTCGCTATATCGCAATGAGTGTAACGCGTTTTGACGACTTACCTTACAGGATTCTTGCGGTCTGCGAGCTGGATTCCACTTAAAATCCTGCAAAATTAATCATTTCTCTGATATGACGCAACATGACAGCCATCAGAAACGGCACAAAAGGCGTGTTAAAAGCGCTTGCAATGGCAACAGGCTCTTTTACCATGAGAGATATTGTTACTTCGCGTTATGCAACCAGGACACTACTATGTCATTTACTCCGTTTCCTCCGCGCCAGCCTTCCGCTTCTGCACGTTTGCCGCTGACGCTTATGACGCTTGACGACTGGGCGCTGTCGACCATTACCGGCGCGGACAGTGAAAAATATTTACAGGGCCAGGTGACCGCCGATGTGGCTGCGCTTACGGAGCATCAGCACCTGCTGGCGGCACATTGTGATGCCAAAGGGAAGATGTGGAGCAACATGCGCATTTTTCATCACGCCGGTGGCTTCGCCTGGATTGAGCGCCGCAGCCTGCGCGATGCGCAGCTTAACGAGCTGAAAAAGTACGCGGTCTTCTCCAAAGTGGCCATTGCTGCTGACGACGAGTCCGTTCTACTCGGCGTGGCCGGATTTCAGGCGCGCGCGGCGCTGGCGAATTTATTTAGCGAACTGCCGGATGCCGAAAAGCAGATGGTTAAAGAAGGCGACACCTCGGTGCTGTGGTTTGCCCACCCCGGCGAGCGCTTTCTGCTGGTAACCGATGCCGCCACCGCGCAGCGCGTGACCGACGCCCTGCGCGGTGAAGCGCAGTTGAATAATAGCCAGCAGTGGCTGGCGCTGAATATTGAAGCGGGTCTGCCGGTTATCGACGCGGTAAACAGCGGGCAGTTTATTCCGCAGGCCACCAATTTACAGGCGCTGGGTGGTATCAGCTTTAAAAAAGGCTGCTATACCGGGCAGGAGATGGTGGCGCGCGCCAAGTTCCGCGGTGCTAACAAACGCGCGCTGTGGTCGCTGGCAGGCCAGGCCAGTCGTGTACCGGAAGCTGGAGAAGATCTGGAACTGCAAATGGGTGAGAACTGGCGTCGTACCGGCACCATTCTGGCAGCCGTGCAGCTTGATGACGGCAGTCTGCGGGTTCAGGCGGTCATGAATAACGATATGGAGCCGGACAGCGTTTTCCGCGTACGCGATGACGCAAACACCCTGCACATTGAGCCGCTGCCCTATTCGCTGGAAGAAAGTTAACGCTTCACGGGAATAAAAGCATCCCGGCCGGCGCAACGCCGCCGGGACGTTCAGACGCTGGCAATGTACAGATAAATCGCCAGAAAATGACAGATGCTGCCACCCAGAACAAAGCCGTGCCAGATAGCATGATTCCAGGGAATGCGCTCGCAAACGTAAAAAATAACCCCCAGCGAATAGACCAGCCCGCCAATTGCCAGCAGTACCACGCTTCCCGCCGCCAGCTTGACGGCCATTTCATAAATAACCACCAGCGATAGCCAGCCCATGGTCAGATAGGTTATCACCGACAGCATCTCGAACCGGTGGGCAATCGTCAGCTTAAAGACGATCCCCAGCAGGGCAAGACTCCAGATAACCACCATCAGGCCGTGCGCCAGCGGAGAATTCAGGCCAACCAGCAAAAAAGGCGTGTAGGTTCCGGCAATTAATAAGTAAATCGCACAGTGATCAAATTTTTTCAGCCAGGTCTTAGCCCGCGGATGCGGGATCGCGTGATACAGCGTTGAGGCCAAAAACAGCAGGATCATGCTGCCGCCGTACAGGCTGTAGCTGGTAATCGCCATAGGTCCGGCATGGCTATCTACGGCCTGAACCAGCAGTAGCACCAGCCCGACAATGCCAAATACCAGCCCAATACCGTGGCTGATACTGTTGGCGATTTCCTCTGCCAGTGTGTATCCCTGAGGGGTTATTGCCTTTTGAACCATAGAATTCTCCGTAAAAGCGAACACGCTCGTGATTGCGCTTTTAGCGTAACTGAGAATAGTTCCAGTGAACACCTGTTAGCTAAAATAATTAGATTAAATACATAAATCCTTTAAATTCAATAAATTAATCATAATTATTCAGCTAACATTTGTAAGCATTAAATCAAACACATTTAAAATCAATCACATAAAACTGTGTCTGATTTGGGTAGATCCCGACAATCACCTTTCTAAGCTCATCAAGCGTCATATTTTCCTGACGGGCGTGATCTTCAGTCAGCGTGTCTAATGTCACGGTTGAAGTGCCGACAACCTGAATAGTGCAGAAATACACATCGTCTTCAAAGCGCCCGACCCGCAGGATATCGCCCGTTTTAAAATGAGATTCGGACGCATCACGGAGCGTAATCGTTTTTCGCCCGGCCAGAATGTCCGGCTGAAAGCGCTGAAAAAAAGTGATGTCATTGGCCTGCATGTTATTATTCTCCCTGGATGAAGTCTGATGAGTGAGTTTTGCCATTGTGAGTATGTTCTCCCACGCCGCTGTCGCCAGTCTCAACAATCTTGAGATGCTGGTCTATCACTATGTGATTAAGAACCGTGACAAAGTCATGTACATGACCATTCGCGAGCTGGCTGATGCCGTGGACGTGTCGACAACTACCGTGCTGCGTTTTTGTCGCAAACTGAAGTGTGAAGGTTATTCAGAGTTTCGTCTGCGTTTTAAATTATATTTAGAGCAGGAAGAACCGCAACAGGCTAATTTCGGCGCCAGTGAAATTATTAGTTTTTTTAAAGGTGTAAATAACGACGAATTTGACAAACTACTCGATCGTGCTGTTGATATTATTTTATCCTCAGAGCGCATAATATTCGTTGGCGCGGGAACATCTGGCGCGCTGGCAAAATATGGCGCGCGTTTTTTCTCAAATGTTGGAAAATTTAGTAATCACATCGACGACCCCTATTTTCCGGTCACTAATGACATGGCCAGAAATGCCCTGGCAATTGTGCTTTCCGTGTCCGGAGAAACAGAAGAGATCCTGCGTTTTGCCACCCAGTTTAGTCTGCATAACTGCAAAGTGCTCTCCGTGACCAGCCATGAACAGTCACGCCTGGCAAAACTGGCGGATTTTAATCTCTCCTGGCACGCGCCACAAACGCGTATTGCAGGGGTTTATGATATTACTACTCAAATTCCTGTTATTTATATTCTGGAATCAATCGGCCGTAAACTGGCGAAAAAATTAGCGTAAAAAAACAGTCTGTTTTTCGGATGTAACAAATCACATTAGCGCTATTTTGTTATATCGTGACATTTACTTCCCCTTTGTTAGACTCAAAATCAGATTGTATTAATTTGAGACTGAGCGCAGATGAAAAAACTAACCTTACCGAAAGACTTTTTATGGGGCGGCGCGGTAGCGGCGCATCAGGTTGAAGGCGGCTGGAACAAAGGCGGCAAAGGCCCGAGCATTTGCGATGTATTAACCGGTGGTGCGCACGGCGTTCCGCGGGAAATCACTGACCAGATCGTACCGGGAAAATACTATCCCAATCATGAAGCGGTCGATTTCTACGGCCACTATAAAGAAGACATCAAACTCTTTGCTGAAATGGGTTTTAAGTGCTTTCGTACGTCTATCGCCTGGACACGCATTTTCCCGCAGGGCGATGAGACTCAGCCGAATGAAGAAGGGCTGAAGTTTTACGACGACGTGTTTGATGAGTTGCTTAAATACAATATTGAACCGGTGATCACCCTTTCTCACTTCGAGATGCCGCTGCATCTGGTTCAGCAGTACGGCGGCTGGACCAACCGTAAGGTTGTCGATTTCTTTGTGCGCTTTGCTGAAGTGGTATTTGAGCGCTACAAGAACAAGGTCAAATACTGGATGACCTTTAATGAAATCAATAACCAGCGTAACTGGCGTGCTCCGCTGTTCGGTTACTGCTGTTCCGGCGTGGTATATACCGAACATGAGAACCCGGAAGAGACCATGTATCAGGTGCTTCACCATCAGTTTGTGGCGAGCGCCCTGGCGGTGAGTGCGGCGCGGCGTATTAATCCGGCGATGCAGGTCGGCTGTATGCTAGCGATGGTTCCGCTGTATCCCTTCTCCTGTAAGCCAGAAGATGTGATGTATGCGCAAGAATCCATGCGCGAGCGTTATGTCTTCACCGATGTGCAGCTGCGTGGATACTATCCTTCTTACGTGCTGAACGAATGGGAACGTCGCGGATTTACCATTCATATGGAAGCGAATGATGAGCAGATCCTGCGTGACGGCACCTGTGCTTACCTGGGCTTTAGCTACTACATGACCAACGCGGTGAAAGCCGACGGCGGCAGCGGCGATGCGATTTCCGGGTTTGAAGGTAGCGTGCCGAATCCGCACGTTAAGGCCTCCGACTGGGGATGGCAGATTGACCCGGTTGGCCTGCGCTATGCGTTGTGCGAGCTTTACGAACGCTACCAGAAGCCGCTGTTTATCGTCGAGAATGGCTTTGGCGCGTACGATAAAGTCGAAGAAAATGGCAGCATTAACGATGATTATCGTATTGACTATCTGCGGGCGCATGTGAACGAAATGGTGGAAGCCGTAACCTATGATGGCGTTGATCTGATGGGCTATACCCCTTGGGGCTGCATTGACTGTGTGTCGTTTACTACCGGGCAGTACAGTAAGCGCTACGGGTTTATTTATGTGAATAAACATGATGATGGCACCGGAGATATGTCGCGCTCACGTAAGAAGAGCTTCAACTGGTACAAAAATGTTATCGCCAGCAATGGTGAAAAACGCTAATACCCGGCCCTCTCCCCTCCGGGAGAGGGCGAAAAACCCGCGAACGACATTTCTTTACAGCTTTAACATTGCCAAAATGCGTTCCCCCGATATGATAGATTGTATTAATTATTGAGGCGAACATGATCAAGCGACAACGCAACGCCATTCTTCTGGTAGCCCTTGCCTGTCTGGTAGTGCTGGTATGCACTGCGCAGCGTATGGCCGGGGCACATGCGCTTGTCATGGATTCAACTATCGCTACTCAATCGATACAACAGAGTCAGAGCAGCAGTGATAAGCCTGTAATGTTCTGCGAGCTGAGCGCCAAATCTCTGATGGCGGTTACGCCGATGCTGTTCGAAGGCGCGTTATTTGCCATCGCCCTGCTGTTGGCAGTGCTGGCCGCGATACCTGAGCGTATCGAACGACTCTGGCCTCCCCGCGACATCTCTCCTCCCCGGCTACGGGTGCATCTCCGATTATGCGTTTTCCGTGAATGAGTACGGCCTGACGGTTCAGGTTAATTATTCATTTACGGAGAAAATTTATGCTTATGGTATTCAGGCGACTGCTGGTCTGCCTGCTTTGGCTATGGCTGCCCGTCAGTCAGGCCGCCGACAGCGGCTGGCTGCGCGCCGCTGATAATCAACACGCCAGCGTCAGGCTGCGTGCGCAAAATGAGAGCAGCGGTGAAATGCGCCTGCTGCTGGACGTCGCTCTGGAAAAGGGCTGGAAAACCTACTGGCGCTCGCCGGGTGAAGGAGGCATTGCGCCGGCGATAGCCTGGTCTACCCCGCTTGATGTCAGCTGGCACTGGCCGACGCCGCAGCGCTTTGACGTTGCCGGGATGTCCACTCAGGGCTACCACGGAAATGTCAGTTTCCCGCTGGAAATCCGCGGCCCGTTGCCGGACACACTGCGCGGGGTACTGACGCTGTCCACGTGCAGCAACGTCTGTATTCTCACCGACTACCCTTTCTCGCTGGATACGCGCACTCCCGCAGGGAGCGACTTTGGCTACGATTTCACCCGTGCGATGGGAACTCTGCCGCTGGCGAATGGCCTGACCTCGCAGCGTAGCGCCAGCTACACCGACGGTAAGTTAACGGTCACCGCCGTGCGTGATGCCGGCTGGCAGCAGCCATCGTTGTTTATCGATACCATGGATGAGGTGGATTTTGGCAAGCCCGCTTTCACCATCAAAGGGAATACACTGACTGCCACCCTGCCGGTTACCGATAGCTGGGGCGATGCTGCGCCAGACCTCAGCGGTAAGACGGTATCGCTGGTACTTGCCGAAGGCGGTCAGGCTGAAGAGAGTCAGGTTGCAATTGTTCCGGGCACCGCTCCGGTCGCGTTATCGTTGTGGTGGGTGCTGCTGATGGCCCTCGCCGGGGGCCTGATCCTTAATGTCATGCCGTGCGTACTGCCGGTACTGGCCATGAAGCTGGGAACGCTGGTGCAAAGTGCTGACCAGCAGCGCGGTGTTATAAGACGCCAATTCATGGCATCCGTTTGCGGAATAGTTGTCTCTTTTCTTGCTCTGGCGCTCATGATGACGGTGCTACGGCTGGGTAATCAGGCGCTGGGCTGGGGGATCCAGTTTCAGAACCCGTGGTTTATTGGCGCGATGGCGCTGGTAATGATGCTGTTCAGCGCCAGCTTACTGGGGCTGTTTGAGTTTCGTCTCTCCTCAACTACCAGTACCTTTCTGGCTACCCGCGGCGGTAACGGTTTGATGGGCCATTTCTGGCAGGGCGCATTTGCTACGCTTCTGGCGACGCCGTGTACTGCACCCTTTCTCGGCACCGCCGTGTCGGTCGCGCTCGTTGCGCCCCTGCCGCTGCTGTGGGGGATCTTCTTCGCCATGGGTGTCGGGATGAGCCTGCCGTGGCTGCTGATCGTGGCCTGGCCTGGATTTGCCAGACATCTGCCCCGACCAGGCCGCTGGATGAATTACGTTCGGATCGTGCTTGGGCTGATGATGCTTATCTCGGCGCTGTGGCTGGTGAGTCTGTTAACGATCCACATCGGCCGCCTGCCGGTGCTGACGCTAATCGGCCTTCTCGCTGTGGTACTGCTCCTGGCGACGGCCTGGCGCTATCACTGGCGCAGGGCAATGCAGGCAACGGCGCTGGTACTGGTCGCGGGTATGGCAGTTGCACTGGTTTCGCCGCCATCAGGTCAGAGTACACGCCACGATCGTATTAACTGGCAACCGCTGAGCGAACAGGCGATTACCGATGCCCTGGCAAAGCACCAGCGGGTGTTTATTGATGTGACCGCTGACTGGTGTGTCACCTGTAAAGCCAATAAGTACAACGTACTGCTCCGTGACGATGTCCAGGAGGCGCTTTCTGCGCCGGATGTGGTTGCACTACGCGGCGACTGGAGCCGCCCGTCGGACACCATTAGCCAGTTTCTGAATGCTCGGGGCAGCGCTGCGGTGCCGTTTAATCAGATTTACGGACCGGCGCTGGTACAGGGCCAGACGCTGCCCGCGCTGTTAAATCGAGAAGCGCTTCTTGCCACGTTATCTGACGCAAAAGGACAATAATCATGAGGATCGTCACCGCATTACTGTTGCTGTGCATGGCAACATTCAGCCTGGCCGCGCCGGGATCGTCTGCCGACGACGAGCTCGGACAGCTGCTTTTTAATGATCCGCAAAGTCCCAGGATAGGGGCCAAACAGCCAAAACTTACTATCGTCTCCTTTACGGATTACAACTGCCCGTACTGCAAGCAGTTCGACCCGATGCTGGAGAAAATCGTCCACGACAATCCTGACGTGTTGATGATTGTGAAGCTGCTGCCGTTTAAGGGAGAAAGTTCCGTTAACGCGGCCAAAGTGGCGCTCTCCACCTGGCAGCAGCAGCCGAATACGTTTTGGGCGCTACACCAGCGGCTGATGCTAAAAAAAGGCTATCACGATGATTCCAGCATCCGCGCCGCACAGCAGAAGACGGGGACTGACCAGGTGAGAACCGATGAGAAAACACTGCAATCGCTGAAAATGAACCTGATTTTATCGCAGGTGCTGAATATTCAGGGGACACCCGCCACTATCATCGGTGATGAGATGGTCGCCGGGGCGATCCCTGAAGCCGATCTGGAGGCGCTTGTGAAAGAACAGCTGGCGAAAGCGGATGCACAGTAAAGTAACGCGCTGGCTGCGCGAAGGGGTCGTGTTGCTGTTGATCGGGGCGGTAATAAGCCTGGCGGTGGATTATCTTCGCGCGCCCGCATTGCCGCAAAATTTCAGCAACACCCCACTGCAAACGATTGATGGCCGAACGATCGATCTGGCGACAATGAGTCAGGAACGCCCTCTGTTGCTGTACGTCTGGGCCACGTGGTGCGGGGTATGTCGTTATACCACGCCGACAGTGGCCACCCTGGCCGATAATGGCGGCAATGTGATTACCGTGGCGCTGCGATCCGGCGATAATGCGACGCTGGAGAAATGGCAGGCACATAAAAAAATAGCATTGCCAATAATCAATGACGCCAGCGGTCAGCTTTCACGGCAATGGGATGTGCAGGTGACACCGACGCTGGTGGTGATTTATCGTGGCGAAGTGAAGTCGATAACCAGCGGCTGGACCAGTAGCTGGGGAATGCGCCTCCGGCTCTGGATGGCGGACGCGCGCCTGACCTGACCGGCTGCGGACAGACTTGCTTTCCACATCGGGTAGCCGCCGGCCGTAAACCGCGTCAATGCCATTCGACGCGCGGGTTGCTGGAGCGGTGCATCGCACCGTTCCAGCCAACGCCCGGAGACTACTTTCCGCCCGCCAGCTCCAGAAAACTGCCGGTCACATAGGATGCGTTGTCGCTCAGTAGCCAGACGATGGCCTGAGCGACCTCTTCCGGCTGGCCGCCGCGCTGCATTGGCAACGCGGATTTAACACGATCCACACGTTCCGGCTCGCCGCCTGACGCGTGCATTTGGGTATAAATGAATCCCGGACGAACACCATTCACCCGAATGCCCTGGGCTGCGACCTCCAGTGACAGACCGGTCGTCAGCGTGTCAATCGCCCCTTTCGACGCCGCGTAATCGACATACTCGCCGGGCGATCCCAGCCGCGCAGCGGCCGATGATACGTTAACAATCGCCCCGCCCTGCCCGCCGTGGCGGTGCGCCATGCGTTTCACCGCCTCGCGGCAGCAGAGAAAATACCCGGTGACGTTGGTCGCCATTACGCGGTTAATGCGCTCCGCTGTTAACGTCTCAATGGTGCTTTGTTCAAACAGTATTCCGGCATTATTGACCAGCGCAGTCAGTGGCTCGCCCTGGCGGTCAATGGCCCCGAACATGGCCATAACCTGTGACTCATCGCTGATGTCAGCGCGCAGCGAAAATGCCCGTCCACCCTGTTCGGTAATGGCTGCAACCACCTCTGTCGCTGCCTGAATATTGTGGTGATAATTTATCGCCACCGTAAAGCCCTGTGTTGCCAGCGCTAAAGCAGTCGCGCGTCCAATTCCCCGGCTGCCGCCGGTCACCAGCGCAATAGCCATCTCTTCTCCCGTGGATTAAAAAAGCCGGGTAGCGCTGAGACGCACACCCGGCCTGGTTAACTGTAGCCGTTATTACTGATATTCGCTCAGCGGCACGCAGGAACAAAACAGGTTACGGTCGCCATAAACGTCGTCGAGACGCTTGACGGTCGGCCAGTATTTGTTCACCGATCCTGCCGGGAAGACGGCCTCTTCGCGGCTATAGCCGTGTGTCCATTCCGCCGCCAGCTCATACTGGGTATGCGGAGCGTTAACCAGCGGATTATCCTCAAGCGTCCACTCGCCGTTCTGTACGCGATCGATTTCCGCACGGATGGAGAGCATAGCCTCAATAAAGCGCTCCAGTTCCATCTGGCTCTCGGATTCGGTCGGTTCAACCATCAATGTACCTGCTACCGGGAACGACATGGTCGGCGCATGGAAACCATAGTCGATCAGGCGTTTGGCAATATCCAGCTCGCTAATACCGCTTGCCTCTTTCAGCGGACGAATGTCGAGAATGCATTCGTGCGCCACGCGTCCGTCACGACCGGTATACAGCACCGGGAACGCCTCTTTCAGACGGCTGGCGATATAGTTGGCATTAAGGATCGCCACCTGACTGGCCTGCTTAAGCCCCTGTGCACCCATCATACGGATATACATCCAGCTAATCGGCAGAATAGATGCGCTGCCAAAGGGTGCTGCGGAAACCGCACCCTGTCGAGTCAGCATCCCTTCAATTTGTACGACGCTGTGCCCCGGAACAAACGGGGCCAGATGTGCCTTCACGCCGATGGGTCCCATGCCCGGACCGCCGCCGCCGTGCGGGATGCAAAAGGTTTTGTGCAGGTTAAGGTGGGAGACGTCCGCACCGATAAAGCCCGGTGAGGTAATGCCCACCTGCGCATTCATGTTTGCGCCATCCAGATAAACCTGACCGCCAAAGTGGTGCACGATTTCGCAAACCTCGCGGATCGTCTCTTCATACACCCCGTGCGTCGACGGATAGGTGACCATAATGCAGGAGAGGTTTTCGCTCGAATGCTCCGCTTTTGCCCGCAAATCGTTAAGATCAATGTTGCCATTTTTGTCGCAGGACACTACCACCACACGCATACCTGCCATTTGAGCAGAAGCCGGGTTGGTGCCGTGTGCGGAGCTGGGGATCAGGCAGATATCACGATGGCCTTCATTGCGGCTTTCGTGATAATGGCGGATCGCCAGCAAACCCGCGTATTCGCCCTGCGCACCAGAGTTGGGCTGCATACACAGCGCATCGTAGCCGGTCAGCTTCACCAGCCAGTCGGAAAGCTGGTTGATCATCTGATGATACCCTTCTGCCTGATCGGCCGGGCAGAACGGGTGTAATTCGGCAAATTCTGGCCAGGTGATGGGGATCATTTCTGCCGCCGCGTTAAGCTTCATGGTGCAGGAGCCAAGCGGGATCATCGCCTGGTTCAGGGCCAGATCTTTGCGCTCCAGAGAATGCATATAGCGCATCATCTCGGTCTCGCTGTGATAGCGATTAAATACCGGATGGCTCAGGATGTCATCGTCGCGCAGCATGGCAGCCGGGATCGCACGGCTGTCATGCGCTACGTCTTTGTCCAGCGCGTCAATGTCCAGCCCGTGATCGTCGCCCAGAAGAACGTTAAACAGCGCCAGCACGTTCTCGCGGGTGGTGCTTTCATCGAGAGTCATACCGACGGCATTATGAATGTCACTGCGCAGGTTAATTTCTGCGGCTTCAGCCCGCGCCAGGACAGCGGCTTTGTCAGCCACATCAACGCAGAGCGTATCAAAATAGTGGGCATGGCGCAGTTTCAGGCCTTTCTGTTGCAGGCCTGCTGCGAGGATATCGGTCAGACGATGAATGCGACTGGCAATGCGCTTTAAGCCGACCGGGCCGTGATAAACGGCGTACAGGCTTGCAATGTTGGCCAGCAGTACCTGCGAGGTACAGATGTTGGAATTCGCTTTCTCGCGACGAATATGCTGCTCGCGGGTCTGCATCGCCATGCGCAGCGCGGTGTTGCCCGCCGCATCTTTTGATACGCCGATGATGCGGCCCGGCATTGAGCGCTTAAATTCATCTTTCGCCGCAAAAAATGCCGCGTGAGGACCGCCGTAGCCCATCGGAACGCCAAAGCGCTGCGCCGAACCAAAAACAATGTCCGCGCCCTGTTTGCCCGGTGCGGTCAGCAGAACCAGGGTCATGAAATCAGCGGCGACGCTGACCACAATTTTGCGCGTTTTCAGCTCGGCTGTCAGCGCGCTGTAATCGTGGATCTCACCGGTGGTACCCACCTGTTGCAATAGCACGCCAAAGACGTCCTGGTGATCCAGAACCTTGTCAGCATCATCGACGATAACGTCAAAACCGAAGGTTTCAGCGCGGGTGCGCACTACGTCCAGGGTTTGCGGGTGGACGTCGGCGGCGACAAAAAAACGATTGGCGTTTTTCAACTTGCTGATGCGTTTTGCCATCGCCATTGCTTCTGCGGCAGCGGTGGCTTCGTCCAGCAGGGAAGCGGATGCCATATCCAGCCCGGTGAGGTCGAGCGTGACCTGCTGGAAGTTTAGCAATGCCTCCAGGCGGCCCTGTGAGACTTCCGGCTGATAAGGGGTATAGGCGGTGTACCAGCCGGGATTTTCCAGCATATTACGCAAGATCACCGGCGGCAGTTGTACGGCGGTATATCCCATGCCGATGTAAGACGTGAAGCGCTTGTTACGGCGGGCAATGTTCTTCAGCTCCGCCAGTGCGGCGTATTCGGTCGCCGCCTCGCCAACCTGCGGCGGGGTAGCAAGCTGGATGTCTTTCGGCACTATCTGGCCGATCAGCGCGTCCAGTGACGCGGCACCTACCGTGTTCAACATAGCCTGCTGCTGCGCGGCATCCGGTCCAATATGGCGTTCAATGAAAGCGCCGCTGTTTTCAAGCTGACTTAGCGTCTGGGTCATGAGCGAGAGTTCCTGAAACGTTCGATGAATCGTGGTTGTCTTTGGCCGGATGCCCGGTGGCGCTATGCTTACCGGGCCTACGGTGTGGTGTTCGGGTTGATGCTGTGATGACGCAGGCCGGACAGCCGCGGCGCTGTCCGGCAAAGGGGCGGTTTATTCGTCTTCTAATAAGGCGTCATAGGCAGCGGCATCGAGCAGCGCCTCGACTTCAGCATCGTCGCTGGCGTTGATTTTAAAAATCCAGCCGCCGGTGTAAGGCTCGCTGTTGACCAGTTCCGGGGAGTCGCTGAGCGCATCATTGACGGCTACGATCTCGCCGCTAATCGGCGCATAGATATCTGAAGCGGCTTTTACCGACTCCGCTACGGCACAGTCATCGCCTGCGGCTACAGTTGCGCCAACATCCGGCAGATCGACAAATACCATGTCGCCCAGCAGCTCCTGCGCGTGTTCAGTAATACCGACGGTATAAGTGCCGTCCGCCTCTTTGCGCAGCCACTCGTGTTCTTTACTGTATTTCAATTCTGCAGGTACGTTGCTCATCGCTCATTCTCCAAAAAGTACATTACGCAACGGCATGACCATTGCGAACAAAAACAGGTTTGGTCACCTTAACCGGCATTTCACGGTTACGAATTTGCACAATCGCCGTGTCGCCAATGCTTGCCGGAACGCGCGCCAGCGCAATGCTGTAGCCCAGCGTAGGCGAGAATGTGCCGCTGGTGATCGCGCCTTCATGCGCATTACCCTGAGCATCGGTGAAGTGAACCGGCAGTTCGTTACGCAGCACGCCCTTTTCGGTCATCACCAGGCCGACCAGCTTATCGGTGCCTTTATTACGCTGAAATTCCAGCGCCTCGCGGCCGATAAAATCACGATCCGCAGGTTCCCACGCAACCGTCCAGCCCATGTTGGCGGCCAGAGGTGAAACACCCTCGTCCATCTCCTGACCGTATAAATTCATGCCCGCTTCCAGACGCAATGTGTCGCGCGCGCCCAGTCCACAAGGCTTGACGCCGGCATCAACCAACTCACGCCAGAAACCGGCGGCTTTTTCAGCGGGCAGCGCAATTTCATAGCCCGCTTCGCCGGTATAACCGGTGGTAGCAATAAATAATTCGCCTGCCTGCACGCCAAAGAAGGGTTTCATCCCGGCCACGGCCTGACGCTGCGCGTCGGTCAACAAGGTAGCCGCTTTCGCCTGCGCGTTCGGCCCCTGAACGGCAATAAGCGACAGGTCATCACGCACTGCAATGTCGATGGCATAAGGTTCAGCGTGTTGGGTGATCCAGGCGAGGTCTTTTTCACGGGTAGCGGAGTTTACGACCAGGCGAAAAAAATCTTCCGTTAAATAGTAAACAATAAGGTCATCAATCACGCCGCCGGACGCATTGAGCATACCGGAGTAAAGCGCCTTTCCCGGCGTCGTCAGTTTTGCCACGTCGTTGGCGAGTAAATAGCGCAAAAATTCCCGGGTACGGATACCGTGAAGGTCAACGATGGTCATATGTGAAACGTCAAACATGCCCGCATCTTTACGAACCGCGTGGTGCTCATCAATCTGGGAGCCATAATGCAGCGGCATCATCCAGCCGTGAAAATCCACCATCCGCGCGCCGCACTGCGTGTGTTGTTCAAACAACGGAGTTTGTTGAGCCATCTTTTCCTCGTTGAATAAGCCGGGCTTCGCCAGCAAAACGGTGGCGACGCAAACGTTCTCTTAGCTCTGAACTTACCACCGAACTCGGCACTAAACCATAAGCTAAAGAAGGTCATCACATTAGCTTATGACCAAAATACCGTAAAACAGCCGCAGGATTTTGCACCATGAAATAGCGACTTAACACGCTAAACATTATGTTTCAGGCTTGCTGCTACGAGGATAGTAATATTTAACGCGGAAAAAACGGCGATTTTTCCTCATTGCCAAACAGAAGGGATTAGAAAAAGTAATGTGAAAAGAAGGGTGAAATTAGAATTTTTCAAATGAGGGAAACTGACCCGGCCCTGCGGCCGGGCAGAAAACTGTGACGCAGTTAACGTAACCAGTCCGGGAGATCGTTAAGCCCCATGGCCTGCCGAATAAGCTGGGGTTTTACGCCGGGTAAGGTATCTGCCATTTTCAGGCCAATATCACGCAGGAGCTTTTTCGCCGGGTTATGTCCGGCAAACAGCTCACGGAAACCCTGCATACTGGCCAGCATCACTGCGGCACTGTGCTTGCGGCTCCGCTCAAAGCGGCGCAGGTACATATGCTGTCCGATATCTTTACCCTGCTGATTCAAACGGCGCAGTTCGCCGATAAGCTCAGCGGCATCCATAAAGCCGAGATTGACGCCCTGCCCCGCCAGCGGATGAATAGTGTGGGCTGCATCGCCTACCAGGGCCAGCCGGTGTGCCGCAAACTGGCGCGCATAGCGGCCGGTTAACGGGAAGACCTGACGCTCGCTCTCAACGTTGCATAATCCCAGACGATTGTCGAACGCGACAGTCAGTGCCTGATTAAATTCTGCCTCTTCAGCCTGCTGCATTCGTGCAGCCTCTTCCGGAGACAGGGACCAGACGATAGAGCACAAATGCGGATCGCTGAGCGGCAGGAACGCCAAAATACCCTCTCCATGAAAAACCTGGCGCGCCACGCCCTGGTGCGGTTCCGCAGTGCGGATCGTAGCCACCAGCGCGTGGTGGTTATAATCCCAGAACGTCAGCGGAATATCGGCTTTGTCGCGTAGCCATGAGTTTGCCCCATCCGCGCCAATGACCAGCCTGGCGGTCATCATAGTACCGTCTTTCAGATTGAGAAAGACGTCGTTCTCTCCCCATGCAACCTGCTGAAGCTCAGCTGGCGAAATAACAGTAACATCCTGACACTGCTCAGCTTTTTTCCATAGCGCATGGTGAATAACGTTATTTTCAACGATATGTCCGAGATGAGTATGCCCCATACTGCTGTCATCAAAAGAGATATGCCCGAAGCTGTCTTTCTCCCAGACTTCCATGCCGTGATAGCAGCTCGCCCGTTGCTCAGTGATTGCGGACCATACGCCGAGATGGTTAAGCAGTTTTTCACTGGCGGTATTAATGGCGGAGACGCGCAGCGCGTAAGGCGCATTCGCCTCCGGCGGTTGGACGGTCTTTTGCTCGAGTACCGCCACGCGCAGGCCGCTGCCCTGAAGACCGCAGGCAATTGCCAGTCCTACCATTCCCCCGCCAACAATCGCGACGTCAACACTTTGCACAGTTCTACTCCTGAAGCCTGATTCGGCAGGCGTAATGGTTTGAATAAGATAGCTTAGCGCGTAACCCAGCCGAGCGTGCGCCGGGCCAGTGCGTTACGCAACGGAGACGCTGTTTCCATCGCCATCAATCCTGCGTTGCGCCCGACGACCAGCGGCCACCAGCGATTGGCAAACAGATGAACCAGACCGTCGGTGACGCCTATAGTTGCGGCTTTATCGGCGCGACGGCGATCGCGATAGCGGCACAGCGCGGCATAACTGCCAGCGTCGCCGGTCGACACCCACGCGCGGGCCAGGGTTTCCGCCAGACTCATGACATCGCGCAGGCCGAGGTTGAAGCCCTGTCCGGCAATGGGGTGCAGCGTTTGTGCCGCATTGCCAACCAGTGCCAGCCGATGGGAAATAACGTCTGAGGCCGTGGAGAGCGTAAGCGGATAGGCCGCCCGCTGACCGATCTGGGTAATACGCCCCAGCCGCCAGCCAAACGCCCGCTGTAGCTCATCACGAAAATGGCCGTCAGACCACGACATCACCTCATCACGACGCGCAAGGGGATGGCACCAGACCAGAGAACTGCGCCCCCCGGACATGGGCAGCATGGCAAGAGGACCATCCGGCGTAAAGCGCTCAAAAGCACGCCCCTGATGGGCAACGGCGGTCGTGACATTGGCAATCACCGCCAGTTGCTGGTAGGGCTGCTGCTGCCACTGGATACCGCACTGCGCGCCGAGCGCTGAACGAGAGCCGTCGGCGGCGACCAGCAGTTGACCGTCGAGTCTTTCGCCAGTATCGAGCATGACACTAACCCGCTCCTGACGGCGCTCGACGCCAACCACGCTCGCCGGGCAATGCAACGTCACGCCGGGCGCTTTACGCAATAGCCTGAACAGATGCTGCCCGACGTCATGAAGTTCAACGACCTGGCCAAGGGCCGGAATAGCATAATCTTTGGCCTCCAGCATAACTGCACCGGCATGACCGCGATCGCTGACGTGAACCGTATTAATCGCGGTGGCACTGGGGGCGATTGCCTGCCATACGCCGATCCGCGCCAGTTGCTCGCAGGTTCCGGCAGCCAGCGCGATGGCGCGTGCGTCAAACCCAGGATGGGCCGCCGCGTCAGGCGCGTGGGCCTCGACTAAATGTACGTCCAGCGCCCCCTGAGTCAGCTGTGACAGCGCCAGCGCCAGCGTTGCGCCGGTCATGCCGCCGCCCACAATAATCACGCTCATTGGTGTTGCGCCGCCGCCATCAGGGCCTCAATGTCATCGGCCGATTTCACTACCCGATCGGTCAGATTTTCATTGCCTGAGGCGGTAATCACGATGTCGTCTTCAATGCGGATGCCAATACCGCGGTACTGTGGCGGAACGTCAGCGTCAGGCGCGATATACAGCCCCGGTTCAACGGTTAAAACCATGCCTGGCTCCAGCAGTCGGGAGCGATCGGTGCCATATGCGCCAACATCATGCACATCCAGCCCCAGCCAGTGGCTCAGGCCATGCATAAAGAACGGACGATGCGCGTTGCTGACAATCAGTTCTTCAACATCGCCCTGCAAAATATTGAGTTTTACCAGACTGGTTATCATGATGCGCACTACTTCGGTGGTCACGTCCTGAATGGTTGTTCCCGGACGATAGAGCGTAAGCGCGGTTTCCAGCGACGCCAGCACGATGTCGTAGATTTCACGCTGCGCCGGGGAAAACCTGCCGTTCACCGGGAACGTGCGCGTGATGTCACCGGCATAGCCTTTGTATTCGCAGCCTGCATCGATCAAAACCAGATCGCCATCGCGCAGCAGGCTCTCGTTTTCCGTGTAATGCAGAATGCAGCCGTTTTCCCCGCCGCCAACGATGGTGTTATAGGAGGGATAACGCGCGCCGTGGCGGGTAAACTCGTGGTGGATTTCACCTTCAAGCTGGTACTCGAACATGCCGGGACGGCATTTTTCCATCGCCCGGATATGGGCAAGGGCAGTGATTTCACCGGCGCGACGCAGCACATCGATCTCTTCAGCGGATTTGAACAGGCGCATCTCATGCACCAGCGGCCGCCAGTCGGCAATATTACCGGGAGCAGCAAGATTTTGCCGCTCGCCTTTACGCAGCTTTTCCAGCGCATTAAAGACGATGTTATCGGCATACGTATATTCGCCCTGCGCATGCCACACCGTGTCCAGTCCGTTCAGTAGCTGGTACAGATGCGTATTGATTTCACTAAAGGCCAGCGCCCGGTCAACGCCCAGCGCCTCTGGCGCAGCATCCTGCCCCAGACGGCGGCCAAACCAGACTTCTGCCGTCAAATCGCGCAGGCGATTAAACAGGACGCTGTGGTTATGGGTATCATCACTTTTAATCAGCACCAACACGGCTTCCGGCTCGTTAAAGCCGGTGAAATACCAGAAATCACTGCTCTGGCGATACGGATATTCCGTGTCCGCACTGCGCGTCGCTTCCGGTGCCGCAAAGATCAGCGCCGCACTGCCCGGTTGCATCTGAGCCAGAAGTGCCTGGCGACGACGGTGAAACTCCTGCTGAGTCATGATACCTCCTTGAGTTTATTCTTAATGTAAGGTCGGTTTATGCACTTCCGGCGCGGTCGGTTGCTGGCGCGTGAAAGTATCGTGGCATAGCAGCGCCGCCACGCGAACGTACTCGATAATTTCTTCGAGCGACATTTCCAGCTCTTCCTGATCTTCTTCCAGATCGTAACCCAGCTGAGCGATGTTACGCAGATCGTCTATTGCCTCGCCGGTTTCGCCAGGAACTTTGTCCAGCTTCGGCTGCGTGACGCCCAGCCCGAGCAGAAAATGATTCACCCAGCCGGCCAGCGCGTCGGCACGGTCGAAAACGCTTACGTCATCGCCGTCCGGCATATACAGCTGGAACAGAAAACCGTCATCTTCCAGCGAATCACTAGTGGCAGAGTGCATGTTGCGCAGCGCCTGCGCCAGTTCATGACCGAATGCCAGACCTTCGTTGGTAAGATCGTGTATCAGCGGTTGCCATGATGCGTCTGTGGTGCCTCCGCAAAGAATGCCGCTAATCAAACCGTGCATTTCAGCCGGGGTTAATCCTGCTCCCTGTTGGTTCAGTAACTGGTTCACATCGTTGTAACCAGGCATTTCATTCTTTATAGACATGCGCATTCGTCATCGTTAGGGGAAGATTCATGTTATGCTACCACTTTGGACCCTGGTGATACCAGAAAAGGGCTTGTATCTGCACACCAGGGTAGCTATAGTGTCGCCCCTTCGCCAGCCCCGGATTCGGGCACGAAGGCCGCGCAGTCAATTCAGCAGGAAGGTGGCATGTCTGCACAACCCGTCGATATCCATATTTTTGGCCGTTCACTCCGCGTGAATTGCCCGCCTGAACAAAGGGATGCCCTGAATCAGGCTGCGGACGATCTAAATCAGCGGTTGCAAGATCTGAAAGAACGCACTAGAGTCACTAATACTGAGCAGCTGGTTTTCATCGCCGCGTTGAACATCAGCTACGAGTTAACTCAGGAAAAGGCAAAAACCCGCGATTACGCTGCCAGCATGGAGCAACGTATTCGGATGCTGCAACAGACCATTGAACAAGCACTTCTTGAGCAAGGTCGCATATCCGAAAGATCGGGGCCAAAGTTTGAATAACACTTTGCGATTAACTATGGTAGAGTTATCGTGAAGACAAAATTTCTCTGAGATGTTAGCAAGCGGGCCAGTCCCCTGAGCCGATATTTCATACCAACAGAATGTGGCGCTCCACGGTTGGTGAGCATGCTCGGTTCGTCCGAGAAGCCTTAAAACTGTGACGACATATTCACCTTGAACCAAGGGTTCAAGGGTTACAGCCTGCGGCGGCATCTCGGAGATTCCCCTTCTTCTACCTGCGACTATCATGACAGTATCTTCCGTCACATCACTTCAGCGTCAGGAAATTCGCCGCCTTATCCGGCAGCGCCGTCGTTCTCTCTCGATTGAACAACAAACCGATATGGCCCAGCAGGCCGCTGCCCGTATGATGGCGTATCCGCCCGTAGTCATGGCGCATTCTGTGGCGCTGTTTCTCTCTTTTGATGGCGAACTTGATACCCGACCGCTGATCGACCAGCTCTGGCGCGCGGGCAAACGCGTTTATCTTCCGGTTTTGCATCCGTTTAGCGCCGGCAATTTGCTGTTTTTACGTTATCATCCGCAAAGTGAGCTGGTAATGAATCGTCTGAAAATTCAGGAACCCAGGCTGGACGTGCGTGAGGTATTGCCGCTGGCACAGCTGGATGTTCTGATCGTCCCGCTGGTGGCGTTTGACGCTCAGGGCCAGCGTCTGGGGATGGGCGGTGGATTTTACGATCGGACATTGCAGCACTGGCAACAGTATCGCTTACAGCCGGTCGGTTACGCGCATGACTGCCAGCAGGTGGACGCGATACCGGTTGAAGAGTGGGATATTCCGCTACCGGCGGTGGTAACACCGTCTGTTGTCCGGGAGTGGTAAACTACCCTCACCCCTGCCCTCTCCCTGAGGGAGAGGGTGCTGTCCGTACTCGTTGCACGTTTCTGCGCCATCTCATCCGCAGGCCCGGTAAGCGCAGCGCCACCGGGCAACAGACTCAGTACAGTAACCGGGCGCGAATCGTTCCCGGGATCGCTTTCATACTTTGCAGTGCGCGCTGGGCCACATCTTCCTCAGCTTCAATATCAATAACCACATATCCCATCATTGATGAGGTCTGCAAGAACTGCGCGGCAATGTTAATGCCCTGCGCGGCAAAGATTTGGTTAATCGCGGTTAATACGCCAGGACGGTTTTCATGGATGTGCAGCAGACGGCGGCCGCCGTGTAACGGCAGCGACACTTCCGGGAAGTTGACGGCTGACAGCGTAGAGCCATTGTCGGAATATTTAGCCAGTTTACCAGCAACTTCAAGGCCGATGTTTTCCTGCGCTTCCTGGGTGGAGCCGCCAATATGCGGCGTCAGTATCACATTGTCGAACTCGCACAGCGGCGAAGTAAACGGGTCGGTGTTTGTTGCAGGCTCAGTCGGGAAGACGTCGATAGCCGCTCCGGCCAGATGTTTACGTGACAGCGCATCGCACAGAGCAGGAATATCCACCACAGTGCCACGCGCGGCGTTGATCAACAACGCACCGGGTTTCATCAGCGCCAGTTCTTCCGGCCCCATCATATTTTTGGTCGAGGCGTTTTCCGGCACGTGCAGACTAACCACGTCACTCATATTCAGCAGGTCGGAAAGATGTTGCACCTGAGTGGCATTGCCCAGGGGCAGTTTATTTTCAATGTCGTAAAAATACACGTACATCCCCAGCGATTCCGCCAGAATGCCAAGCTGAGTGCCGATATGACCATAACCAATAATGCCCAGCTTTTTGCCGCGTGCTTCAAACGAGCCTGAGGCCAGCTTGTTCCAGATCCCGCGGTGGGCTTTAGCATTGGCTTCCGGTATTCCGCGCAACAGCAGCAGCAGTTCCCCGATCACCAGTTCAGCCACGGAACGCGTATTAGAGAACGGCGCGTTAAATACCGGCACACCGCGTTTGGCTGCGGCATCCAGATCGACCTGATTAGTACCGATGCAGAAGCAGCCTACCGCCACCAGCTTCTCAGCCGCGGCCAGCACCTCTTCTGTCAGATTTGTACGGGAACGCAGACCGATGAAATGGGCGTCACGGATCGATTCCTTCAGCTGTTCGGTGCTCAGCGCGCCTTTGTGATATTCAATGTTGGTATAACCCGCAGCACGCAGGCTATCCAGCGCTTTCTGGTGAACACCTTCAACCAGCAGAAACTTAATTTTATCTTTTTCCAGTGATACCTTTGCCATTTCCCCGACCCTGTCTTTGTCTTAACGGATATTGAGCTAAACGCCACTCTCTCTAAGCAACATATCAAAAAAAACTATCGCGGCAATATGAACGTTTGCGTCGGTAAATTGAGGGAATGTCATACTGCGGAAAATAGCAGCATAAAATGCTGGACTAAGAAGATTGCGTGGGGGAATTATCAGAGCGGACAGCAAAACGTGATACATGTCACTAAATTTGGCGATCGGAATTTTTTTAAACGGGGGAGCTAATCCCCCGTCAGATCATTTCACGATAGTTTTCACGCCATCAGCAGTTCCGATGAGCGCAACATCAGCGCCACGATTGGCAAACAGGCCCACCGTCACAACACCCGGAATGCCATTAATCGCGTTTTCGGTGGCAACAGGGTCGATAATCTCCATTCCCCAGACGTCAAGGATAACGTTGCCGTTGTCGGTTAATACACCCTGGCGATATTCCGGGCGCCCACCCAGCTTGACCAGCTCACGCGCCACCGCGCTGCGCGCCATCGGGATCACTTCCACAGGCAGCGGAAAGGTGCCGAGGATATCGACCTGTTTTGATGCATCGGCAATGCAGATGAACTTATCTGCGACCGAGGCAATAATTTTTTCCCGGGTCAGCGCCGCGCCGCCGCCTTTGATCATTTGCATCTGGCCATTAATCTCGTCTGCGCCATCAACATAGATGCCCAGGCGATCCACTTCATTGAGATCAAATACCGTGATGCCGAGACTTTTCAGTTTAGCGGTAGACGCATCGGAACTGGATACCGCCCCCTCAATTTGCCCTTTCATGGTACCCAGCGCATCAATAAAATGGGCGGCAGTCGAACCGGTCCCTACCCCAACAATTGTGCCCGGTACGACATACTGAAGGGCGGCCCAGCCTACTGCTTTTTTCAGTTCATCCTGCGTCATCATATTTACCTGTGGAGTGATAATCCTGTGCGCATTATAGAACATCTGCCCCCCGAATGTCCCTGCCACGCGCGTGACCGAATCAGACAGACAATTTCGTCTGTATCCGCGTCGGATTTATGTCATAGTGCTATACAGAAACTACCAGGGAGCCACACAATTACATGAAACGTCCGGACTACAGAACGTTACAGGCGCTGGATGCAGTGATCCGTGAACGTGGATTTGAACGCGCAGCGCAGAAGCTATGCATTACCCAGTCCGCCGTCTCACAGCGTATTAAACAGTTAGAAAATATGTTTGGACAACCGCTACTGGTACGTACTGTTCCACCACGTCCAACCGAGCAGGGACAAAAGCTGCTGGCATTATTACGTCAAGTTGAGATGCTGGAAGAGGAATGGCTGGGCGATGAGCAGACCGGCTCTACCCCGCTGCTGCTGTCGCTGGCGGTAAACGCCGACAGTCTGGCCACCTGGCTGCTGCCTGCCCTGGCCCCGGTTCTGGTCGATTCGCCAATACGCCTGAATCTACAGGTGGAAGATGAAACGCGTACGCAGGAGCGTTTACGGCGTGGTGAAGTGGTGGGTGCGGTAAGTATTCAGCCGCAGGCGCTGCCAAGCTGTCTGGTCGATCCCCTTGGTGCGCTGGATTATCTATTTGTGGCGTCGAAAGAGTTTGCAGCGCGATATTTTCCTAACGGGGTTACCCGCTCGGCGCTATTAAAGGCCCCTGCCGTCGCGTTTGATCATCTGGATGATATGCATCAGGCATTTTTACAGCAGAATTTTGATTTGCCGCCGGGCAGCGTGCCCTGCCACATCGTTAACTCATCGGAAGCGTTCGTTCAGCTGGCGCGTCAGGGAACAACATGCTGTATGATCCCGCACCTGCAAATAGAAAAAGAGCTTAAAAGTGGCGAGCTTATCGATCTGACGCCGGGTCTGTATCAACGTCGAATGCTGTACTGGCACCGTTTTGCACCAGAGAGTCGGATGATGCGCAATGTTACCGATGCGCTGCTGGAACATGGGCACCGGGTGCTGCGCCAGGTTTGAATATGCCCCCGCACACAGGGGGCATTACACAGACTCTTTTACTGCGCTTTTTCTGCCGTCTCAGGCGTCGCGGCATTCTGGTTCTGATTCGCGTTCTGTCCAGGCTGCAGTTCAAATACCACATCGACCTGATCGTCAAACTGAATCGTTGCCTGCTCGTAGGATTCCTGAGCTGAGGCCGGGGCCGCGTCAGCTTTCATCATCCGCACCATCGGGCTCGGCTGATAATTGGAAACATGATAGCGCACGCTATATACCGGCCCCAGCGTACCTTTAAAGCCGGAAGCCAGTTCCTGCGCCTGACGAACAGCATCATCAATGGCCGCTTTACGCGCCTGATCTTTATAGGTATCAGGTTTTGCCACGCCTAACGAGACGGAACGAATTTCGTTCAGCCCCGCTTTCAGCGCACCGTCTAACAGGGCGTTAAGCTTATCCAGCTCGCGCAGCGTCACTTCAACCGTTCTTACCGCCTGATACCCTTTAAGAATGCTTTTCCCGTTCTGATAATCGTAATCAGGCTGGGTACGCAAATTGGCGGAACGGATGTCCTTTTTCGCTACGCCATTTTGTTCAAGGAAAGTGAGATATTGCGCCACACGCTCGTCAGCTTGTTTCTTGGCTGACGCAGCATCTTTGGCCGCGATGTTAACTTCAATTGCCAGCGTTGCAATATCCGGAACAGCATCAACGCTCGCCGTGCCGGAAGTGACAATATGCGGACCATTCGGCAGTTCATTTGCCGAAGCCGACATTGCGCCTAAACTCACCAGTGCCGCCAGGGCCATCACTTTAAACTTCACTGTCGAACCTCCATTTGCGTTAAGCACCCACCAAGAGAGCACATGCCAGCAAGCTTAGTCTTTGCGCGCAGAAAGTCCATCAGACAAGGCTTAGTTAAACAATGTCTGAATGTGATTAACGCCTTCTTTCGCCAGCTGAAAAGCGATAAACCACATAACGCAGCCTACCACAATATTGATGGTACGTTGTGCCCTTGCCGTGCGCAGACGGGGGGCCAACCATGCGGCCAGCAGTGCAAGACCAAAGAACCACAGGAACGAGGCGCTGACGGTGCCCGCGGCAAACCAGCGTCGCGGCACGCTCTCCAACTGGCCACCAAGACTGCCCAGCACGACAAAAGTGTCGAGATAAACATGCGGATTAAGCCACGTGACTGCCAGCATGGTCGCGATAATTTTCCAGCGTCCCTGGCGCATAACTTCCGCGCTGGCCAGCGCCAGATGACGACTCATGGCAGTTTTTAGTGCGCCAAAACCGTACCACAGTAAGAAAGCCACTCCGCCCCAGGTCACAATAGCCAGCAGCCAGGGCGATTGCACCAGCAGTGCGCTGCCGCCAAATACGCCGGCGCAAATCAGCGCCATATCACTTACCGCGCAGAGAAAGGCGATCATGATGTGATACTGTCGACGGATCCCCTGATTCATCACAAAGGCATTTTGTGGCCCGAGTGGCAGGATCATTGCGGCACCTAGTATAAGCCCCTGAAAATAATAAGATAACATATTGATAATTCCATGCTGAATGCCCATGGCGCAGACTATATATCAACCTTTTTATTAGCGGAAATTTAAAATTTTAATAAGCTATAAGAGCATCTAATAATTACACAGCACCGCTACTATCACGCAGCCAGCGATGAGTACTACGTTGGATAATAATCTGGCACCGATGGTTAATACGCTGGAGCATAGCGGCGCATATGACCGTGCTGAGTCAGCAAGAGATTAGCACCTGGGAAAAGGCGATTCATCTTCCGCAGGTTCAGTTTCAGTGGCGGGATAAGCAAAAAGCGAGGGCGTGGAATATGCCGCAAAAAAGTGGGCGCGATGCCTGAAGAAATAAACCGTTAATAGGGCTATTGCTCCCGTCACTTTTAACGGGAGCAATAGCATGTACACCTTAGTGCTTCACTAGATCGACTTCTTTCTCTTGTTTAGTCCGCTTAAGGTTAACGTCCATCTGCTGATACGGGAACTCAATACCTTTCGCGTCAAACTCGCGTTTAATGCGCTCCAGCACATCCCAGTATACGCTCTGCAAATCGCTGCTTTGGCTCCAGATACGGATCACAAAGTTGACCTGGGAGGCCGCCAGTTCGTTCATTCGCACCGTCATTTCACGATCTTTGATAATACGTTCGTCCGACTGGATAATATCGGTCAGGATCTTTTTTACCTGATCGATATCCGCGTCATAGGAAACGCCGATCACCAGCTCGTTACGGCGTACCGGTTCACGCGAATAGTTAATGATATTCCCGGCGATGATTTTACCGTTCGGAATAACCACATAGCGGCCATCGGATGAGCGCAGCGTAGTTGAAAAGATTTGCACGTGCAGCACGGTTCCGGCAACGCCCCCTAAATCAACATATTCACCGGAGCGGAAGTGGCGGAAGATGACCAGCAGCACGCCCGCAGCAAGGTTAGAGAGCGATCCCTGTAACGCCAGACCCACCGCCAGACCTGCTGCACCCAGTACAGCAATCACCGACGCCGTCTGGACACCGACCCGGCCGAGCGCGGCGATCAGCGTAAAACCAATGATAGCGTAACGTACCAGCGCAGAGAGGAAGTCCGCGACGGTGGCATCAATGTGACGGGCGATCATCACGCGATCGACCGCTTTTGAAACCACGCGCGCGACAATCACCCCAACCACGATAATCGCGATAGCCGCAACGATATTCACCACATAACTCAACAGCAGCGCCTGATTGGTTACCAGCCACGAGCCTGCATCATTGATACTGTCCACGACGTTTAAATCATCCATTAAGCCATCCTTATGGTTACTCAAAAAGAAAACGAACGGTCATCCCAAAGGGGGAAAGTAAGTTAGTAAAGGGTAAACACAAAGCGGAGAAATGCCAAATTGATCACAAAACCCGGCGACCAGGACGTTGAATACATAATAGAAAAATGCGGCTTAACCATAAAAAAAGACCCGCTGATGCGGGCCTTTAAACGACACGTTTAGCACGTGTTAATTACAGAACGTCTACGGCATTCAGCTCTTTGAAAGCCTGTTCCAGACGCGTAATCATGGATGTCTGCGCAGCACGCAGCCACACACGCGGGTCGTAGTATTTTTTGTTCGGCTGATCTGCGCCTTTCGGGTTACCCAGCTGGCCCTGCAGATAGCCTTCGTTAGTTTTGTAGTAGTTCAGGATACCTTCCCAGGTTGCCCACTGGGTATCGGTATCAATGTTCATTTTCACTACGCCATAGCTAACGGAGTCTTTGATTTCCTGAGCAGTAGAACCGGAACCGCCGTGGAATACGAAGTTCAGGCTGTTGTGCGGCAGGTTATGTTTCTTAGAAACATATTCCTGAGAGTCGCGCAGGATGGTTGGGGTCAGTTTAACGTTACCCGGCTTGTAAACGCCGTGTACGTTACCGAAGGACGCCGCGATGGTGAAACGCGGGCTGATTTTGCTCAGCTCGGTATACGCGTAATCAACGTCTTCCGGCTGAGTGTACAGCGCAGAGGCGTCCATGTGGCTGTTGTCCACACCATCTTCTTCACCACCGGTGCAACCCAGTTCCAGTTCCAGCGTCATGTCGATTTTCGCCATGCGGGTCAGGTACTGAGAGCACAGCGCGATGTTTTCTTCCAGAGATTCTTCAGACAGATCAATCATGTGGGAAGAGAACAGCGGTTTGCCGGTAGCAGCGAAGTGTTTTTCACCCGCATCCAGCAGGCCGTCAATCCACGGCAGCAATTTTTTCGCGCAGTGGTCAGTGTGCAGGATCACCGGCACGCCGTAGTGTTCAGCCATCTGATGTACATGATGTGCGCCAGAGATTGCGCCAAGAATAGCAGCACCCTGAGGAACGTCGGTTTTTACGCCTTTACCGGCGATAAACTGCGCACCACCGTTAGAGAACTGGACAATAACCGGGGCTTTAACTTTCGCTGCAGCTTCAAGGACGGCGTTGATAGAGTCGGTACCCACGCAGTTTACCGCTGGCAGTGCGAAGTTGTTTTCTTTCGCTACCTGGAAGACTTTCTGTACGTCATCACCAGTAATGACGCCTGGTTTTACGAAATCAAAAATTTTAGACATGTTACGGAGTCCTGTATCGTCGGGCCTGAGAAAAATATCTACCGCGCCGATATCAGCGCGGCCAGAAAACAGCGGGCAGGAAACCCTGCCCATAGTAACGATTACTTCTTCGCACGCTCTTCGAGCATGGCAACTGCTGGCAGAACTTTACCTTCCACGAATTCGAGGAACGCGCCGCCGCCAGTAGAGATATAGGAAATTTTGTCGGAGATACCGAACAGGTCGATAGCCGCCAGAGTGTCACCGCCGCCCGCGATAGAGAACGCGTCGCTGTCAGCGATCGCGTTAGCGATAACTTCGGTGCCTTTGCGGAAGTTAGCAAATTCGAACACGCCTACCGGGCCGTTCCACAGGATGGTTTTGGCATTTTTCAGGATTTCAGCCAGTTTCTCAGCGGAAGCATCACCCAGGTCGAGGATCTGCTCTTCGTCTTTGATATCGCTAACGGATTTCAGGGTTGCGGTTGCCGTTTCAGAGAACTCGGTAGCCACGCGAACATCCGTCGGAACCGGGATATCGCAGGTGGTCAGCAGGCGTTTAGCTTCATCAACCAGATCGGCTTCGTACAGAGATTTGCCTACGTTATGGCCCTGAGCTGCCACAAACGTGTTGGCGATACCACCGCCCACGATCAGCTGGTCAGCGATTTTAGACAGGGAATCCAGAACGGTCAGTTTGGTGGAAACTTTAGAACCACCCACAATGGCAACCATTGGACGAGCTGGTTCTTTCAGCGCTTTACCCAGCGCATCCAGTTCAGCTGCCAGCAGCGGACCAGCACAGGCTACGTCAGCGAATTTTGCGATGCCGTGAGTTGACGCCTGGGCACGGTGAGCCGTACCGAAAGCATCCATCACAAATACATCACACAGTGCTGCATATTTTTTGGACAGTGCTTCGTCGTCTTTTTTCTCGCCTTTGTTAAAGCGAACATTTTCCAGAACGACCAGCTCGCCGTCAGCCACTTCAACACCGTCGAGGTAATCTTTTACCAGACGAACCGGGCTGGAGAGTTTGTCTTTCAGATAGTTAACTACCGGCAGCAGAGAGAATTCTTCATTGTACTCGCCTTCGGTAGGACGACCCAGGTGAGAAGTTACCATCACTTTAGCACCTTGTTTCAGGGCCAGTTCGATAGTCGGCAGAGAAGCACGAATACGCGCATCGCTGGTCACTTTCCCTTCTTTAACTGGTACGTTCAAATCCGCACGGATGAAAACGCGTTTACCAGCAAGATCCAAATCGGTCATCTTAATTACAGACATGGTGAATCCTCTCGTTGATTCTTAAAGTTTTGCAGGCGCAACAAGCGCCCTACCTGAAACCAATAGCTGCCATCGCTAACGTCGTGTCGAGCATTCGGTTAGCAAAGCCCCATTCATTATCGCACCAGACGAGCGTCTTAATCAGGTGCGCACCACTTACGCGCGTTTGTGTGCCATCAACAATAGCACTGTGCGGATCGTGGTTAAAATCAGTTGAGACTAACGGTAATTCCGTATAGTCAACTATACCATGAAATGCATCCCGTGCTGCTTTTTGCAGCAACTGATTGACTTCAATGGCTTTTACCGGTTGCTTCACGGTGACGCTAAGATCGATAGCCGTCACGTTTATTGTCGGTACGCGCACGGCAATAGCTTCAAAACAGTCATCAAACTGCGGCAGAATGCGGGCAATACCCGCAGCCAGCTTTGTATCAACCGGGATAATGGATTGACTCGCCGCACGTGTACGACGCAGATCCGGATGGTAAGCGTCAATCACCTGTTGATCGTGCATTGCAGAGTGAATTGTTGTCACCGTGCCGGACTCGATAGCAAACGCATCATCCAGCAATTTAATGATCGGAATAATACAATTTGTGGTACAGGAGGCGTTGGAGACGATGCGGTCTTCCGCTTGTAGCGCGTCATGATTAACGCCATAGACTACTGTCGCATCAAGATCGTTACTGCCAGGATGCGAAAAGAGAACTTTTTTTGCTCCCGCAGTCAGATGAGCGTTCCCGTGATCGCGAGTGCCATATACGCCGGTACAGTCCAGCACGATATCGACACCCAGTTCACCCCAGGGAAGCGCCTCAATTGAGCGCTCATGCAGAAGACGGATAGCGTCATCACCGACGAAAAGCTGCTCGCGCTCCTGGCGCACATCCCAGGCAAAGCGTCCGTGGCTGGTGTCGTATTTCAATAAATGTGCGATACCTGCTGCATCGGCCAGTTCATTGATTGCCACGACGGTCATTTCCGCCCGACGCCCGGATTCATATAAAGCACGAACCACGTTGCGCCCAATGCGACCGAAGCCATTAATCGCTACACGTACGGTCATAGATCTCCTGCAAAACGTCCCGATTCCATGAAGCTGACAGAATAATGCAGCAGCCCATTCAGGGAAACCTTGCCTGTCACAAACTGCGACTGATTGATTAATTGTCGAACATTTAATCGACTGAAACGGTTCAGCTAGGATAGGTGAATTGTGGAATAAAAGGAATGAATGCCTTATGGGTAAGCACATTTATCTGATCTGCGTCACATTTTCTCCTGACCGTGTCTGGGCTTTTATTCCATACCGGGAATTATGTATAACGATAGCGAATCTTTTTAGTTGTCCGTAATGACATTTACTGATTTAAATCAGAGTTCGTACCTCGTTACACGCATAAGATCCGCCGCACGTCCGGGTCCCGGAGTTATAACCTATTATGGAACATTTAAACCTCCCTGCTGGCGCGCACTTTTACGCCCTTCGTCTTCTTCCTGGTCAGGAAGTCTTTGCTCAACTCCATGCTTTCATTCATGCACATCATATCCATGCCGGATGGATTGCAGGCTGTACCGGGAGCCTCACCGATGTTGCGTTACGCTATGCCGGCCGCGAAGAAACGACCCGATTAGCCGGGACGTATGAAGTGATTTCACTCAATGGCACGCTGGAGCTAACGGGCGAACATCTGCATCTTGCGGTGTCCGATCCGGACGGCGTTATGCTCGGGGGACATATGATGCCCGGCTGTACCGTGCGTACCACCCTTGAACTGATTATTGGCGAACTGAAATCACTCTCGTTTAGCCGCCAGCCATGCGCCATTTCTGGCTATGACGAGCTGGTTATTACGCCACGCAACTAGACTATTGATAAGAGGTTTTCATGGCTCAACGCCGTTTTTCCAGTCTCTCTCTGGCACTAATCGTGATGTGTATTGCTATCAATATGGTCGGGGGGCAGCTGGCGAGTATGTTGAAGTTGCCCATTTTTCTGGATTCAATCGGAACATTCATTAGCGCGATTCTGCTGGGACCGTGGATCGGCATGTTAACCGGGCTGCTGACGAATCTACTCTGGGGTCTGTTGACCGATCCTATCGCTGCCGCATTTGCCCCTGTTGCCATGGTCATTGGGCTGGTCGCAGGCTGGCTGGCACGAGCCGGCTGGTTTCGGACTCTGCCAAAAGTCATTGCTAGCGGTGTGATTATTACGCTTGCCGTAACGTTAGTCGCTGTACCACTGCGCACCTGGCTGTTTGGCGGCGTAACCGGCAGCGGTGCCGATCTTTTCGTCGCGTGGATGCACTCGATGGGGCAAAACCTGGTTGAATCTGTCGCTGTTACCGTTCTGGGCGCAAATCTGGTCGATAAAATCCTTACAGCGATCGTCGTCTGGGTGCTGCTGCGCCAGCTTCCGCAACGGACGCTGCGGCATTTTCCGGGAACAACGGCGGTCCGCTAAATGCATCCTTTTACGTCGCTGACTCTGTGGGCGCTGGCGGCCTGGACCACGCTGTTAATGCCCTCAGGTATAGTTCTAATGGTATATAGCCCGGCCACGTTTCTCTTGCTGGTGCTGTGTCGCGCTACCCGTCACCGGGCGCGCTACGTCGCGTGGTTAATGATATCGCTGGGCGCGGGGCTGTGGCTGGTCCACGGGGGCTGGATCACCGCATGGCTGAGCGGACAACCGCGCGATCCGCAGCGCTGGGCAAATGCCATTACCCTGTGGCTACGCATCATGGCAATTGTCTCTACCTCTCAATTCTGGATGCAGTATGTGCCGGTTCACCGTTTTATTCGCGCGCTGTTTGCCTCACATCTCCCGCCGGGGATGGCTTATCTGTTCGCCGGACCGCTTCTGGTGGTGGAGCAGCTTAAACAACGGCTGACCACCATTCATGAGGCGCAACGGGCGCGCGGCGTGCCGCTCGATGGCCACTGGTATCAGCGGCTGAGCGCACTCCCCGCGCTGGTGGTGCCGCTGACACATAACGCTCTGAATGATTTAGCAGTGCGCGGCGCGGCCCTTGATATGCGGGCATTCCGTCTGCATCCCCGGCGCACCACCCTCTGGGCGCCTCCGGACAGCGTTGTACAACGCCTGGCGCGTTACGGCATGCTCATCACAATGGTGGCTGAAGCAGGAGTATGGCTATGGTTACGTTAGATCGCTTTTGCTTTCGACCTTCCGGTAGCACACAGCCAGAGCGCTATATCACCTGGCATTATGACCGTCCGGGCATGGTGTTGATCACCGGCGGCAACGGCAGCGGCAAAAGTACATTAGCCCAGCTGATGGCCGGCTGGTATCCCGACTTTCTTCCCGGCACGGTGAGCGGGAATGGCAGCCTGCTCGGCATGCCAATAGGTCAATGTTCGCTGGTCGAACAGGCGCAAACCATCCAACTTGTCCAGCAATCACCCTATTTGCAACTTTCCGGCTGCACGTTCAGCGTGGAGGAGGAAGTCGCTTTTGGTCCGGAAAATCTTTGCCTGTCCCCTGCGGATATTCTTCAGCGCATTGACGCTGCGCTAACGCTGACCGACTGCCAGTCTCTGCGCAAACGTCATCCGATTACGCTTTCCGGCGGTGAGACGCAGCGCGTAGTCATTGCCTGTGCGCTGGCGATGCAGCCGCAGATCCTGATCCTCGATGAGGCCTTTAGTCGCCTGACCACGCAGGCTACGCAAATGTTACTGGCACGTCTGCAACACTGGGCAGCGCAAAGACAGGCGCTGGTCATCCTTCTGGAGCGAAAAAATGAACCGTTTAGTCATTATTGTCAGCAAATATGGCAGCTTTTCGACGGGCAGCTGGAGTTAGTATGTTAGCGCTTACTAACGTTTCTTATCGCTGGCCGGGTGCTGACGATGATTGCCTGCGGGCGCTATCGCTAACGATAAAACAGGGCGAGTGGCTGGCGCTGACGGGAGACAATGGCGCGGGAAAATCAACCTTGCTGCGGCTGATGGCCGGACTGCTTACTCCTGACTCAGGAAGCGTTACGCTTCATGGTCGCCCGCTGGCACACCTCAAAAACCAACAGCGCGCCGCCGCAATTGGAGTCTTATTTCAGGAAGCAGAAAACCAAATTTTTCACAGCCAGGTAGAGAAAGAGGTCGCATTCGGTTTGCATCTGCAAAAACGACCCGCTGCGGAAATTGCTCAGCGTACGGCTGACGCCCTGGCGCTGTGTGGTTTAGAAGACGTGGCGCAGGCACACCCGCTGGATCTACACACGGCCCGGCGTCGGATGGTGGCCGTTGCCTCGCTGGAAGCCCTGGCGCCGCCGATCATTCTGCTGGACGAACCCAGCCGTGATTTTGACGATCGCTGGCTGGATATTTTTGAGCGCTGGCTAATCACCTGTCGCCAGCGCGGGACCACCGTACTGGCGATAAGCCACGATCCAGCATTCACTCGCCGCCATTTTGCGCGCGTGGTGCGCCTGGATCAGGGGTCGCTTATCAGCAACGAGTGATAGTGGTTTACGGATAAAAAAACGGGCCGCATTACGCGACCCGTTGCAGAAGATACCGTGCAATTATATCTTAATTACAGCAGTTCTTTCGCTTTCGCCAGAACGTTGTCCACGGTGAAGCCAAACTCTTCAAACAGTAGCTCTGCCGGTGCAGACTCACCGAACGTGGTCATGCCAACCACAGCACCGTTCAGACCCACGTACTTGAACCAGTAGTCAGCGATACCTGCTTCGATAGCAACACGTGCAGAAACAGCTTTCGGCAGTACGGCCTCACGGTAAGCAGCATCCTGCTTGTCGAATGCATCGGTAGACGGCATGGAAACCACGCGCGCTTTCACGCCTTCAGCAGTCAGTTTTTCATAGGCTGCCACCGCCAGTTCAACTTCAGAACCGGTTGCGATGAAGATCAGCTGCGGCTGCCCGTCACACTCTTTCAGTACGTAACCGCCGCGCGCAACGTTTGCCAGCTGTTCTTCGCTACGTTCCTGCTGCGCCAGATTCTGACGAGACAGGATCAGCGCCGTCGGGCCGTCCTGACGCTCAACACCGTACTTCCACGCGATGGCAGATTCAACCTGATCGCACGGACGCCATGTCGACATGTTTGGCGTTAAACGCAGGGAGGCAACCTGCTCTACCGGCTGGTGAGTCGGGCCATCTTCGCCAAGACCAATAGAGTCGTGGGTATACACCATGACCTGACGCTGTTTCATCAGCGCCGCCATACGTACTGCATTACGGGCATACTCAACGAACATCAGGAAGGTTGAGGTGTACGGCAGAAAACCACCGTGCAGGGAGATCCCGTTAGCAATCGCAGTCATACCGAATTCGCGCACGCCGTAATGAATATAATTACCTGCGGTATCTTCGTTGATCGCTTTAGAGCCTGACCAGATTGTCAGGTTAGACGGTGCGAGGTCGGCAGAGCCACCGAGGAATTCAGGCAGCAGCGGACCAAAGGCTTCAATCGCATTCTGCGATGCTTTACGGCTGGCAATCTTAGACGGATTAGCTTGCAATTTAGCGATGAACTCGCTGGCTTTAGCATCGAAATCGGCAGGCATGTCGCCTTTCATACGACGGGTGAACTCAGCGGCTTCCTGTGGGAAAGCTTTAGCATACGCGGCAAACTTCTCATTCCACGCAGACTCTTTAGCCTGACCCATTTCTTTGGCATCCCACTGCGCATAAATTTCAGACGGGATTTCAAACGGCGCGTACTTCCAGCCCAGCTGTTCACGGGTCAGGGCGATTTCGGCATCACCCAGCGGCGCACCGTGAGAATCGTGTGTGCCGGCTTTATTCGGCGAACCAAAACCGATAATGGTTTTGCACAGCAGCAGTGACGGTTTATCGGTGACCGCACGAGCTTCTTCTACTGCGCGTTTAATCGCGTCAGCATCATGACCGTCAACACCGCGCACTACGTGCCAGCCGTAGGCTTCAAAACGCTTCGCGGTGTCATCGGTGAACCAGCCTTCAACATGACCGTCGATGGAGATGCCGTTGTCGTCATAGAACGCGACCAGTTTGCCTAACTTTAACGTGCCTGCCAGGGAGCATACTTCGTGAGAGATGCCTTCCATCATGCAGCCATCGCCCATAAAGGCATAGGTATGGTGGTCGACGATGTCGTGGCCCGGACGGTTGAACTGGGCGGCCAGCGTTTTTTCAGCAATCGCCATACCTACCGCGTTTGCAATCCCCTGCCCCAGCGGACCAGTGGTGGTTTCTACACCTGCGGTATAACCCACTTCCGGGTGGCCCGGCGTTTTCGAGTGCAGCTGACGGAAGTTTTTCAGTTCATCGATTGGCAGATCATAACCTGTGAGGTGTAACAGGCTATAAATCAGCATGGAGCCATGACCATTAGACAGCACAAAGCGGTCGCGGTCGGCCCAGGATGGGTTAGATGGGTTGTGGTTCATGAAATCACGCCACAGGACTTCGGCAATGTCAGCCATACCCATTGGGGCACCCGGATGACCGGATTTGGCTTTCTGTACGGCATCCATGCTCAGCGCACGAATAGCATTGGCAAGCTCTTTACGTGAGGACATTTTGACTCCAGATCGGATAAATGAAGGCCATGCCCGTAACGACTTGACGACAGCGCGTTTTGGGCTACGCCGGAAAAAAGTGCCAACAATGTAACCCAAGCGACAAGCCATGTACATGGAGCATCCTTGCATGGATTCAGAAATCTCCGGATCGTCCGTGCAGGTTGCGCAATCTCCTCGCCTGCCAGCTAAATTTTTCTTTATACTCATTTTCAGATACTGATTTATATCGAACCAGTACATTATCAGAATAAATACCTCACTCATGTGGAAGAGAATAAATGAAAATTCGCTCAACCTTACTTGCTCTTGGGATCGCGACCGCCCTGACCGGCTGTCAAAATATGGACTCTAATGGTTTTTTAAGTTCGGGTGCAGAGGCGTTTCAGGCTTATACCCTCAGTGACGCGCAAGTAAAGCAACTGAGTGATGAAGCCTGTAAAGAAATGGACGGCAAAGCTTCTATCGCGCCATCCAGCAGCGATTACAGCAAGCGTCTGGTAAAAATCGCCGATGCGCTGGGCGATAATATTAATGGTCAGCCGGTAAATTATAAGGTTTATCAGACTAAAGACGTCAATGCCTTTGCGATGGCAAACGGCTGTATCCGCGTCTATAGCGGCCTGATGGACATGATGAACGATAATGAGGTCGAAGCGGTTATCGGTCATGAAATGGGCCACGTTGCACTGGGTCACGTGAAGAAAGGAATGCAGGTTGCTCTTGGTACCAACGCCGTGCGTGGGGCCGCAACTTCAGCTGGCGGTATAGTGGGTAGCCTCTCCCAATCCCAGCTGGGCGACTTAGGCGAAAAACTGGTTAATTCGCAATTCTCTCAGCGTCAGGAATCAGAAGCGGACGACTATTCCTATGATTTGCTGCGCAAACGCGGGATCAGCCCGGCGGGTCTGGCCACCAGCTTTGAGAAGCTGGCAAAACTGGAAGCCGGCCGCCAAAGCTCAATGTTCGACGATCACCCCGCATCTGAAGCCCGCGCCCAGCATATCCGCGATCGCATGAGCGCAGACGGAATCAAATAGTACGGACATTAAAGCCGGAGAGTGCCCTGCTCTCCGGCCCCCTTTTTTCATTCACCCTTGTAATTTCAGACGTCAATATCATCACCCGTATCTATTAATTATACAAAAATACAAATAACATATGATTTATAAATAATCATTCATTTAAATAATGCGATTTCAATTAGTGATACTTTTAATAAAACTAAATTAATATTTAGTAAATAATAATGTGCAGCAATCTACGCATTTAATATAATGACTTCCCATTTAATATTAGTTAAATATTTTTACATCACATCGGATACAAAAAGGGAAACAAGCATGAATTATATTTGTAAAGCCACCTTGTTGGCTGTGCTTATTAGCGCAGGGAATGTCGCTGCCGCAGAAGATGGCACCATCACGTTTACAGGGACAATTAGCGATGCCACCTGTGTTATAACCGGTGGTAGCACCAGTGAATCAACAACACCAGATTTCACTGTGACTTTACCATCAATAAGCACTACCGCACTCAGCAAAGAAGGTGAGCGCGCGGGAGATACGCCGTTCCATATTACGCTAAGCGGCACCCAATGTGCGGATGGTAAAGTGGCAAACGTATTTTTTGAAGTGGCACAGAGCACCAATATTGATGCAACCACTGGCTATTTGAAAAACAGCACGGCAAAAAGTAGCGGCGGCGCTGAAAAAGTACAAATTGGCTTACTGGATTCAGACAAGGCTATCCTGAATCTGAATACTGCCAACAATACCGCCAAAAGCGTTACCGTTGCATCAAATACTGCACGCTTCGATTACTGGGCGCAATATGTTGCCGTAGGCGGTGCAGCAACGGCGGGTACAGTGAATACAGACGTTGTTTATTCTATTAAATATCAGTAATCAAAACGGGGCGGGAGCGTTATCCGCCCCTCCTTTTTAGAGTCTAAGAATATGTTAAGTAATTTATTGAAAGCTATACCGCTATGCGCTTTCATGTGCATAGGCAGTGCTAATGCCACTATACAAATATTATCAACCCGCATCGCCTTTAATGCGGCAGAAAAAGAGCAAACCATTAGAATAAATAATATTGGAAATGCCCCGGAATTAGTTCAGGTCTGGTTATCCAGCGATGAAAAGAGCGATGGCATGACAAAGGAAGCTTTACCTTTTTTTATTAATCCACCCGCAGCAAGGGTAAATGCGCAGAAAGGTAAGGTATTCCGTATTTTCCAGACCAAAGGAGCAATAAGTAAATATCCTAAAGACCGGGAAACGCTGCTGTGGCTTAACGTACTGGATATTCCGCCAGACATGCCCGAAGGTGCTGACAAAAACCAGTTAAAAATGGCTTTTCGCACCATGATTAAGTTTTTTTACCGCCCAGCCGGTTTGAAAAGTAATCCTCAAGAAGCTGCCGATAATTTACATTGGGAATTACGCAAAGTTGCCAGGGGATATGATGTTATAGGTACAAATAATTCCCCCTACCACGTCAGTATGACTAATGTATGGTTAACAGATGGACAGGGTAAAGACGTTCAAATCGTAGGCAATATGGTTCTTCCATATAGCACATTGACTTATCACTTTCCGCAGGTCGGTTCGATAAGCGGTAAAGGCATTTTTAAATATAACTACATCACTGACCTCGGTGCATACATTAAAAAAACATATAACTTCTAAGATGGATAGCCAACCAGGATGGTTAAATGAGCGCCAATGGAAAAAAAAGATGTCGTCCCAGGCTACGACGTCTGGTTATTTTACAATGCATAAGCCTGCTTTTATGTCACTCAAATAGCTATGCAGCCAATGAGAAAAAAAGCGTCTCTTTTTCTCAGGGTTTTATGCACTATTACGATAGCGGCATCGATCTTTCGCAGTTTGATGGCGCAGAGAAAATTCTTCCCGGTCAGTACAAACTTGAGATCTACAGCAACCAGAAAAAAGTCGATAGCTGGCCTGTTCGCTTTGTTGCGGCAAACAATGAGCAAGGGGTAAACGCGTGTTTAACGCCAGAAATGGTGATTCGCTTTGATGTTGACACATCAAAATTGCCGGAAAACTGGCAATCAACACCGTGTCTGATTCTGCCCGACCTGATCCCGGGCGCAACGGTCAAGTACAATCAGGAAGATGAAAGGCTGGATGTAACGGTCCCACAGGCCATGCTGCTGAATACACCCGAAGGATATATCAGCCCGGAGTTGTGGGATAACGGTGTTCCAGCACTGACCGCATCTTATTCGATAAGCGCCTCCAGCACGCACTACCGTGAACCGCAGCAGGAGACGGCTAATTACGGCTATGGCAACCTTCTCACCTCTCTGGACTTAGGCGCATGGCGTTTTACAACCTATGACAGCGCGCACATGCAGAATAATGGCCAGGGAAATGATTATGAGCATATCCAGGCTTATGCGGAGCGTGCGATTGCGTCCTGGCAATCTCAGATAACGCTCGGCGATCTCAGCACCACAGGTGATTTTTTTGATACCACCGGCATCCGCGGCGTTCGCCTGTCAACTGACGATCGTATGCTACCTGATTCCGTACGCAACTATGCGCCGATTGTCCGCGGCATGGCAAACAGCAACGCCACGGTGACCATTAAGCAAGCCGGTAATACGATTTATGAGAAAGTTGTGCCACCGGGTGAATTCGCCATTAGCGATCTGTACGCAACCGGCTATAGCGGCGATCTTGAAGTCACGGTTAAGGAAACTGATGGTAAACAGACATCGTTTGTTGTCCCGTACTCCAGCGTGCCTCAGCTATTACGTGAAGGCTATTATCGCTATTCCTTTGTCGCAGGTAATATTCGTAATACTAATCTTTCTGAGGACCCATCGCTAATAGAAAGCACCCTGCAATATGGCCTGATGAATAATCTGACCGGCTATATAGGCGGACAAAACGCTTTTGACGGCGATTATATGGCCCTGATGGGCGGTCTCGCGGTGAATACCTGGCTGGGCGCGGTGGGTATCGACGTTACGCGTTCATTTGTCGACTTCGACGATATGCCAGAAACAGGAAGTTGCGGCCGGTTCTGCGATATGAGCCTGCGAATTAGTCTTTCCCGAAATATGGTGGAAACCGGCACCAATTTCAGCCTGATTGGTTATCGCTATTCCAGCAAAAATTATTACTCATTAAGTGATGCTATCAACCTGAAACAGGCGATTGAATCGGGGCAACAGGATGCTAATCCGGATCGTTATCGTGAAAGGCTGGAAGCCAACATTAACCAGATGCTGCCGGACGGTTGGGGAAGTTTTTATGTCAGCGGCTTCGTAGGTAATGTCTGGAATGAGAAGCTGTCTCACACTGATAAATCCAACTTCACCCTGGGTTATAACAATCAGTTTGGTAGCACCAACTGGGGGATCTCAGTCAGCCGAACGGACAATGATGAAGGAGGACATGATGATACGATTTATCTCAACGTCTCCTTACCTCTGGGTCACCGTTATGAGAAGAAAGCACACCTGACGGCCAATCTTAGCTATAACAGCGATGAGGCAAATTTCCGTACGGCACTGAACGGCTCTGCCGGAGAGTATTCACAGTTAGGTTTTGGTGGCTATTTCAGCCAGTCAAATACTCCTGACACCAACTTTGGTATGAATCTTTCATGGACCGGTGACAGCGCGACAACAGGAATGTCCTATAGCCAGTCTCGTGATTCATTTATGGGCGGCATTAATATAAATGGCGGTATTGTCGCGCACCCAGGCGGGATTAACTTTGCGCCTTTATTAAGCGACACTATCGGTATCGTTGAAGCGAAAGGAGCGGAAGGTTCGCACATCTACCCTGATTCGAGAGCCGTCATTAAAGACAATGGTTATGGCATCGTCAGTTACCTGACGCCATACAAATATAATGATGTATTCCTCGATCCGAAAGGTACAGCGATGAGTGTAGATGTTGATGACACACGCCGTAAAATCGTTCCAACCGCAGGCTCGGCAGTTTTAATAAAAATGGGGACGCAACAAAATAAGCAGATGCTGGTTTATTTCCAACATGATCAAAATGAGTCTATTCCTTTTGGCGCATCGATCAATGATGCCGAATTAAAAAATATTGGCATTGTCGGACAAGGTGGTATGGCCATGATTCCATTAAATAATGGAAGCAATACCTTTGTTATTCAATGGAATAAAGACAAGCAGAAAAGACAATGTACCGTGAACTATCAATATAAAGCTAAAGAGAAAGCAGAAGAGTCAGCGCAGGACGATATCAATGCGCTCACCATTCCATGCTACGACTCCGGGGTTAAAAAATGAGTAAGATTTTACAACATATATCCTCAGCACTATTAATTATGCTGCTGGCCTGCTCAGTAGTAAAGGCAGCAACCTGTAGGCTTAATTCTGCAGAGTCTATCTTAAACATTGCTGACGACATTACGCTTAACCCTGCTGATAAAGGCGCGGCGGGTACAGTCTTATGGTCAAAAACGTTTCCGATGCCTGATGTTAAATATATCTGTGATACGGATAATTCAACAATATGGCACTCGACATACAGTCGTAATTATATTAGCACCGCCCAGGATAACGTATACGCGACTGAAATCCCTGGGATCGGCATACGAATTAAATGGCCAGCAAACGGCGCAGGCGTCTGGATCCCCGGCAACTCCACTTCGCTGGTGTGTAAAACCGGCTGCTCCATAACAGGAAATACAGTGCTGATTGAATTTGTGCAAACCGGAACGTTAAATCAGGGTGAAAGTTATATTCCGGCAGGGGAGATAGCGAAAGCTACTGTATCGCCGACCGCCAATACCAATGATAAATTACAGATCATGGCAATTAATTTTGGCTCATCGATTAAGGTCGTGACCCGCTCATGTGCTATTTATCCATCCAGCAATAGTATCGATCTGGGTTCATATGACCTGGCTTATTTTTCCAACAGCGCCTCAAGTCAAGGAGAGAAAAAAACATTCAATATTACTATTTCATGCCCTACTCCTGCCGACGTTTTATTGACCTTCACCTCTACTGCTAAAATACCTTTTGGCACCGGAAAAGGGATAATTGGTGTGGAAAAAGGCGATGGCTATGCCACTAATTTTGCTATCAGGCTTTATGAGAAATTGTCAGGATATTCTACATTGCTCGTTCTCGACAAGGTCTATGAATATAACGTTCCTTCCAGTTTAACTAAAACATACGAAGCGCAAATTTATGTCCCTGGCGGAATAAATCGTAAGACAGAATTAGGCGCAGGAAATATCGTCGGCGCCATCCAATATACTATGTTGATTCAATAATAAGGAAATTATGTCTATTCAACACTATAAAAAACTGCTTTTAGCGCTGCCCTTTATTTCAACAGCCTACGCTATTGAGTTACCGCCAGGACAGCAAAATAAACAAGAGCTTGACCGTCTTGAAAGGCAAAATAATCAGGCATTAATCGAAGATGCGAAACGCACAGAACAACGATTACAACAGCAACGCACCATAAGCCAGGGCGAGCAGCCGGCGAAAGAGGAAGACTCGTCGTCGTGGAAATTCAAAATTGATAAAATCGTTATCCTTGACGATGATCTTTTTGAAGATGCGCCTCAGCGTGTTGCCATCATTGAGCGCTATCAGGGTAAAGAATTAGGTAAAGCCGATATCTTTAATCTGGTCCGCGAACTGACTAACTTTTATATTGCACGTGGCTATGTCACTACCCTGGTTGGCATTGAGCCGGGTAATTTAAAGGAAGGTACGTTAACCCTGCGCGTCCTGTGGGGAAAAATTGATACGCTCAAAGCTAATGGTAAAGAGCCGGGATTTCGCCAGCGTACACGTTTATTTACCGCATATCCTTTTGCAAAAGGAAATGTTCTCAATATGCAGGATATTGACCAGGCCGTTGAAAACCTGATGCGCGTCTCTGGTCGGGATAACATTCAGTTGATCCCATCTGTTGTTAATGCCAGTTCCGATTTAAACCTTATTACCCAACCTGTCTTTCCATTATCTTTAGCGACAGGCTTGAATAACTCCGGCTCAAAATCCAGTGGCTGGCAGCAGTATTATGGCAGTGCCACCCTAAAGGACATCGCAGGTCTTAATGATATTTTTAATGCTTATTATTCATGGAACAACCTTAATAACAGCGAAGACAGCCAGGATTCGTTGTCGTTAAGTTACAGTATTCCGCTTGGGTACTGGGGAGTCGATCTTTCATATTATAAATCCAGCTATGATAAGATGATTGGTGGTTATTATGGCGGCTATGATAGCGATGGACATTCTGAGCGTTCTTCTATACGGGTAAGCAGAATGCTTACCCGTAATGCGTCCGGTAAAACCAGTATGTGGGCGAAGTTCGAAAAACGCCAAAACTATAACGGTATTGAAGGCGATCAGATTGATGTCAGCTCTAAAACCTACTCATCGCTATCTTCCGGCATAACATGGGTCGGTGCATTACTGGGAGGATGGTTCTATGGTGATGTTGGCGCATCATTCGGCACCCCCTGGTCTAATGCTACCTGGAAAAATGATAAAGATCTTGATGGTTTTGACGTCAATTATATTAGATATAATGGAATAGCCAGTTGGTCACGACCACTATTTCAGTTTGGCCGCCTGGGTATTAATTATGAACTGAATACGGGTTTTCAGTATACCAATAATACTCTGGTTAGTGATTATAAAATGACGCTGGGCGACGAGTATTCTGTGCGTGGTTTTAAAGATGATTCACTGATGGTGGACAGCGGTGCCTGGATTGCCAATACGCTTAATTTTCCCTTCGATATTAATATTGCGGGTATTTACCAGCTTACGCCCTATCTGGGTTATGACCTTGGTTTTGCTAAAGATAACTGTCCCGAAGGCGTTAATGCCTGCGACAGCCAGTTTATGATGGGGGCGGGTGTGGGGGTGAAAGCCTCTGGCCGGTTTTTCTCATCATCGGTGGCTGCGGGTTGGCCGGTTAAAAAACCAGACTCAATGGACAAAAATACTGTCGATAACACGGTGGTTTACTACAAGTTGGAAGTTAATTTTTAAATAAAGGATGAATTATGAAAAGAAAAGTTAAGTCGAAACACAAAATAACTGCCGGGACGCTACACAAACATTTATGTCCTGTTTATCTGTCGCTGGCCGGCGTATTTTCTGTCGGCGCGGAAGCGACAACTACACCAGATTCAAAACAGACCAATGGCCCAACGATGGGCCAGACGGCCAACGGCACGCCGATGATCAATATCGCCGATCCTAATGCCAGAGGTATTTCTCACAACAAATTCGATCAATTTAATGTTGATAAGCAAGGAATGGTTTTTAACAACAGTATGCAGGACGGCGTAACAAAAATTGGCGGCTATGCCATTAAAAACGCCCAGTTGCAACAGGAAGCCAGCGCGATTATTAGTGAAGTCACTGGTGCGAAAGCCTCCTACATTAACGGCACAATGGAAGTTTTCGGTAAAAAGGCCGACATCATTATTGCTAATGAAAACGGGATCAGCGTCAACGGCGCAACAACTATCAATGCGAATAGCCTTACTCTGAGTACCGGCAAAGTACAGATGAAAGACGACGGCAACTTTATGCTGGCCGTTCAAAAAGGTAATGTTGAGATTACCGGCCAGGGTATTTCTACTGAGGGACTAAGTTATTTCGATATTGTCAGCCGCAGTGCTCAGTTACAGGGGGAAATCGCCGGGGCCGCTGATGTGAAAGTTCTGGCGGGTAAGAATGATTATGATTTAGCGGGCCGAACTCATACGGTTAATAGTAAAGGTGATAACCAGACGCCTGGCGTCGCTATTGATGGCAGTACATTGGGTTCAATGTACGGCGGCAAGATCCAGTTGATCAGTACTGAATCCGGCGCAGGCGTACGTCATGCGGGTGCCATTATTGCCAGCAAAGATATTGAAATCAGCGCCGATGGCGATATTTCGCTGACTACGCTACATAGCGATCAAGGAATTAAGATTGCCGGTAATAATATCGCCTTAAATAAGGATGGCGAAGGTAAAGGGGGGACCGAAGCGCAAAACGATATTATTATTAATGCGCTGGCTGGTACGACCATCAACAACGATATACTCTCTCATTCCGGGATCATCCGTATTGATGCCTCTTCACTCCTGCAAAATGCCGCGGCGCTGATTACTGAAAGCGCAGCTAACACGTCAGTACCCGCGATTCAGATTAACGTTGCCGGGCAATACACCCTCAACGGCGGGCTTAAAGCGCTTGATGCTAATGGTAATGTCATTAAAGACGGTGTAGTCACGCTGAGAAATGGCGATTTTGTCGTTCTGGTAAACGGTCAGGAAACGGCCTTTACCAGTGTGGTCTCCGATGCTGAAATAGTCAGCCATAGCGGTGATATTGCTATCAATGCCAAGGGAATGAGCAATAATGGCGTCATTATCGCCAAAAAAGGCACATTGCAGATCAATCTGCAAGATGCCTTTGAAAACAACGGCTCAATTAATGCAACCGGAGATATAACCGTTGCATCCGGAAACATGAAGAACAATGGGATCTTGTATGCAACTGGCATTCAGACGCTGAGCGTTGCGACCCTGGAAAATAATGGCCGGCTGTTTGCTGATAAACAGCTGGTAATGAACGCCAGCGCACTCAACAATAGGGGGATTATAGGTGTTAATCAGGGCAAATTAGATGTTACGATCACTGGCAATCTGAATAATAGCGGTACGATTAGCGGCGATGATGCTGAGTTATTGTTAACAGCTGATGGTGATATAACCAACGATGGAAACATTATCAGCAATAAGCAGGACGTCAAAGTTAGCAGCAAAAATAAGTCGATCGCCAACCGAGGAAAAATCGAAGGCCGCACTACTACAATAACGACCGCCGCCGCTGGCGCACAGATAAATAACAGCGGTAATATTAGCGCGAAGCAACAGTTGCAGATTAAGACAACAACGCTCAGCAATAGTAATGGTGGTCAACTGAGCAGCGGCGGCAATATGGAGCTTGCTTTCAGTAAACAAATGATTAACTCAGGCGAGGCGCAAATTCTTGCCGATGGCATGTTAAACATTCGCGGTGAGTCGGGTTCAACCCTGACGAATGAAAGTGGCGGCTGGATACAGGGCGACTCGGTCAGTGTTGACGGAATTACATCACTGACTAACTCAGGTGAAGGCGTATTGATCGCCACTAATGAAATGAAACTGGGTGCGCTTGATACACTAACCAACGATGGCGCAACAATTCAGGGTGGTCATCTCTCTATTTCAGACGTGAATATTCTGAATAATATTAACGGCAGTACGCTTTATGCGAATGAAAGTATCGTACTGGATAATATTAAGACATTCAACAATGATAACTCGCTGGTCGTCTCCGATGGGGAACTTACCGTTGCTACAGTAAAAACGCTGAATAATAGTAATGGCGGAAGCCTCTCAGGAAGCGTAAAAGCCGCTCTTTCAGACATTGATACGCTTAATAATATTACTGGTTCGGTAATTGCTTCGGATACCCTGGTTGATATTAAAAAGGTCAAAACACTGACTAACGCCAGTGACGCGGTTATCTCATCAATGGGCGATATCAAGCTCGATAATATTACCACGCTCAATAACGATGCCGTTATCATTAGTGAAGGGAATATTAGCCTTACCAATGGTGATACGTTTAAAAATCAGGGTATTGTTCAGGCCGGAGCCGATTTAGTTATTAGTCATCTTCGCAGCCTGATTAACCAGGGAAGTGGAAATGTCTTAATGGCGTTAGGCAACCTCACGTTTACCGATATTGAATCCCTGGTTAATACCGATCATGCCGTCATTACGACAGGTATGAATGCTGTACTGAGTGCGATTGGCGTGGTGACCAATAATGGAGCAGGCATCATTCAGGCGCAGGATGGTAAAATTGAGATTTCTGCTACTACGCTCAATAACTCAGGTTCAGTTCCTACTGATAGCGGTGTAGACGACGTTTCTACTATTGTGTCCAGTGGTGACATCATTATCAATGCAGATACGGTAAATAATAGCGATCAGGCCGTTATCGTCGCCAGCGACGGCGATTTGACCCTGAATATTACGAAACAGCTTAATAACAGTGCTCGTGCCGTACTGATTAGCGATTATAAAACAACCATCAATGCGCATAATAGTATTGTCAATAATAAAGACTCTGCACTTATTGGTGGTACAGATGTTTCTATTACCAGCGATACGCTGAATAATACTGCAAGCAGCAGTGTTAGTGCTGAAAACTCATTAAATATAGAGACTGCGCATCTCGATAACGCTGACGGGCTTCTCGAGTCGGCGATGACGCTGGCACTTGATGTTGTTGATAGTATTTATCTTAATGATACTAACGGCGATATCCATGCTGGACAATCACTGGATATTACGACTCAGGGCGGCTTTACCAATGATAGCGGAATAGAAGCGCTGGGCGACCTGAATATTCATGCAAAAGATGCCTTTGTAAACAAACAATCCATCATTAGCGCAGGCGATCTGAATGTTGATGCAGCCAGCATTACTAATGAGGCAAACACATTATTGTGGACAATGGGCGATATGAGCCTTGATGCGAGAAGTGGAACCTTCGTTAATAAAATGAAAGGTAATATTCTCAGCATGGGTGACATCTCAATTATTGCTAAAGAGATCTGGAACTACGCTGCGATTATTCGCGCAGAGAAAGACATTAATCTTGATGCCGAAACCATCAAAAACGAAAGTACCTATACTGGCGGTGACGTGACCCAGACGGTCACGCAGGATTCATCTGGTTATTACAGCGAGGTTGAGCATCTTACCACCAAAACCAACTACCAAACTACTTTCCATATTCCAGTGCTGGCATCAGATATCGCTCTTGATACACTGGCGGAAATTAGTGCTGGCGGCAATATCAATATTAACCAGCGCGATATTTATGAAACACATGACGTTATCAATGAAGGAGGGCTAATTCAGGCGGGCCACGATGTTACTATTACGGGCAATATCTATAACTCACCTAAATATGTTTCAGAGTCCGTCTATGATTATCTGAAAATTGCCCTCTCTTCACCCATTACCGTTAAATATGACTGGGGAGTCATTGAAGGAAAACACAAAACCACATTGACTTTTAACTCTCTGTATCAGTATTTAAACTATCTTTTTGGCAATGGCTCACCAGCAACATCAAATGGCGGTGAAAATCCTGAAAAGAATCGCGTATATAAAACCCTCGTCGATGCTGCAAAAGATTCAACGCAGTTAAAAAGCATTATGAACAAAATCTTCGGTGAGACCTGGATGACCGAAGATTATTCAACGCTAAGAAATGACTGGACTAGCATTACTCAGGCCGATAATCAGCCATTGAAAGACGGGATGATCTATTTCGTTCCGCTGGAAAAAGGCGAAATTACCGCCGGACGTGATTTTACACAGAATGGCGGTACCATTAACAACGGTATTGCTGAGGCCGGAACAATCAATCAGGGTGCTGGCATTACTGATGTGGCTGTGGGCGAGTACACTGTCGATACCGCGATAGCCGGGTACGATATTAAAGTCAATACCAAGAGTATTGACGAATTAAGTATGGGTATCAGCCCCTTGCCGACAATAAAAGATTTGGTTGCTATTCCAGGCATGTTTGAGATTTCTACCGATTTCAAAAAAGCATCCGAAGCTGAGAAAAATGGTACCGAATATTCCGCGCCAGCTAACAATATCGTGCCAATTTTCGAAACACGTCCGAGCATGATCGATCAGAGTGAATTTACCGGCTCTGACTATTTCTTCGATCAGGTAGGCTACGATCCGGTTAATCCGATTAACGTTATTGGTGATAATTACTTTACTTCTGAGCTTATCCGCCGTGAAGTTAGTGGCGCTGTCGGCAGTTTCTTCGCTGTCAGAGACGGGCTGGAAGGTGATGAGTTAGTACAACAGTTTATGGATAACGCGGGTGTCGCAGCGGCAGACAGTGAGCTGGGTCTGGTGGTCGGACAGCCGCTGACGGATGAGCAAAAAAATAATCTCGACCAGGATATCGTCTGGTTCGTTAGCCAGAATCTGAACGGTGTTGAGGTCATGGTGCCGGTCGTCTATCTGTGCCCGGAAACGCTTAAACAAATTGAATCCGGCGAAGTCAGTAACGGTTCTGCGGCAATTAATGCGGGCAATAATGTTAACGTTGATGCCGATGCAATTAATAATATGAATGGTTCTATCCACTCTGGTGGTGACATGACGTTGGTCTCCGACGGCGATATTAATAATGTCAGCAACGGGATGGATGCCGGGATCTCTGCGGGTGGTAATATTGATATGACGACCACTAATGGCGATATCAATAATACTGGCGCGGCCATTAAAGCTGATGGTGATATTGACATGTCTGCAGAGAATGGCGATATCACCATGACGGCAAGCGTAGGTCGTGATGAAAGTGGTAATCAGAAGATCCATGCTAACGATGATGGCGTAAGCGCTGGCGGCTCTATATCGATGGAGGCGGAGTCCATTACCTCAAACGCCTCGGATATCACCGCAGGCGAAGATATCTCTCTGAAAGCGACCGATGGCGATGTCACTTTTAACGATCTCCATGAGATGCGAGCTGACCGCACCATTGACAGCGAGATCACCGGCGCAGCCAGTTATAAGATCACGGACACCAAAAATACCACCGGGACAGCCATCGGCTCAAACGTCTCGGCGGGCGGCAACATGACTATCGATGCCAGCAACGATGTGATAATGGAAGGTGGCACTTATTCTGCCGACACCGGCAGCATCAAGGCAGGCAACGATGTCACGCTGAAAACGTCAGAAGATGTGGCGCTGGAGGAACAGAGCATTACCTCTCGTCAGTTCATCGCAGAAGCCAGCGCCAGCGGTGTCGGTCAAACGATTGAAGCGGGTTACGGTCGGAACGAAGGTACGAGCACCAGTAAAACCTCCGGTGATTACACCAGCGCAGGTTCTGAAGGTAAGTCCCAATCCGCCGGGGGCCGTGCAGGCCGTGCAGCGATGGGTGATACGGCAAACTTCAAAATCGGTATGGAAACCACCACGGATACCACCACCACCCAGACCAAAAAGAATACCAATGCGTCGCTGAATTTTGCTGACTCAGGATCTATTGAAGCGGGTAAAACCGTCGATATCGGTGGCGCGGATATGAGCGCAGGCAATGCGCTCGACATTTCTGCTGAGGAAGTCGCCAGCACCAAATATCTCGATGAGTCTAAAACCACACAATCTCATGAAGAAACGTTTATGGGTATCTCTGGTGAAGCTCACAGCGCAATTGCCGACTCGTTAGATAAAACGGGCAACCTGGTGGAAAAGGCACAGGATGGGCAGGATATCAATGCGGGCACTACCACAGCAGAAGTATTAGGCGATGCTTCGAATTTGCTATTTAACGACCTGGCCGGCGCGTCGGTATCAATTGGTGTAAAAACCAGTAAAACCAGTGAAACCAGCTCGTCTACCTCAGAAAATATTACCAATATTGATGCAGGCAGTATTTCCATCAATTCGAAGAAAAATACGACCCTCAACGGTGTAGATATCAAAGCCGACGATGTGACCATTAACGCGGGTGGTGATGTTGATATCAATGCAGCAAAATCAACGTCTTCTTATACCACTGAAACCGCAACGCATCAGGCAGGTATCTCCATGGATGCAGGCGTTGATGTAAACAGCTTAAGCGCAGGGGTTTCATTTGGCTACAATGGCAGCAAAGACAGTGGCTCGGGTAATAGCACCAGTTATACAAATAGCAATATCGATGCAGGCAATGTAAACATTAACGCCGGTGGTGACATGACGATGTCGGGGGCAAATATTAATGCCAACACTGCCGATATCGACGTTGCAGGCGATCTAAATATTAATTCTCTTCAAGATATTACACATACTGAGGCTGATAACACTAACTGGGGTGCATCGGTGGGTGTTGGTATATCAACTGCGAATGGCGGTGTACCACTGCCCTCGTTTTCAGCTAACGGTGGTGGTGGATCTGAAAGCTACGATTCTGCGACTACGGCAAAACAGTCAGGTATTACTACCAATGGCGAGCTAAACGTGAAAACGGGCGGCGATCTGAATATGGAAGGATCACATCTGGTTTCCGAAGACGGATCGGGATCTGTGGATGTTGCAGGCAATATCAACACTAAAAGCCTGGAAGATTATATTGAGCAAGATGGTAAGTACGGTGGCGGTGGCGCAGGCTTTGGTACAGATGGATATATTCCAACAGCGAATCTGTATGTAGATACCGTAGATGAAATCCACTACAACGAGACGCAAAAATCAACAATTGCCGTAAATGATAAGACCAGTAAAGAGGTGAATGGCGATATTAACACTGACAAAGAGAATATGTCAGTTGTTACCCGCGATGAGAAAGAGGCGGGGAACAATATTTCGTTTACCGTTGGCGATCCGGGCCTTAAGAAAAAGGGCAAAGGTAGCTATGACGTTGATACGCCGACCACGCCGAAGAAGCGCAACACAGATACTGACACACCGTCTCATAAAACAGATGATGTGAAGCCGAAGCCGTCCGAAGACACCACGCCGAAGCCGAAGCCGTCCGAAGACACTACGCCGAAGAAGGATGATGAAACACAGAAAACAGACGATATAACACCGAAACCGGACAATATAACGCCGAAGCCGAAGCCGTCCGAAGATACCACGACGAAGGACACGACGCCTTCCGACACGGCCCATAGTGAAGATGTGCCAACGGTTGAACCGTCTAAGGCTGATGACCTGAAACCTGCGCCGAAACCGAGCGGCGATGCCACCGACGGTGACTCGGCAGCTAACAAGCCAGCGCCAGCAAAAAAATGGGCGGTGCCAAATACCAACTATCCAACGCTGTCGCCAGGATCGGCTACCGGCAGATCGGGAATGGACGCACCGAAAACACCGAAGCACAGAACCGTCGATGGCGATCAAACCAACGGCGTCGCACCGGCCACCAATACCAGCGGTAATATTCCAACCCTGTCACCAGGGTCTGCTTCCGGTAAAAGCGGGATGGATACGCCGAAAACGCCGGCACATAAAACCGTCGATGGCGATCAAACCAACGGCGTCGCACCGGCCAGCAATACCAGCGGTGATATTCCAACCCTGTCACCAGGGTCGGCTTCCGGTAAAAGCGGGATGGATACGCCGAAAACGCCGACGCATAAAACCGTCGATGGCGATCAAACCAACGGCGTCGCACCGGCCAGCAATACCAGCGGTGATATTCCTACGCTGTCGCCAGGGTCGGCTTCCGGTAAAAGCGGGATGGATACGCCGAAAACGCCGACGCATAAAACCGTCGATGGCGATCAAACCAACGGCGTCGCACCGGCCAGTAAAACCAGCGGTGATACGTCTGCGCCAGATGCAACGTCAGGGAAAAGCAGTTCGGACACCGTAAAAACGCCGGATAATAAAAACCCGCAGGACGCTCAAACCGACGCCGTGACGCCTGCCAGCAATACGGGAGGTAACATCCCTACGCTGTCGCCAGGATCGGCCTCTGGTAAAAGCGGAATGGATACGCCGAAAACGCCGGCACATAAAACGGTTGACGGCGATCAGACCAACGGGATTATTCCGGGCGGTAATACCGGCGGTAATATCCCTACGCTGTCGCCGGGATCGGCTTCCGGAAAAAGCGGGATGGATATGCCAAAAACGCCAGAGCATAAAACGCTGGATGCGGCGATGAACCCGCGGAGTAACTGGAAACCGTTGCTGACTGAAACGCCCATTAATATCTATGCGGCCGTGACCATTAAGCTCAACGACACGGATTCAGACCTGGCCTGACGTTGACCGGCCCTTCTCTCTTTCGTCCTTTACAGGACGAAAGAGAGCTTTTTAACTGGCCCGACAAAACGCTATCGCGCGCGATCGGGCCAGATTTTATTACTCGCCTTTTTTTGCTGCCTGGATATACAACATTTCCAGCGCCAGTGTCGCGGCAGCCAGCGCCGTGATCTCAGACTGATCGTATGCCGGTGCCACTTCCACCAGATCCATTCCGACGATATTTAAATCTTTCAGGCCACGAACCAGCTTAATCGCCCGGTCGGATGTCAGACCGCCGATAACCGGCGTACCGGTACCTGGTGCAAATGCCGGGTCCAGACAGTCAATATCAAAGGTCAGGTATACCGGCATATCGCCGACAATCTGTTTTACCTGAGCGATGATGTCATCAACCGTACGATCGTTAACCTGACAGGCGTCCAGCACGGTAAAGCCATTATCTTTATCAAACTCAGTACGAATACCAATCTGGACAGAATGATTTGGATCGATCAGTCCCTCTTTCGGCGCGGTATAGAACATCGTGCCGTGATCAAATTCGCATCCGTTGGCATAGGTATCGGTATGGGCGTCAAAATGGACCAGCGCCATTTTACCAAAATGTTTGGCGTGGGCGCGCAGCAGCGGCAGGGTCACAAAATGGTCGCCGCCGAAAGACAGCATTCGTTTTCCCGCTGCCAGCAGCTGTTCCGCATGAGCCTGCAGCTTTTCGCTCATCTCACGGGCGTCACCGAAGGCATAAACCAGATCGCCACAGTCAACCACATTCAGGCGCTCGCGCATGTCAAAGTTCCACGGGAAGCGATGATGCTCCCACGCCAGGTTCGTGGACACCTGACGGATCGCAGCCGGGCCGTGACGGCCACCGGGACGACCTGACGTTGCCATATCGAACGGAACGCCGGTAATAACCCAATCCGCATCGCTGTCGTACGGCTGGAAATTCAGCGGCAGACGTAAGAAACCAAAGGCATTGGATACCAGGGAATTATCGTATTGATGACCTAAGGTGCTCATGTGTTGACCTCTTTGGAGTCGATGTTGTGAAACATAGATGAAAAAAAATCCCTTCCGCGTCGTTAAGCCCGACGAGAAAGGGATCATTTATAAGCTGCTTGTTACGGCGGATTATCGCCGTTAATTCAATCGGGTTCAAGAGAGTATAGGCAGTCATGCATCCCCTCGCCTGTCACCCGGTCAGGATGAAATACTACTCGTCTTCGAGATACGTATACCCGTAAAGCCCCGCCTCAAACTCTTCAAGGAACTGCTGCTGGAGTGCATCGTCGAGATCGGTTTGCTTCACCTGATCGCGGAAATGCTTCAGCAACGTATTGGGGTCAAGCTGCACATATTGCAGCATATCGGCTACCGTATCGCCTTCGTCAGACAGCTCCACTTCTACGCTACCATCCGGGAAGACGAACACATCAACCGCTTCGGTATCGCCAAACAGGTTGTGCATGTTACCGAGGATTTCCTGATAGGCCCCCACCATAAAGAAGCCCAGCATCGGTGGATTTTCAGGATCGTACTCCGGCATCGGCATAGTCGTCGCAATACCGTCGCCGTCAATGTAGTGATCGATAGCGCCGTCGGAGTCGCAGGTAATATCCAGCAGAACCGCACGACGCTCAGGCACCTGATCCAGACCTTCCAGCGGCAGAACCGGGAACAGCTGATCGATACCCCACGCATCCGGCATCGACTGGAACAGCGAAAAGTTAACGTACATCTTATCCGCCATGCGCTCCTGCAATTCGTCGATAATAGGACGATGCGCACGGTTGCTCGGATCAAGCTGCTTTTGTACTTCATGGCACATGTTCAGATAAAGCTGCTCGGCCCAGGCGCGCTCCTGAAGACTGAATGTTCCGGAGGAATAACCGATATGAATATCATGCAGGTCCATCTGGCTATCATGCAGCCATTCACGCAGCGAGCGACGGGTGCCCGGCTCATGCATTTCCTGCCAGGTTTCCCACATGCTTTGCAGCGCGCGCTGGGCGTCTTCGCCAGGCGCAACAGGAACGGTATATTCGTTACGCTCTACGCCGATAATGTTCGACACCAGTACGGTATGGTGCGCCGTAACGGCACGTCCCGACTCGGTAATCACCGTCGGATGCGGCAGGCCGTGTTCCTCACAGGCATCGCCAATAGCCCAAATAATGTTGTTAGCATATTCATTAAGGCCATAGTTTACCGAACAATCGGACTGTGAACGGGTGCCTTCGTAATCCACGCCAAGGCCGCCGCCGACGTCAAAGCACTCAATGTTGACGCCAAGCTTGTGCAATTCCACGTAGAAACGTGCAGATTCGCGCACGCCGGTGGCGATATCACGAATATTGGCCATCTGTGAACCGAGATGGAAATGCAGCAGTTGCAGGCTGTCCAGGCGCCCGGATTCACGCAGCGTTTCAACCAGCTGCAAGACCTGCGTTGCCGCCAGGCCAAATTTAGATTTTTCACCGCCGGAAGACTGCCATTTGCCGGACCCCTGCGACGCCAGACGCGCACGCACGCCCAGACGCGGGATCACATTCAGACGCTCAGCTTCAGCCAGCACGATGGCGATTTCGGACATTTTTTCGATGACCAAATAGACTTTATGGCCCATCTTCTCGCCGATCAGTGCCAGACGGATATATTCACGGTCTTTATAACCGTTACAGACAATCACGCTGCGGGTCATGCCTGCGTGGGCCAGAACCGCCATTAGCTCCGCTTTCGAACCGGCTTCCAGACCCAGTGGCTCGCCAGAATGGATCAGGGACTCGATCACACGGCGGTGCTGATTAACCTTTATCGGGTAAACGAGGAAATAATCGCCGTTATAACCGTATGATTCACGAGCGCGTTTGAACGCGGCGTTAATCGAGCGCAGGCGATGTTGCAAAATCTGCGGGAAGCAGAACAATGCAGGCAGGCGCTGGCCTTGTGCTTCGCGGGCCTTAACCAGTTTGGCAAGATCGACGCGTGCTTGTGGGACGTCGGGATCGGGGCACACGCTGATATGGCCCAGTTCGTTAACGTCGTAATAATTATTACCCCACCACGCAATATTGTATGTGCGCAGCATCTTGCTGGCTTCCTGGGAGCTCATCGCAACCTCCTGCATGGAACGTAGTACACCTTGTTCGCCCGCTGACGAAGGCGAAACTGAAGAAATGTCGTCAGACATAGCGAACCTCAAATTGTGTCGAAAGTGTAAAACAGCAAACTACTATCGCAGCCCAAAGGCGCGATAACAACCCATAAACAGTCTGATTCTTCAGTAGAAAATGCTGAAGCGCCAGCTGAGCGAACGGTTTCTTATTCATATCATTGTAAAACACGTACCCGAACCTGGTATGACAATTCGGAGAAACCATGAGAAAACCCTTGCTTAGCAAGAGCGCCCTTGTTCAGTTCACAGTCGGTAATCGGCTCTGAGATCCTGAGAAACACCGGGATGGGTATAACATCGGCAGGTTTGTATCAACGAGATGCAGATTGCGGAAAAGAAGCGCACACCAGAACAGTGCGGCTGCATAAGCGGCGTCCAATGGTTCATTATTTCGTATCACCTCCACGCCAACTTCTTCAGTCAGCGATAAGCCAAAGCTAAAGTTTTAACCCGGCTGGAAGTGGCGACACGATGAATTTCGTCGTGCGCTTTTATATGAGCCGCGCGCGGCGTTTTATACGTGGTTCGTCTCTGAAATGCAAAAGATAAATACGCGCTATCCCTGACTTACCGCACGACAATCTCATCCGCTTTGCCTGGTAATGCGACATTAATCAAAAAAAAACTGGAAATCGGGTGAGTAACTACCCTAAAATAGCCGTCCAGATGTTAATCCATCTATACATAAAAGCATTCAAATTGCATTGCGACGGCCAGCGACTCAACTCCGACCATGAAGCTAACACGGTGTCCAGTTTACTGCCCGCAGCCAGTCCATAAGCAGTTTGAAGAATCGGGTATATACAGATTAACACGCCGACTGCCAGTGCCAATCAACCTGCACGCCCTGGTAGAGTTATCCATCATGGCAACTCCGCATGGCAGTTTGCGCTAACCGACTTCTCCTTGGGTGAAATTAAACATGGCAAAACACCTTTTTACGTCTGAGTCCGTTTCAGAAGGGCATCCTGACAAAATCGCAGACCAAATCTCCGATGCTGTACTGGATGCGATCCTCGAACAGGACCCAAAAGCGCGCGTTGCGTGTGAAACCTACGTTAAAACCGGCATGGTTTTAGTTGGCGGTGAAATTACCACCAGCGCATGGGTTGATATCGAAGAGATCACCCGCAATACGGTACGTGACATAGGTTATATCCACTCTGACATGGGTTTTGATGCCAACTCTTGCGCCGTATTGAGCGCGATTGGTAAACAATCTCCGGATATCAATCAGGGCGTTGACCGTGCCGATCCGCTGGAACAGGGTGCGGGCGACCAGGGTCTGATGTTTGGCTATGCGACTAACGAAACCGACGTGCTGATGCCTGCGCCTATCACCTATGCGCACCGTCTGGTGCAGCGTCAGGCTGAAGTGCGTAAAAACGGTACCCTGCCGTGGCTGCGTCCGGATGCAAAAAGCCAGGTCACCTTCCAGTACGATGATGGCAAAATTGTCGGCATTGATGCGGTCGTCCTGTCGACTCAGCATGCTGAAGATATCGATCAGAAATCGCTGCAAGAAGCGGTAATGGAAGAGATCATCAAGCCAGTGCTGCCGACCGAATGGCTGAACAGCGCGACCAAGTTCTTTATCAACCCGACCGGTCGTTTTGTGATCGGCGGCCCGATGGGCGATTGCGGTTTAACCGGACGTAAAATCATCGTCGATACCTACGGCGGCATGGCGCGTCACGGCGGCGGTGCATTCTCTGGTAAAGATCCGTCTAAAGTTGACCGTTCTGCCGCCTATGCCGCGCGTTACGTAGCGAAAAACATCGTGGCTGCGGGTCTGGCCGATCGTTGTGAAATCCAGGTTTCTTACGCTATCGGCGTGGCTGAGCCAACATCGATCATGGTTGAAACCTTTGGCACCGAAAAAATTGCCAGCGAACAGCTGACGCTACTGGTACGCGAGTTCTTCGACCTGCGTCCTTACGGCCTGATCCAGATGCTGGATCTACTGCATCCGATTTACAAAGAAACGGCCGCTTACGGTCACTTTGGTCGCGAACATTTCCCGTGGGAAAAAACCGATAAAGCGCAACTGCTGCGTGATGCTGCCGGTCTGAAATAATCCATCGCTATTCACATAAAGCCAGCCTCGCGCTGGCTTTTTTATTTTCTGCGCCGGCCGGCAAACGCCTTTCTGTTCAAAGCTTCTGTACTGGTAAACGTGCCCGTTATTTATCGTGAAAACGATTACACCCTCTTCTTTCGCCAGAGCCGCACTAATGCGATTCGTGCAGCACAGAATTTTGCCATTCGTTACATTTTATTTCAGCATAATCTGAAATGGAGTTAAAAAATATCGCAAAGCCTGACAAAAATACTATAGTTTCATGCTGTTATGAACTTACCATTCTTGACACTTATGTAACCGATTACACTGACGTGATTCAACTCACATATTTTAGCGGCATACTGACCTATTATTCGGGTCAATAAACCTGATAACACAACTGGAGGGCACCATGCCTGACAATAAAAAACATGGGCGTTCTAACAAGGCGATGACCTTTTTTGTCTGTTTCCTTGCCGCGCTGGCCGGACTGCTTTTTGGCCTTGATATCGGTGTGATCGCCGGGGCTTTACCTTTTATCACCGATGAATTTCAGATCAGCGCTCATACGCAAGAATGGGTGGTGAGTTCGATGATGTTCGGTGCCGCCGTCGGTGCCGTGGGTAGCGGCTGGCTCTCTTTCCGTCTTGGACGTAAGAAAAGCCTGATGATCGGCGCCATTCTGTTCGTACTCGGCTCGCTATTCTCCGCCGCAGCACCTAACGTTGAAGTGCTGATCCTCTCCCGCGTGCTGCTGGGCCTGGCCGTCGGCGTCGCGTCTTATACCGCCCCGCTTTATCTGTCAGAAATTGCGCCGGAAAAAATCCGCGGCAGTATGATTTCCATGTACCAGCTGATGATTACCATCGGGATTTTAGGTGCCTATCTTTCTGACACCGCGTTTAGCTACAGCGGTGCATGGCGCTGGATGCTCGGCGTGATCATCATTCCGGCTGTTCTGTTGCTGATTGGGGTCTTCTTCCTGCCGGACAGCCCGCGCTGGTTTGCCGCTAAACGTCGTTTTCACGATGCGGAACGCGTGCTGTTACGGCTGCGTGATACCAGCGCGGAAGCGAAAAATGAACTCGAAGAAATTCGTGAGAGCCTGAAGGTAAAACAGAGTGGCTGGGCGCTGTTTAAAGAGAACAGCAACTTCCGCCGGGCGGTATTCCTTGGGGTGTTACTTCAGGTTATGCAGCAGTTCACCGGCATGAACGTGATCATGTATTACGCGCCGAAAATCTTCGAACTGGCCGGTTACACTAATACTCACGAGCAGATGTGGGGCACGGTGATTGTCGGCCTGACTAACGTGCTGGCAACCTTCATTGCGATCGGACTGGTAGACCGCTGGGGCCGTAAGCCGACGCTGACCCTGGGCTTCCTGGTCATGGCTGTCGGGATGGGTATCCTGGGCACCATGATGCATATCGGTATCCACTCTCCATCAGCGCAGTACTTTGCTATCGCCATGCTGTTGATGTTTATCATCGGCTTCGCCATGAGTGCCGGTCCGCTGATTTGGGTGCTGTGCTCTGAAATCCAGCCGCTGAAAGGCCGTGATTTTGGTATCACCTGCTCCACTGCAACCAACTGGATCGCCAACATGATTGTCGGCGCAACGTTCCTGACCATGCTTAACACGCTGGGCAACGCCACTACCTTCTGGGTGTATGCGGGTCTGAACGTACTGTTTATCCTGCTGACGCTGTGGCTGGTGCCGGAAACCAAACACGTCTCGCTGGAGCACATCGAACGTAATCTGATGAAAGGGCGTAAACTGCGCGATATTGGCGCACGTAACTGATCATTACAGGCTTCCTCTCTGACGGGAGGAAGCCTGTCCCACCGTTAACTTCCGCGATAGGTCGAGTAACCGTACTGACTTAACAGCAGCGGTACATGATAGTGCTCATCGGTTTTCGTTATATGAAACTCAACCGGCACTTCCGGGAAGAAGCTCTCCTGCTTTTTGCTATCAAAATAGGGTTTAGTTTTGAACGTCACCCGATAGTCTCCCGGCTTCGCTTCCTGCTCCGGCCATAACGCTTTAATGCGCCCGTCTTTATCGGTATGTCCGCTATTCAATTGCTGCCATCCATTGCTGTTTTTTTGCTCCAGAACCACTTCGACATTAGCGGCGGGTTTACCGGTTTGTTGATCGAGAATATGCACGCTCAAAATATTGTTGGCGGCAGCCATGACCATGCCAGGGGCAGAAATCGCACAGGCGATGGCGGCGGTAAGAAGGTACTTTTTCATGTGATGCTCCGGGTTCGGTTGAGTACATTGACTGTATATGACTCGTGCGCTGCTAACCTGACGCGAAGATGACAATTTCGTCATGATTGCTAATATCTCCCCCACGGACCTGATGCCTGTGACATAGTGGCTGCATGAAAATTCTGCTCATTGAAGACAATCAAAAAACCCGCGATTGGGTAAGCCAGGGGCTGAGTGAAGCCGGTTATGTCGTCGACACGGCAAGCGAGGGCAAAAGCGGATTACGCCTTGCCCTGCAGGAACCTTACGCCCTGATAATCCTCGATATCATGCTGCCGTTGATGGATGGCTGGCAGGTACTGAAAGCGATACGAACGGCGCATCAGACGCCGGTAATATGCCTTACCGCGCGCGATGCCGTTGACGATCGGGTGAAAGGGCTGGAGTCCGGGGCAAATGATTACCTGGTAAAACCGTTCTCGTTTGCCGAACTGCTGGCAAGAGTTCGCACCCAGCTCAGAGACAACAATGCCGCCGATACGCGCCTGAAAATGGGTGGGCTGGAGATGGACTCTCTGCGACAAAGCGCTCACCGTGACGGCAAGGCGATAATATTAACCCGCAAAGAGTTTCTCCTGCTGTGGCTGCTGGCTTCACGCGCCGGTGAAATTATTCCCCGCGCGGTGATTGCCAGTGAAGTCTGGGGTATCAATTTTGACAACGAAACCAATACGGTTGACGTGGCGATCCGTCGCCTGCGCGCCAAAGTTGACGATCCCTTCGCGCATAAACTGATCGGCACCGTCAGAGGAATGGGTTACCGGGTTACTGTAGATGAAAATAATAAAGCCTGAATTATCAATAACGTTTCGCCTGACGCTGGCATTTGTCCTGGTGATGACGCTGGCCTGCACTGGCGTGAGCTGGACGCTGTATCAGGGGCTGAGTAAAGAACTCACATGGCGGGACGATATCACGCTGGTTAATCGGGCGGATCAAATTAAGCAGCTTCTGCTCGATGGCGCTCAGGCGCAAAATCTGCCGCTCTACTTTAACCGGATGATGGATACGCGTCAGGATATTCTGCTTATCCAGGCTCCCGGCGCAGAGCCTGTTTCGGTCAACCATACCCGCGTTGATCCTGCGCGGCTGGATGTGCTTCCCGCGCAGAAAAAGCCAACGCTGGACACTATTGCGAAAAGTGATGTCTCCGGTACGCCACTTTCGGCGGTACGCGTTGCGGCAAACAGTCAGGGTAAGCCGGTCACCATTACTGTTGCCAGACTGGCAACAGAACGTCAGTACATGCTTGAACAGTATCGATACCACAGCATTCTGATCTCTGTTATCGCGATCCTTCTCTGCTCCGCCGTCAGTCCGCTGCTCATCAGACGCGGGCTGAAAGCGATTGCCGCCCTGAGTCAGCTCACGGCGAATACGGATAGCCGCGGACTCAGCCAGCCGCTGGATGAAACACGGCTTCCCGTTGAGCTGAAGCCGCTGGGAAGCGCATTAAATGTTATGCGCCAAAAACTGGGTGAGGACTTTACGCGCCTCAACCAGTTTGCTGACGACCTGGCGCATGAGCTGCGCACGCCGGTTACCATTCTGCTGGGTCATAACCAGGTAGCGTTAAACAAAGAACGCAGCGTGGAGGAGTATCAGCAGGCGCTGGCAAACAATATCGAAGAACTCGAAAACCTGTCGCGCCTGACGGAAAATATTCTGTTTCTCGCCCGGGCAGAACACCACAATATTCTGCTTAAAAAAGAGCGCCTTTCTCAGGTCGATGCCGTTACTCATCTTGTTGACTTTCTTGAGTATGATGCCGATGAAAAGAAGATGACGTTCGATATCACCTGTACCGGCACGGTCCAGGCCGACCGGATATTACTGCAACGGGTATTGCTAAACCTGCTCAGCAATGCGATCCGCTATTCACCCGATGGCGCGACTCTGCGCATCACCAGCCACGCTCGCGATGGGCAGGACATTATTGAGATTGCCAATCCCGGCGCGTCATTTAATGCCCCGGACAAGATGTTTAACCGTTTCTGGCGCGGCGATAACGCCCGTCATTCATCGGGCTACGGACTGGGCCTGTCGATGGTAAAAGCCATTATGGAGCTGCATGGCGGTTCGGTGCGCTATCGCTTTGATCGGGGGCACCATATCTTCTCACTGCATTTTCCTGTCTGACTGCGGCGTCTATTGCAGCCGCCTTTTTTAGCGATTATTCTCTGGAGTTATGAAAACCTCCCGCCTCCCTATCGCCATCCAGCAAGCCGTTATGCGCAGCCTGCGAGATAAACTGACGCTCGCCAATCAGACGCTGGGGCGAAATTATCCGGAACCGAAACTGATCTATCAACAGCGCGGAACGGCAGCCGGTACCGCCTGGCTTGATAGCTATGAAATCCGCCTCAATCCGGTTCTGCTGCTGGAAAATCAGCAGGCGTTTATCAATGAAGTAGTACCGCACGAACTGGCGCATCTGCTGGTATGGAAACACTTTGGGCGGGTCGCTCCGCACGGTAAAGAGTGGAAATGGATGATGGAAAGCGTGCTGCACGTTCCGGCCTCCCGGACGCATCAGTTTGAACTGGCATCAGTGCGCCGCAATACCTTTTCCTACCGCTGCCACTGCCAGCAGCATCAGTTGACGGTACGCCGCCACAATCGAATACTGCGCAAAGAAGCGACCTACCGTTGCGTTCACTGCGGCCAACCGCTGAAAGCCGACACCTGATTTAAGAAATATTAAGAACTTTTATGTTCTGATTGATTGCATCTGACAACTACTTTCGTTACGTTGCGACCTCCTGCTAACATGGAGTTCACGATGTACCGTACCTGGCATTCTTCCCTGCTCTTTTTGATTCCGATACTGGCAACGCCTTTGTATGCCAAAGAAATTACCAGCTTTGCCCAGGCTAAAACAGCCAGTGTAAAAGTAAACGCCGACGTTCCCGGCGATTTTTATTGCGGTTGTGCGATTAGCTGGCAGGGGAAAAAAGGCGTTATTGATTTGGCGTCATGCGGCTATAAAGTGCGTAAAAATGCCAATCGTGCCGGCCGGGTTGAGTGGGAGCACGTTGTCCCGGCATGGCAGTTCGGTCATCAGCGCCAGTGCTGGCAAGACGGCGGGCGCAAAAACTGCGTCAAAGATCCGGTATATCGCCAGATAGAAAGCGATATGCATAACCTGCAACCGGCGGTGGGCGAAGTCAACGGCGATCGTAATAATTTTATGTACAGCCAGTGGAAAGGCGGCGAAGGTCAGTACGGCCAGTGCGCCATGAAAGTCGATTTCAAAAACAAGCAGGCTGAGCCGCCTGAACGCGCGCGAGGCGCCATCGCCCGCATTAATTTTTATATGCGCGACCAGTATAAAATTAGCCTCTCCCGCCAGCAGACCCAGCTCTTTACCGCCTGGGATAAGCTCTATCCGGTCACAAAATGGGAGTGTGAACGTGATAACCGCATTGCAAAGGTTCAGGGGAATCATAATCCTTACGTGCAGCGCGCTTGCCAGGCGCAAAAGAGCTAACCTACACTAGCGGGTATTATCATTAATGGACTCATAGCCTTATGCGTAAACCCCGCATTTATCACCCTGCCCCGCTGATTGTCGGCCAGGACGTGGCGCTCAATGATGACGCCGCCAATCACGTCGGGCGCGTACTGCGCATGACCGCCGGCCAGCCGGTACAGCTTTTTGATGGCACTAATCAGGTATTCGACGCCGAGATTATTCGCGCAGATAAAAAAAGCGTAATGGTTAACGTGCGAAACAGCGCCGTCGACGATCGCGAATCTCCGCTGCATATTCATTTAGGTCAGGTGATGTCGCGGGGCGAAAAAATGGAATTTACTATCCAGAAATCGATCGAACTGGGAGTAAGCCTCATTACGCCACTTTTTTCTGAGCGCTGCGGCGTTAAACTGGATGCTGAACGTTTGAATAAGAAGCTTCAGCAGTGGCAGAAAATCGCCATCGCCGCCTGCGAACAGTGCGGGCGTAATCAGGTCCCCGAAATCCGTCCGGCGATGGATCTCGAAACCTGGTGTGCTGAACCGGATGAGGGGCTGAAACTGAACCTGCATCCGCGCGCCAGCGCCAGCATCAACACGCTGCCGCTGCCGGTTGAGCGCATACGCCTGCTTATTGGGCCGGAAGGCGGATTATCGGCCGATGAAATTGCCATGACCGCACAGTATCAGTTTACTGATATTCTGCTGGGACCTCGCGTTCTGCGCACTGAGACAACTGCGCTCACCGCCATTACTGCATTACAAGTGCGGTTTGGCGATCTGGGCTAACGGAGAACAATAATGATCAAGCTCGGCATCGTGATGGACCCCATCGCAAGCATTAATATTAAGAAAGACTCCAGCTTCGCTATGCTGCTGGAAGCACAGCGCCGTGGTTATGAGCTTCATTATATGGAGATGTCCGATCTCTATCTGATCAACGGTGAAGCGCGCGCGCGTACGCGTTTGCTCAGTGTTGAGCAGAATTACGACAAATGGTATGCGTTTAACGCCGAGCAGGATATCCATCTTGCCGATCTCGACGTTATCCTGATGCGTAAAGATCCACCGTTTGATACCGAGTTTATCTACTCCACTTATATCCTTGAACGTGCGGAAGAACAGGGCACGCTGATCGTTAACAAGCCGCAAAGCTTGCGCGACTGTAACGAGAAGCTTTATACCGCCTGGTTCTCCGATTTGACGCCGGATACGCTGGTCACACGCAGTAAAGCGCAGTTGAAAGCGTTCTGGCAAAAGCACAGCGATATCATTTTAAAACCGCTGGATGGAATGGGCGGCGCTTCTATTTTTCGCGTCAAAGCAGGCGATCCGAATCTTGGCGTGATCGCCGAAACGCTGACCGAGCACGGCACCCGTTACTGCATGGCGCAGAACTATTTGCCCGCCATTGTCGATGGCGACAAGCGTGTACTGGTGGTTGATGGCGAACCGGTGCCTTACTGCCTGGCACGTATCCCGCAAGGCGGCGAAACTCGGGGTAATCTTGCGGCTGGCGGCCGGGGTGAACCGCGTCCACTGACTGACAGCGACTGGGAAATTGCGCGCCGCGTGGGGCCGTTGCTAAAAGCAAAAGGTCTGATTTTCGTTGGCCTTGATATCATCGGCGATCGTCTGACCGAAGTGAATGTCACCAGCCCGACCTGTATTCGCGAAATCGAAGCAGAGTTTCCGGTGTCAATTACCGGTATGCTCATGGACGCTATTGAGAAACGCCTGGCGAAGTAGTTCGGACTGTGCAGACGCGATGCGCGCCTGAAGCCTGGTTATGGCGGGAGGGACCCCGCCTGTCTTCCTACTACTGGCTAGTGACAGCGTCGAACTTTCCCCGCATACTGGACGTTGTTGCTTTTTTGAACCAGGAAAACAGAATCTCTGACAATGAATTTACAGCATCACTTTCTGATTGCCATGCCTGCACTCCAGGACCCTCTCTTTCGCCGCGCTGTCGTCTATATCTGCGAACATAACGACGATGGTGCAATGGGCATTATTATTAACAAACCGCTGGAAAATTTGCAGGTTGAGGGCATTCTGGAAAAACTAAAAATCACGCCTGAACCACGCGATCCGGCAATCCGTCTGGATAAACCGGTTTTACTCGGCGGCCCGCTGGCAGAAGATCGCGGATTCATTCTGCATACGCCTCCGGCTTCTTTTTCCTCCAGCATCCGTATTTCTGATAATACGGTGATCACCACATCGCGGGATGTTCTGGAAACGCTGGGCACGCACAATCAGCCGGTCGATGTACTGGTGGCGCTGGGCTACTCCTCATGGGAGAAAGGGCAGCTTGAACAGGAGCTACTTGACAACGCCTGGCTTACCACACCGGCGGATCTGAATATTCTGTTTAAAGCTCCGATTGCCGATCGCTGGCGCGAAGCCGCAAAACTGATTGGCATTGATATCCAGACCATGCCTGGCGTGGCGGGACATGCCTGATGAGCGGAACCTTTCTCTCTTTTGATTTCGGTACCAAAAGCATTGGTGTAGCCATTGGTCAGCAGATCACCGGTACCGCCCGGCCTCTCAATGCGATCAAAGCCCAGGATGGAACCCCGGACTGGAGTGTTATTGAACGTCTGCTTAAAGAGTGGCAACCGGATGCTGTCATCATCGGCCTACCGCTCAATATGGACGGTAGCGAGCAGCCACTTACGGCCCGGGCGCGAAAATTCGCTAATAAAATTCACGGCAGGTTTGGCGTCACGGTCACCCTGCACGATGAGCGGTTAAGCACCGTAGAGGCGCGCGCCGGATTATTTGAACACGGCGGCTTTCGTGCATTAAATAAAGGCAGCGTCGATTCTGCCTCTGCGGTGATTATTCTGGAAAGCTATTTCGAGCAGCGTGTTTAGCTAAATGCTTCCTGCGATGTCCGGATTGTCTGGTCACGCAGGGACGCATTGGTCCAGCTTACCGCCTGCGTTCTGTTTTTAACATTTAACTTGCGAAAAATATTGTATAAATGCGTACGTACCGTATTTTCACTAATAAATAACGCGCGGGCGATATCTATATTTGATGCGCCATAGCGTAATTCATTAAGAATTTCATATTCCCGCTCGGTAAGTGGAATATTATCCATGCGCTCATGGCTTTGCACGTCTGAACGGAACTGAATATGGGTAAGCAGCTCTGGAGAGTTACCTTTTAAAATTGCTTCAAGCCCTTTTAAAATATGCTCCTGAGTGTCGTTACAACTGAATACGCCGTAAAATCCCGGTAATCGAGTCATCTCAATAAAGGCATGCTGATGAGCGCTATTTAAGATTACCATACGTAAATCGGCGGTCTGTGCTTGCAGAATGTCACACCAGATGCCATTTAGCTTTTTATTTGATACAGCAATATCGAATAATACAATAACACCCTCAGGCAGTCTTTGCTCTAATGGTTTGGCAATATTCTGTACTGTGACGGGAATAGAAAGCGCTTCGGCCAGATAGCTGGCAAATGACCTGGACTGTACAGAAGGACACGTAATAATAAACATCTGCTGCGCCATGCTTAACCCATTATCCTGTTGGAACATTCTGACTCTCCTTCAAACGTATATTGTCGCGTCGCTGATATCACGGCCATTCTTCCGATCCTGAAAAGTAATCCCGAAAAATATTTCATGATTTAAGCGAATTCCTGTGACAATCTTATCACTGGCTCAGAAGTGGAATAAGCCAGCCTGATGGACGAGGGCTAATCGACGCTGCTGGTTATTCCGCCCGGCCAGGTGCATTTCTGGTACCTTCTGCGGCAAATTTGGCTTCATCGCAGGAAAGTCCATTCTCAGGAGCTGGTTAACTTCGCTGCCAGCGACTGCATTTCAAGATGGCGTGCTGTAAGCGTCTCCGCTTCCGGATGCCACATTCCGGCAAAAGCCAGGGCTGCAGAGTGGGCGCCCAGGGGCTGAGCCATTGAGACTTCTCCGTCCTCATGATGCCAGATGACACTTCCCTGCTTTCGCTGCTGCTGAAGATGCGGAGCCAGTTGTTGCCACTGCCGCTCGCTAAAGCGCACGGTCAGTTCCTCATCTGATTCGGCGGCCAGTAAACTCATGCCAATGACGGACTGCCATGCGGGCAGCATATGAAACCCCGCCAGCGCCTGGCTCATCTGATTGCCGGGTTCAGAATGGTAAATGTAGATAACCTGATCCTCCCACAGCACGCCCATCGCAACCACGATATCACGTGGCGCATGGCGTTCCAGCACAGGGAGCGCCTGAGAAAAAAGGGCCGATCCGCGGATCGCCTGCGCCGCCAGAGCGTGGATCCCCGGACCAGGAAGATAGCGGCGTTGTTCATCCTGCCTCGTCAGGCCAATAGAGGCCATTGTCATGAGCAGTCGATTAACGCGGGTAGTATTAATGCCCATCAGACGCGCCAGTTCACGACAGCCAATGGCGCGGTCGCTGGAGACCAGGTATTGCAGACAGCGGATGCCGTCGATCAGACTTTGGTTCGGTTGAGATGACATAGCAATTATTGTCCGCTGCGGGCTTAAGCCATCTACAGATTCTAGCGCCAGTTGAGGAGGATACAAGACCAGGCAAACTGTTGGCTGGCCAGCGAATGTTAGCTTTATCTCACGGCAGGGATACGCTGGTGGTAAACGGCATTCTCCCCAAAATCACATCAAAGCAGCCCTGCCGCAGTGCGTTGTTGATAGCTTTGGGTAAAAGTCTGCATTCCTGCCTGCTGCCCGGTCTGCATCACGCCGGGTAACTGATGCGTTTTGCCTTCACGAATTAGATTCGCTACCGCAGGTGTGTTTATCAGCAGTTCAAACAGCGCCACCCGGCTGTTTTGCTGATTGCACTGTAACTTTTGCGCTATTACCGCGCACAGACTTCCGGCAAGCTGGCTACGTACCTGCTCTTTCTCCTGAGCAGGAAAGACATCCACCAGCCGTTCAACGGCCTGGGCAGCCCCACGCGTGTGTAACGTTGCCAGTACCAGATGTCCGGTTTCTGCGGCGGTCAGCGCCAGACGAATAGTTTCACTGTCGCGCAGTTCCCCCAATAGAATGACGTCAGGATCTTCACGCAGCGCCGCCCGTAGCGCGGCGGCAAACGATGCCGCATGGCGGCCAATCTCCCGCTGATGGATGAGACAACGCTGACTCGCGTGAACAAACTCAATGGGATCTTCCAGCGTCACAATGTGCCCGTCCAGATGATGATTCAGATGATTAACCATGGCGGCAAGCGTCGTGGATTTTCCGCTTCCCGTTGCCCCGGTCACCAGAATCAGCCCGCTATCCTCGTTTAATAGCTCAGGCAGCGCGGCGGGCACGCTCAGATCGTCAAAATGCGGCGTTACATCAGGCAGCAGGCGGAGCGCAAGAGAGGCGCCCTGGCGATGAATAAACGCGCTGGCGCGTAGCCGCTGTTGGCCGGATAAGGTGATGGCGAAATCGACCTGCCCCTGATGAAACTGAGCCAGCTGAGCGTCATCCAGATAATCATGCAGCAATTTTTCTACGTCTACAGGGGCAAAGGGCGCAGGCTCCAGCTTCCCCAACCTTCGCCAGCGGGGTGCCCAGGCATTGCACAGGTGTAGATCCGAGACATTATGCTTTACACTAAGGGCCACTATTTCTTCCATATCCATACCATCATCCTCTGAAAATGAACGACATTGCGCATAACCTGGCACAGGTCAGGAATAAAATCTCCGCGGCGGCATCGCTTTGCGGCCGTGTTTCAGAAGACATTACGCTGCTTGCAGTGAGCAAAACAAAACCTGCGAGCGCCGTCGCAGAAGCTATCCAGGCCGGGCAGCGCGCATTTGGTGAAAACTATGTGCAGGAAGGCGTGGAGAAAGTGCTGCACTTTCGTGAGGCTGGCGTAGACGGGTTACAGTGGCATTTTATCGGTCCGTTACAGTCCAATAAAAGTCGCCTGGTGGCTGAGCATTTCGACTGGTGCCATACGGTCGATCGCCTGCGCATAGCGTCCCGCCTGAGCGAGCAGCGTCCGGCGCATTTGCCGCCGCTTAACGTCCTTATTCAGGTCAATATCAGTGATGAAGAGAGTAAGTCGGGCATTTCTCTGGCAGAGGTCGATAGTCTGGCCGATGCCATCATGGAACTTAAAGGATTAACCCTCCGCGGATTAATGGCAATCCCTGCGCCTGAGTCAGAATATGTAAGGCAGTTTGCGGTAGCAGGCCAAATGGCTGTAGCATTCACGCGGCTTAAAACACGCTATCCCACGATAGATACCCTGTCGTTGGGCATGTCAGATGATATGGATGCTGCGATTGCGGCAGGTAGCACGATGGTTCGTATTGGCACCGCTATTTTCGGTGCACGCGACTACACAAAATAATAAGGAAAACTGAGGAACGCTATGAATACGTTGTCCACTCTCTTTTCACTGGTCATCCAGATTTATACGATGATATTGCTTTTACGCATCTGGATGCAGTGGGCGCGCTGTGATTTTTATAATCCTTTTGCCCAATTTATCGTTAAGGCAACCCAGCCTATTGTCGGTCCGCTGCGCCGTTTTATTCCGGCCATGGGACCTGTTGATACAGCCTCGCTGCTGATCGCACTGGTGTTGTGTATCGTAAAGGTTTTTCTCAACCCGTATATTACGATTAGCGGCCTGCTGCTGCCTTTTTCTGCGGCGCTGGTGCTTATCAAAACGGTCGGCTCGCTCATTTTCTGGGTACTGATGGCGATGGCGATTATGAGCTGGGTCAGTCGGGGACGAAGCCCGGTGGAATTCGTTTTAATCCAGCTGACAGAGCCTTTACTGCGTCCGATTCGTAAATTGCTGCCGTCAATGGGTGGCATAGACTTCTCTCCTATGATCCTCGTATTAATAATGTACGTGATTAATATGGGGGTGATGGAGCTACTGGCCAATGTCGCTGTGCCGCTGGCCTATATCTGGGGATGGGCATGAGTGCAGTTGAATCGCTGTCGGATGGCCTGGTTTTACGGCTCTATATTCAGCCGAAAGCCAGCCGCGACAGCATTGTTGGCCTGCATGGCGACGAAGTGAAAGTCGCCATCACTGCCCCGCCGGTTGACGGTCAGGCTAATGCACATCTGATCAAATTCCTCGCCAAACAGTTTCGGGTAGCAAAAAGCCAGGTCATGATTGAAAAGGGCGAGCTGGGCCGCCATAAGCAGGTCAAAATTCTTCATCCGCAGCATATTCCGGCAAACGTTGCGGCCCTAACAGAGTAAATATTGTATGCAAAAAGTTGTCCTCGCCACCGGCAATGCCGGGAAAGTGCGTGAGCTGGCCTCACTGCTTAGCGATTTTGGTCTTGATGTTGTTGCGCAAACCGATCTCGGCGTAGCGTCCCCCGAAGAGACCGGCCTGACCTTTATTGAGAACGCCATTCTGAAAGCGCGTCATGCAGCGCAGATAACCGGCCTGCCCGCGATTGCGGATGACTCCGGGCTGGCTGTTGACGTCCTGGGCGGCGCGCCGGGCATTTATTCCGCACGCTATGCCGGTGAAGATGCCAGCGACCAGCAGAATCTGGAAAAGCTGCTTGAGGCAATGAAAGAGACGCCTGACGAGCAGCGCCATGCACAATTCCATTGTGTACTGGTGTACCTGCGTCATGCGGACGATCCCACGCCGCTGGTATGTCACGGTAGCTGGTCCGGCGTCATTACCCGTCAGGCCGCAGGTCACGGCGGTTTTGGTTACGATCCGATTTTCTTTGTGCCGTCAGAAGGTAAAACGGCAGCCGAACTGACTCGCGAAGAGAAAAACGCTATTTCTCACCGAGGGCAGGCACTGAAACTGTTACTGGACGCGCTGCGTGATCGTTAATTTACCGCCTCTGAGCCTGTATATTCATATTCCGTGGTGCGTGCAGAAATGCCCGTACTGCGATTTCAATTCTCATGCGCTGAAAGGCGAAGTGCCGCACGACGACTACGTTCAGCATCTGCTGAGCGATCTCGACGGCGATATCGCTTACGCTCAGGGGCGTGAGATTGCGACTATTTTTATCGGCGGTGGCACCCCAAGCCTACTTTCTGGCCCGGGCATGCAGACGCTGCTGGATGGCGTCCGGTCGCGCCTGCCGCTGGCGGCTAATGCAGAAATCACCATGGAAGCTAATCCCGGGACGGTAGAAGCTGACCGCTTTGTCGATTATCAGCGTGCAGGTATTAATCGAATCTCTATCGGTGTACAAAGCTTTAGCGACCAGAAATTGCAGCGTCTGGGACGTATTCATGGCCCGGAAGAGGCCAAACGCGCTGCACGACTGGCCGCCGGCCTTGGACTGCGCAGCTTCAACCTCGATCTCATGCACGGCCTGCCGGATCAAACGCTGGACGAGGCGCTGGATGATTTACGTCAGGCTATCGCCCTGGCTCCCCCGCATCTGTCGTGGTATCAACTGACTATCGAACCCAACACGCTATTTGGCTCTCGTCCACCCGTGCTGCCGGATGACGATGCGCTGTGGGATATTTTCGAGCGCGGTCATCAGCTCCTTAGCGCTGCCGGATATCAGCAGTATGAAACGTCAGCATATGCAAAACCAGGTTATCAGTGCCAACATAACCTCAATTACTGGCGCTTTGGCGATTATCTCGGCATTGGCTGCGGTGCACACGGTAAGGTGACGTTCCCGGATGGGCGCATTTTACGGACAACGAAAACGCGTCATCCACGCGGCTACATGCAGGGACGCTATTCTGAAAGTGAACGCGATGTCGAGCTGGCGGATAAACCGTTTGAGTTCTTTATGAACCGCTTCCGTCTGCTGGAGCCCGCTCCACGCCAGGAATTCACCGATTATACCGGGCTGCCAGAAACGGTTATTCGTCAGCAGATTGACGCGGCGATTGCGCAGGGATATCTCACCGAAAGCGCAGAAAGCTGGCAAATAACGCAGCACGGTAAGTTATTCCTCAACTCCCTGCTGGAACTGTTCCTCGCAGATTAATATGCGGCCGTGCGCCACGCCAGATTCCTGGCGTCAGCGACGGCAGACTTATCCCGCCTGAAATGTATTGCGAAGCATCTTCCAGATTTACGCTCTTTTTACACCCGCGACATAACGCTTAATCATAATAGCGCGATGATTAACGCCAGGATGTTGAGAAGAAATGCCACGCCGGAAGAAATGCAGCTCTGGATGCTTTTGCGTGGGCGACAATTTTATGGGTTTAAATTTCGCCGGCAACTGGCCATCGGCCCCTATATCGTTGATTTCGCCTGCCACAAAGCCCGATTAATTGTCGAACTGGACGGTGGTCAACATGCAGATCAGCTCGAGTATGATTTATCAAGAACGGCTTTTTTAAAGGCAAAAGGGTGGGACGTTTTGCGCTTCTGGAATAATGCGCTGCGTGAGTCTGAAGAAGGCGTATTGATGACGATCCTCGCGCGATTACAGGCACGCACTCTGGCGGGCAAGAGTATCGGGAGTGATTATATGCCATAACGGCCACCCTCACCCCTGCCCTCTCCCTGAGGGAGAGGGAGCCAGTCAGCATTCGGTGTGATTTAAGGTGGAACAAACCGATCACGCGCACGGGCCGTCCCCTCTCCCTGAGGGAGAGGGAGCCAGTCAGCATTCGGTGTAATTTAAGGTGGAACAAACCGAACACGCGCACGGGGCGTCCCCTCTCCCTGAGGGAGAGGGTTAGGGTGTAGCCCCTTATTTCAAACTGCCTACCAGCGCTTTGCGGCTGTCTTCCAGCGAGATCACCCGCTGGCACACATCTTTACCAAATTGCTGGAAATCTTTTTCCTGATTTTTCCATTCGCTCTGGACTGCGCTTTGCAGGCCACCGAGATTGCCCAGCACGCTTTGTAACGGGTTGCCGCCTTTAGTCACGGCCTGCGCACCCATCTCGTTAATGCTGTCCTGGAGGATACCGCCCATCGCCTGATTAACCAATTGCTGGCCATTAGCCCGAACCTGGTCGATAGCCTGATAGTGGAAGGTCAGACCGTCGCTGCGACGTTCTATGATCTTGTTCAGTTGCTCTTTCAGCTGTGCATCCAGATTAGTCAGGCGGTTGCGCATTTTGCTGTCGGCCCCGACCTGCTGGGTAATAATTTTGTCCAGCGCCGCGCGGCCTTTCTCCACCCGGCTGCGCGCGCCATCGTCGATCCACGGCAGCGCACTGCGTAAATCGTTCTGATAATCTTTTGCCTGTTCACGCTGGCTGGCGTTCAAATTATACTGTTTACCGTTAAACATCACGCCGCCATCGGGTGCGATCACCAGATTGCCATTCTCGCCTTTAACCTGAACCGTTTGCGGCATCAGGATCACGTCGTCGCGCGGTGTGACGCTACACTTATAGTCTGCCTGTGCAGCAAACGTTGTTACCGTCAATGCCGCTGCCAGCAGCGCTTTATGCATCATACATACTCCCTCAGAGACAAAACGGGCCAGCATATGCCAGCCCCGTAGTTCTTAGTCCCACCAGACGTCGAAAAGTTCGCTGATGCGTACCTCTTCGAGTTTGTGTTCTTCCAGCCATTTACGCACGGCAGCCTGATCGTCTTCGGTACACTTGCCTATTTCTTCACGGCAAATCAGCCCTTCCCATGCAAGATAGCCGCTACCATCAAACGCCAGCTTATTCGGTGCGATAGCCTCATTGATGAAATCATCAATGGTTTGATCAACCTGTTCTTCCGCAGTCCCTTCCGGGAAACGGAAGGCAACGGAAAACCCTAACTCCTGAAACTCGTCAATGTGCATTTTTTTGCGCAGACGACGACTACGTTGCTTTGCCATTATTTCACCCTCTCGAACATTAAGTCCCATACGCCGTGACCAAGACGATGGCCACGCTGTTCAAATTTGGTTACCGGACGCGAATCCGGACGCGGTACATAGTCGTTGCTGGCAGACTGGTTTTTATATCCATCCAGCGAAGACATGACTTCTAACATGTGCACGGCATAGGCTTCCCAGTCGGTCGCCATATGGAACACGCCGCCCAGCTTCAGCTTGCTCTTGACCAGTTCCGCAAACTCGGCCTGAACGATACGGCGTTTATTATGCCGGGCTTTATGCCACGGGTCAGGGAAAAACAGCTGAACCATGTTTAAAGAATTGTCAGGGATCATTTTGTGCAGCACTTCTACAGCGTCGTGACACATCACACGCAGGTTTTCCACGCCTTCTTCATGCGCGGAAGAAAGGCAAGCCCCAACGCCAGGGGAATGAACTTCGATTCCCAGGAAGTTTTGCTCTGGTTTTGCTTTCGCCATGGTGACCAGTGATGCCCCCATGCCAAAGCCAATCTCCAGAGTAACCGGCGCATCGCGGCCAAACAGAACGCTAAAATCCAGCGGCGCTTCGGAGAACTCAACGCCCATCACCGGCCAGAAGTGGTCCAGTGCGTGCTGCTGACCTTTGGTCAGACGCCCCTGGCGGCGGACAAAGCTACGGATACGGCGCAGCGGGCGACCGTTTTCATCAAAATCCGGTGAAATGACGTCGTTATTCATAAAAGTAGTCTGCTTGTGAGAGTCTTCGGGAAAACGGGCATTATCCAAAGTTAGTTGCCGGATGCAAGCATAGCAAAGATCCGATTTACAGCTTCGCGCTGCTGTGCTGGAATCTGTGCCCTTAATCGCGCAAATTCGGAAGCCCGCTTTGACCCTACACGCAGCGCAATTTTCAGCTCAGGTGCTGGAATGGTACGACAAATATGGGCGTAAAACTCTGCCCTGGCAAATCGAAAAGACGCCTTACAAAGTGTGGCTGTCTGAAGTGATGTTGCAGCAAACGCAGGTGGCCACGGTTATCCCCTACTTTGAACGTTTTATGGCGCGTTTTCCAACGGTGACCGATCTTGCTGATGCCCCGCTTGATGAAGTGCTGCATTTATGGACCGGACTTGGCTATTACGCCCGCGCCCGCAATCTTCATAAAGCAGCACAGCAGGTCGCTACGCGTCATGGCGGCGTCTTTCCGCAGACATTTGAAGCCGTAATGGATTTGCCCGGCGTAGGACGCTCAACCGCCGGCGCGATTTTATCCCTCTCGCTGGGTCAGCATTATCCTATTCTGGATGGTAACGTTAAACGCGTGCTGGCCCGCTGCTATGCTGTTGCCGGCTGGCCCGGTAAAAAAGAGGTCGAAAGCCGCCTGTGGTCCGTCAGCGAAGCAGTTACGCCAGCACACGGGGTTGCCCGTTTTAATCAGGCAATGATGGATCTGGGAGCAATGGTCTGCACCCGTTCAAAACCCAAATGTGAATTATGTCCGTTGAACAACGGCTGTGAAGCATACGCCGCCCATAGCTGGGCTATGTATCCGGGCAAAAAGCCAAAGCAAACGCTGCCGGAACGCACAGGTTATTTATTGTTAATGCAGCATAATGATGAGGTTTACCTGGCGCAGCGACCGCCCAGCGGCCTGTGGGGAGGTTTATTTTGCTTCCCGCAATTTGCTACTGAGCAGGAATTGACAGAATGGCTGGCACAACGGCAGATTAGCGCTAATAATCTGCGTCAGATGACGGCATTTCGCCATACATTCAGCCATTTCCATCTGGATATTGTGCCCATGTGGCTTCCCGTGTCTTCCTTCCACTCATGCATGGATGAAGGCAATGCGCTCTGGTATAACTTAGCGCAGCCGCCGTCCGTAGGACTGGCTGCGCCTGTAGAGCGCCTGTTACAACAGTTACGTGCCGGAGCACTCGTTTAACGCCCGGCCAATAAAGAGGATTACCGATGAGCAGAACTATTTTTTGTACTTTTTTACAACGTGACGCTGAAGGTCAGGATTTCCAGTTGTACCCGGGCGAAGTGGGTAAGCGCATCTATAATGACATCTCGAAAGAAGCCTGGGCGCAGTGGCAGCATAAGCAGACCATGCTGATTAACGAGAAAAAGCTCAATATGATGAATGTTGAACATCGCAAACTGCTGGAGCAGGAGATGATCAACTTTCTGTTTGAAGGCAAAGATGTACATATTGAAGGCTATACGCCGCAAGATAAAAAATAGCCGTGTACCGACAACGTTGAGCGCAGCGTTTATGCCGGATGAGGCACCCCTGCGTGAAGCCGTGTCGATAGTTGACTATTAAGCGAGCGCCACCAGGCATCAGTCTCCGGGACTGTTGCCCATTATCACAACACAACACACGCTCCTACAATAATGAAAAAATATTTTGCGCTGGCCCTTATTGCGCCGTTACTGATCTCCTGTTCAGATTCAACCAAAAAAGGTGAGACGTTTAACGAGGCCTGGGTCAAGGACACCAATAGTTTTGATATTTTGATGGGGCAGTTTGCTCATAACATTGAGAATATCTGGGGTTATAAAGAAGTTCTGATCGCCGGACCTAAAGACTACGTTAAGTATACCGATCAATATCAGACGCGTAGTCACATCAACTTTGATGAAGGTACGATCACCATCGAAACCATCTCAGGAACGGAGCCGGCGGCGCGCCTGCGTCAGGCGATTATCCAGACGCTGTTGATCGGAGAAGATCCGGGTTCTATCGATCTCTACTCCGATGCCGACGATATCCAGATCTCAAAAGAACCGTTTTTATACGGGCAGGTAGTTGATAACAACGGTGCACCGATTCGCTGGGAGTGGCGTGCGGCGCGCTTCGCCGATTATCTGCTGCAACACCGCATGAAAAGCCGGAATAATGGCTTACACATCGTTTACAGCATCACCATCGATCTGGTTGCAAACCACCTGGATAAACGTGCGCACAAATATGTTGGCATGGTCCGTCAGGCGTCGCGAAAGTATAATGTTGATGAATCCTTAATCCTTGCCATTATGCAAACTGAATCCTCATTCAACCCCTATGCCGTCAGCCGTTCCGATGCGCTGGGCCTGATGCAGGTGGTGCAACATACGGCTGGTAAAGATGTTTTCCGAATCCAGGGGAAAAGCGGAATGCCCGATCGCAGCTACCTGTTCGATCCGGCGAATAACATTGATACCGGTACTGCCTATCTGGCCATGCTCAACAACGTCTATCTGGCCGGGATCAGCAATCCGACCTCGCGCCGTTATGCGGTGATCACCGCTTATAACGGCGGAGCGGGTAGCGTACTGCGCATGTTCTCCGCAGATAAGGCACAGGCAGCAGCGATGATCAACACGATGTCGCCGGGAGACCTTTATCAGACCATTACGACCCGCCATCCGTCAGCGGAATCGCGTCGTTATCTCTATAAGGTCAACAGTACCCAGAAAATATATCGCAGAAAATAGGATCGGGCGGCGCCACCGCCGGCAAAACGCGGTAAAAACGGATGCCCCGGTTCAGGGGCATCGTTAACCCGGTTATCGCTGGGTTCTTTGTTCGAAATTCACCGCCGCACCAACCAGATTGGCATCGCTGCCATACTGGCACAGGCCTATGTCCGGCATAAATTCCTGAAGGTTTTTCTCACGTACCCGAGCATGAAGGTGCTGACGTATCCCTTCAAATATCGCTCTGTTGGCGGAAATACCACCACCAATAATAATAACATCAGGATCGTAGCAGACCTGCAAATTCAACAGTCCGGTCGCCATCCAGCGATAAAACCGGTCAACTTCCTGTTGAGCAATATTGTCGCCCTGCTGCGCCAGCGCGAAAACCTCAGCGCCGCTGAACGCCACCGCAGCAGACACTTTTTGGTTGTAACGTTTTGCCATCGCTACTGCGGTGCCCAGTTCACTGAAAGTATTCTCCCCGTCAAGCGTCATCAGGCCAAACTCGCCGGCATATTTATGGCATCCCCGTTGCAGGCGCTTATTTTCAACAATAGCGCCTCCGATGCCTGAACCAACAATAACGAATAAGACGCGTGGCTTACCCTTGCCGGCCCCCAGCGTGGCCTCGGCGATGCCAGCGGCGTTGGCATCGTTTTCAATATGCACAGGTAAACCGAAAAGCGACGTCAGTTCATCAACAATCGCAAAGCGGTGAATGTAAGGAATAGCGCTTAATCCACCGATGATCCCGGCATCTGGATCGACATTACCCGGTGCGCTAACCGAGATGCCCTCTGGCGTAAAATCCTGCTGGTATTGCTGGAAAAGCGTCAGAAGAAGCGTTTTCATTGCCGGCCAGCTGGCAGGCGTTTTTATGGCGTTCGTCTTAACTAACGCTCCATTTTCCCAGACGCCGTGTTTTATTGCTGTGCCGCCCCAGTCAAAGACTACAATTGCCATGTATCCTCCATAATTATTATTCCATCATATTCATTTATTAATTGAATATATTAGAGAGATTCCGAATGCTATTCTTTAACATCGTCTGCATTCTTAGCTCAATACGCAGATGAGTTTATATTTTGACTATGTGGGACATGTTTTATTTATCGCAAAATATACTGGCTATATTCTGCAAACAGAAAATGTGCCATGATTGGTGTGGGTTATTGAGCGTATGAATGAGAGCAAAAAATGGAGCAGGCTCAGACTCACCCGCTCCGCCAGATTTTATTTCAGCACGTAACCGTATAAACGTTTAATACCATCCGCATCGGTTTCACTGTAGACGCCCTGCAATTCCGGCGAAAAGCCCGGCAGCAGGTTGACGCCCTCTTCCAGCGCCAGAAAATAACGCTGAACCGCTCCACCCCAGAGTTCACCCGGCACGACACAAAGCACGCCAGGCGGATACGGCAGCGCGCCTTCGGCGGCAATGCGTCCTTCAGCCTTACTCAGACGAACCAGCTCAACGTTGCCGCGGATAAACTCGCTATTGGCCTGCTGCGCGCCCATTGCCACGGTCGGCAGACTCGCTTTACGGAACATGGCCTTCTGCAACTCCTTGACGTTAAAGCTGACGTAGAGGTCGTGCATTTCCTGGCATAATTCGCGCAGCGTATAGTCGCGGTAGCGTACCGGATATTTGTTATAAATGGTCGGCAGCACGTCCGCCAGCGGCGTGTTGTCTTCAATATGATGTTCGAATTGCGCCAGCATCGCCACCAGCTGTGCCAGCTTCTCCGCGCTCTCTGCAGGCGTCAGTAAAAAGAGGATCGAGTTAAGATCGCACTTTTCCGGCACGATCCCGTTCTCACGCAGGTAGTGCGCAAGGATCGTCGCCGGAACGCCGAAATCGGTATACTCACCATTTTCCGCATCAATGCCCGGCGTAGTGAGCAGCAGTTTGCAGGGATCAACGAAATATTGCTCGCGGGCATAGCCTTCAAAACCGTGCCATGTAGCCCCCGGCTCGAAACTAAAGAAACGCCGCTCGCTGGCGATGGTTTCAGTGGGATGATCCTGCCACGCCCGCCCGTCTACTTGCGGTGGAATAAAGGGCTTAATCATTTTGCAGCGGGCGATAATTGCCTTGCGGGCATCAATGCCAAGTGACACACATTCTGCCCACAAACGGCGTCCGCTCTCCCCTTCATGGATTTTGGCATTCACATCCAGTGCCGCAAATAGCGGATAGAAGGGGCTGGTGGACGCGTGCATCATGAACGCATTATTCAGACGCTTATGTGGACAAAAGCGCGCCTGCCCACGAAGGTGGTTATCTTTTTTATGGATCTGCGAAGTCTGGGAGAATCCGGCCTGCTGTTTATGTACCGATTGGGTGACGAAAATCCCCGGATCGTTTTCATTCAGATCCAGCAGCAGCGGCGAACTGTCAGCCATCATCGGGATAAACTGCTCGTAGCCAACCCATGCTGAATCAAACAGAATATAATCACAAAGATGACCGATTTTATCGACAACCTGCCGGGCGTTATAAATGGTGCCATCGTAGGTGCCAAGCTGGATCACCGCCATTCTGAACGGACGAGGCCGGTCCGCTTTTTCCGGATCAACGGCCCGGATGGCCTCGCGTAAATAGCTATCGTTAAAGCAGCGATCATCAATCCCGCCAATAAAACCAAAAGCGTTACGCGCCGCTTCAAGATATACCGGCGTTGCCCCGGCCTGGATTAGTGCACCATGATGGTTCGATTTATGATTATTGCGATCAAAAAGCACCAGATCGCCGGGCGTCAACAGCGCGTTAGTCACCACTTTATTGGCCGCCGACGTTCCGTTGAGTACAAAGTAGGTTTTATCCGCATGGAACACTTTGGCAGCAAATTTCTGTGCGTGTTTAGCCGACCCTTCGTGAATAAGCAGGTCGCCCAGCTTAACATCTGCGTTGCACATATCTGCACGAAATACGTTTTCGCCAAAGAAATCGAAAAACTGCCGTCCGGCAGGATGTTTTTTAAAGAACGCGCCGTGCTGATGTCCCGGACAGGCAAAGGTACTGTTATTCATCGCCACATATTGTGTGAGCGTATCAAAGAACGGCGGGAGCAGATTTTCTTCGTAGCGTAATGCCGCCGATTCGACTTCCAGCCACTCCTGTGCGCTACCGTGAAGACTGGCGATCACGCCTTCAGGAAGGGGCTCTTCGGCGGCAAATAAAAATACCGGCAGCTGAAAACCCGTGCGTTTGAGTAGCGCAAGGATGCCGCTACGGCTGTCTGCCGGAGTAATGACGACTGCCGCCACATCGGTAAAATCAGTACAGTCCAGCGTCACAATCTCGCGTGACGAGGACAGTGTGGAGACCAGCTCAACGCTGGCGGCAATTTTCATTGATTTCATAGGCGTAAATACCCATTTCGGGAGAATAAAAACTCCGGATAAAGTTTTACTTTATCCAACGAAACGTCAGGATCTGGCGAGCTAGCCGCTGCGACCACTGGACATCAGTAAAAGCAGACTGCATCTGATTTTACTGATAGCCTGGCACGAGCGTGGGATGCCTCACCGCATGGTGGGCAGAAGAACGGCAGGAAGGGCACGGCGTCGCCTTCGCGTCAGCGCGCGATGACTCAGGCGGTGTCGTGACAGCGATGTCATCTCAGGCAACCCCGTAAGCAAATGAAGAAAATTCGCGCAATAATGGCACCTTTAACCGCCTGGCGCAACATTCACCGGGGATGAAAAATGCAACGTAATGCAATAGTACTTTGCACCCTCAGGCGATCGGATTACCCTCGGTAGCATGGATTAAATGCGTTGCATTTCCCGGTAAGGCGCCCTGCCAGCAATGAATAACTATGTATTTTTATTACCTTTATACGCTATTTTAAGGAGGGATCGTTTTGCTTACAGGACCTTTTATTAATGCCAGTGCCGTCCTGGTGGGCGGTGCGCTGGGCGCGCTACTCAGCCACCGTCTGCCAGAGCGTGTTCGCGTCTCAATGCCCTCCGCATTCGGACTGTGCTCGCTGGGCATTGGGATTTTACTGGTTATTAAATGTGCTAATCTCCCGGTAATGGTACTGGCTACGCTACTGGGCACGCTGATTGGCGAGCTGTGTTATGTTGAGCGTGGAATTAGCGGAGCGATCAACGGTCTGCGAAAAATGGCGCAAAAGAAAAATCCGGTGCTTCAGGCTAATGGTGCCCATGAGGCTTTCGTTAATAATCTGGTGGCACTGGTTATTCTCTTTTGCGCCAGCGGAACCGGTATTTTTGGCGCAATGCATGAGGGAATGACCGGGGATCCCAGCATTTTGATCGCGAAATCCTTTCTCGACTTCTTTACCGCCGCCATCTTTGCCACGTCACTGGGCTTAGCCGTCTCGGCTATTTCGTTTCCCATGCTGGCCATTCAGCTCCTGCTTGCCTTCTGCGCCACGTTTATTATGCCGCTGACCACCCCGGCAATGATGGGAGATTTCTCAGCGGTAGGCGGTGTATTGCTCCTTGCAACCGGTCTGCGTATCTGCGGTATAAAGATGTTTGCGGTCGCCAATATGCTCCCGGCGCTTATCCTCGCAATGCCGCTTTCAGCGCTGTGGACCACCTTATTCACCTGAAAATGGCTGCATTCTCACCAACATGGTGGCATAATGTGCAGTCTGCTGCGAATTTGATAATTTTCATTGACGCCGCGTGGGGATTGCGGTTTAATGCGCCCCGTTGCCCGGATAGCTCAGTCGGTAGAGCAGGGGATTGAAAATCCCCGTGTCCTTGGTTCGATTCCGAGTCCGGGCACCACTATTCAAAAAACCCGCCCAAAAGGCGGGTTTTTGCTTTCTGGGAAAAAGCTATCCCAATTGTTATGATTTGCCAGCCTCCAGGGCACCAGCCTGAATTTGTGGGAAACGGCAGACAGCAACCCTCCTGATTTTTTAGCGCTGTAATAATGTCGGAGGAATGCCGTCCGATTGCATCATAATCATGCCGCCTCGCCATCAATAAATCTCTCGCCGTCGGCTGTAGGTACCCAATATGAAGCTTTCATTTCTGTCACAAAATAGTTAATCAGGTCGTACAGCAGATAACTCAACTGTTCCGCCTTTTCAGGAGAAAATCCCTGCTTCCGTCAGTACGAGGCAGTAGTGACAAAGCTCGGCGCATTCCTGCCCAAACTCGGAGGAAAATTCGCCGGGAGGATATCGATGATCAGGCTTTCAATAAGATGGGGTGGAACGAGTTCTAACAGTTTGGCCGAAGCATCGCCAGAGCGGCGTTGAGTCTGCCGCAGAGTACCTTTTTTAACGCTATGCCTTTACTTTCAATCAGAGTTTCGGCGCAGTGATCGGCAAAGACGGTAAAGTCTGTGGCGGCATTGAAGATAGCAGCAAGTAACGGGTGTGTCTGGATTGGGGTCATAACCATAGTAGCAGTCTCCAGTATGTGATTTTTAAAACCGCCACCAGAGAGGTCAATCCCAAGGAAGGTGGACTGAATAAGAGTGACCTTACCGGCCATTCTGAATACCGGCGCACCTTGCGGTGCTCTCGCCCAGCCCACCATCGAGAGCGAGACTGTGGAAGGTGGATCGCAGAAAATAAAAGTTCCACAGACAGGTGCACTATAACAAAAAAGACTTAATATCCTGTCCGTTTGCACAATCGTGATTTCGAAATGTGATGAACGCCAATAAGTTGTATAATACGGCCAACAGTTAATAAAATTGCCACCCGAATAAAGAAAAAATGCCGTACTATCTTTAATGTAAAAAAGGAAAATCAGGCACAACTTCCTTTTTTACTGGAATATTCGTGCTATTCAATAAGAAGAATTATGTAACGATGAATTCAACCTTCTATCTTCAACGTACTTTTACACACGGCGACAAGACGTACACAGAAACAGCGTTGCTGGCTATCTCAAAATACATAGTTGTATTAGCAGAACCCGGCGGTGGAAAAACGGAGTTGATGAAAAGTCTCGCTCTGCAACTGAACACTTCTGTCTCAAATGCCAGCGTATTTGCTTATGCGGGTGCCGATAAAGAAAATAGCCCACTGATAATCGACGCTGTTGATGAAGTCGCCAGGATCGATCAATCTGGTATTCATAAACTCCTTGCACTCGCCAGAACATCTAAGCCAACTCACGTAATCATGTCGAGCAGATCAAGCGAATGGGGACAGGCTTCTACCAGTATTTTTGAAAAATTTCTTGGTTTCTCCCCTATGGTTGTGAGGCTGAGAGAGTTCGATCAAGACGAACAACACGCCATCTTTAAGCACCATGCGCCAGAAGAAGACTTCTTTGCATTCCAGACCGAAGTAGCACGGTTTAGTTTAGATATGTTGTTACCAAACCCTCAGTTTCTGAAAATGTTCACCGATGCCTATTTAGAAAGTGACAGACGATTTGCTGACAAACGTTCAATCTTTGCTTTAGCAGTCGAACGACTGGCTAAGGAAGTCAATCCAGATATCCCGAAAGTCCCTGTATCTCTTTCAGTTGCACAGAAGATTTCATTTTCTGCCGAGGTTTATACCAAACTTCTGTTGTCGGGCGCAGAGGGAGTCAGCACCATCGACGTGACGGCAAACCGGATGTATCCCATGCTGCAAGCGTTGTTTAACAGAAGTGCGGCCTGTTACGAAATATTGTCAACTCAGCTTTTCAAGCCCGGCGATAAGGAAGACCAGCACCGCCCGGTCCACAAGATTGTCGCTGAATACTGCGCAGCGGATTATCTCATTAAACGAATAGCCGATCCTGTGGATGTCCTCACTTTACCAAAGTGCTTGCCTGTTATTGCACCGAACGGTATTGCCAGAGATGAGTTGAGAGGTCTACTCGGATGGATGGCAGCATTAGGCAACAGATCGGTACAGGGATCCATTATTGAGCTTGACGCCTATGCGGTACTCGCAAACGGCGATCCATCGCAGCTTGAACGCTCATCGAAACGACAGCTTATCTATCAACTCAAAGAGATTGAAGTCGCGGACCCTTACTTTCGTCGAAACGATTTCTGGCGCCGGTTTAGCGCGGCTGGTTTCTTCACACAAGACGTTATTGAAGAAATAAAACCACTTTTAACAATGGGCAATGAAGGTCATTTACGTGGTTTGATTTTAGAACTTCTGACAGACTCTCCGATTAATTGTCAATTGGTACCTGAATTAAGCCTGCTTACTTTAAATCCCGACGAGTCTGAACACATTCGTACCTTAGCAAGCAGATGCTTACTCAATGTCAAAGAATATGATTTCATTGGCACTTTAGCCGTTTTAATTTTTGAAGCCAGTCATATTTCGCTCAATATTGCAGCCAACGTCATCGAAGTCACAGGGCCAGAAAAATTTAACCACACATATCTCTCTGGATTCTTCCGCGTCTGTGCGAATCTCTATCCCGGTCACGAAGAACAATTCGAAAGAGTGGTCGGCTCTCGTTATTTTATTAAGAGGCTCATATCCTGTTTTCCACAGCATATGCTTGAATTTCTTCTGGACGAATTAACCCATAATCTACATTGCCACTGTGGGAAAAAGTCCTATGAGTGTGATTGTCGCAATGGAATAAGCAAGATCGTCGGTTCAATGGTCGATCGCTATTTTGAATTAGCTCAAGCGCCGTTTGACCCTGTCAGGATCTGGCAATGGACAGGTAATCTCAATTTTCATCACCAATGTCAGGCCGATCAAAGCAAATCGGTACAAGTGCTTCGGGAAAATGACACACTTCGTCAGGGGATCATTGCCTATGTATTTGGGCCTTTAACGGATCGTAATGAAATATTCAACACAAGAGTAGAAAAATTCGACGGGCATCTGCACTCACATTCAGGCCTTCATTTACGAAGGAATGACTATAAATTTATCCTTAATCTGGCTTTTGAAGCAGATAATGTTGACCTGTGGGCGAGTTTCCTTGTCAACCACCAACGTTACAGAAACAAGGAAGAGCAAGGCCCTGATGATTTGCGGGCACAAATGCGTCAGCATGCCCTCTCCAGGCCCGCATTTATGCGCGAATGGGCCCGATACAACAATGCCATGAAATTATCCGGGCAGAAGAGCCAACTCCGGAGATTCAGACATAGCCGAAAGATGAAACGCCGTGACAGAAAGCAACGAGAGATCCACGCCAGAAACATAAAATTTGTTAATGAGAACAGAGACATTGTAGAACGTGGCCGTCACTGGCGTTGTCTGGCGCGTTTTGCGGAACTTGTGCTCATGAATCCAGAAAGAATTGAATTAGAATTTGGTGACGAGAAACTGGTTCGGACTGCGTTGCGAAATTGTCTGGATTTTATTACTCCCGAGGTTCCCACACTTTCCAAACTGGCAGCCCTGCATTGTGAATCCAAGCATACGCTTTCTCAGAGGATTTTATATGCCGCCTGTCTGGAGATTTTGCGAGCAGAAGGTAGTCTTGAGCGCGTCGAGATTGCACTTCTCACCGTGCTAAGAACACACATTCACATGGGATACAACTCAGTTTCAACGGAGGAACGTGATGCGCTACAAGTGGAGGTTGACCGGCTTATTTTTCCTGACAGCGAAAGTGCGGAAAAATATCTCCGACAGTACGTTAAACCCCAACTCGCTCAGCCATGCCCTCACCCTGAAATATGGATATTAAGTAGACAAGAGGTTTTTAGTCATTCACGCGCTAAACTTTCCATTGAATGGCTTCGTCGTTTCCCCGATGTGTCCCTTAATTCAGTAGATACACTTTTTGAAATTGCCGCTCAATATGGCGAACGTGAGGATTTAAAAGAAATTATTGCAGAGCGTTGCTCAGAGATGATGTCAGGCTGGCTCAACCCGACAGAAAATGAGAATATTGAACGTAAGCGAATATTCTGGCTGGTACGTGAATTCTACTTTATGGAGAACATTACGGATACTTATTGGGCATGGTTAAAATCTGATAAAAATAATTTACTGCATTTTTATGAACGTTCTGGACATATGAATCGAAGCGAACACCGCGCCTGGCCGGAACTCGCCTCAATTAAGGTTGAAGCCATTTTAGACGCTTTCATTGGACACTGGCCGCGTGTTGATCTACCTGATAGCTGGGGTAGTGATAGCCCTGAAGAAGAGAAAGCCTACCGCTTTTTGACTGATTTGATTTGGTCAATTAACTCGGATACTCCCGATAATGCAATACCGGTGCTGAACCGTCTTCTCAATGATCCACGTTTCACCAATCTACATAAAGAGTTGCGAAGCATATACGCCGATCAGATCAGAAGAAAAGCGCTCAGGGATTTTGAACCACCGACGCCAGATGAGATAGTTCAACGTCTGGATTGTGACTCAGTCGTTACTGTTGAGGGCCTGCGTCAGTTAGTTCTTCAGGAGCTTCATGATTTCCAGAAAGCGATTGATGGCGGGGAGTTTAACTCGGCAGATCGCTTCTATGAGAAAAACAAACGTCTTGATGAAGTAAAATCCACGGAAATCATTGCTGAACGTCTCAATTTAAGGCTAGAACCCCAGGGCATATCTATAACGCCTGAGCATCAGTTAAAAGGTCAAAACAGAAGTGACTTTACAGCCTCTAAGTTGATTAACGGGAAAAGACGACTGCTGGTTACTGAAGTCAAAGGCCAATGGCACAGGGAATTATATTCTGCCGCTTCAGCCCAACTTTATGAGCGTTATTCCATTCATCCTGATGCTGAGCAGCAGGGTATCTTTCTTGTCATATGGTTTGGTGAAAGCGAAACCGTTGCTGGCCGCAAAACCCACGGAATTAAAACCGCTCAGGAGCTTAAAATCAGTATTGAAGCAAAGTTACCGGTTGATCTCCGTGGTCTGGTTGATGTTTTCGTTTTAGATGTTTCACGGCAGAGTAATTATCAACATTAGCAACATAGGCAATTAAGTAAGTAGACATTAAAACCATAAAAAAAGCGCTTTGACGTCTACTTAAAATGGCGCTATAGTTATGTGGACACCAAGACCCTGTAAACCTAGCATTCGCGTCCACTTATGAACCGATCAACCGCACTTCAAAGATTGACACAGTGGGACAAACAAGGGCGCTATGTTTTTACCCTTGCCGATCTCAGCAAGATTTTTGCCGAAGATAATCCCAAAACCCTTCAGGCAGGATTAAATCGTCTGGTAAAAGAAGGCATCCTTGCCCGACCGGTGCGGGGTATCTACCTGTTTAACCTCGCCCATAGCCGCGACAGTTACGCGATTGAGCATATCGCCAGAGCGCTACGCCGTGGTGAGTACAACTACGTCAGCCTTGAGTCAGCATTGAGCGAATACGGCATCATTTCACAAATCCCCCTCGACAGACTCACCGTCATGACAACCGGCAGGAAAGGGACTTACCCTACGCCGTTTGGCACCATTGAGTTCACACATACCAAACGCCAGCAGCAGGATATTCTAGTAGGTATGGTTCCAACCAACCGTCCGTTAAAAATAGCCACACCAGAATGCGCCCTGCGAGATTTAAAACGTGTGGGGCGTAATGTCCATCTGGTTAATGAGAAGGCACTATTGAATGACGAATAAAGCCAATTTTACTCAACTCACTGAGCTTGCCATACAGGTTTCCGGGCGTTCCCATATGCGTCCGGTGATTGAGAAAGAGCTACTCCATTACGATATCCTTTTTTGCCTTGACGCAAATGGACTGCTGGATCAACTGACCTTTCAGGGAGGAACGTCGCTGCGTCTGTGTTACGGTGCGCCACGCTTTAGCGAAGATTTAGATTTCTCCGGCGGCGTCAATTTCAACAGTAAACAATTACAAGCCATGAAAACCTGTCTGGAACACTATATTGGCGACCGCTATGGCTTTGAGGTTTCCGTTAAAGAACCGGCAGATTTAAAGGACGAGCCTGAATACGCAGGCCTGAACGTGGATAAATGGCAGGTTTCTATTATTACTGCGCCAGAACGACGGGATCTCCCCAGACAACGGATCAAAATCGAAGTGGCGAATATTCCTTCTTATTCGCGAGAGCCTAAAGCCTTACAGGCAAACTATAACTTCCTGCCCGAAGGCTATTTCGACACGCTGGTATTAGCCGAAACGCTGGATGAAATCATGGCTGATAAGTTAGTTTCACTGGTTAATACACAGCGTTATGTACGCCACCGCGATATCTGGGATCTACGCTGGCTGAAGCAGCAGGGAGCGAGGGTACGTATTGACTGGATACGCAATAAAGTGGCCGATTATTTCATTGGCGATTACCCGCAAAAGCTGGCTGCCATGCTGGAGCGCCTGCCAGAAATTATTAAAGGTGATGCCTTCCGTAACGAAATGGCGCGTTTTATCCCGCAGGAAGTACAGGAGCGCACACTGCATAAAGAAAAGTTTTTCGTGTTTTTAACGGCAGAAATCACAGGATTATTGCAGCAGGTACAACGGGATTTTCAGGGTAATGCTGCGCCAGAGTTTTGAAAATTATGGCAGACAAAAGTATTGAAGGAATTAAACTGGAGTATCTAAACAAAATTATTTTTCACATTTAAGTCTACTGTTTTGATTTACAAGAAAAAATACGGATTAAACTCCGCACTTTGATAATTAACCAAAAACAGACCTGCGGATGTGGTAGCATTGAAAAATAGTACGTATAGGCAACCCACCTATCATAATACTCTTTTCTTTCAACAAGATGCTCTTCTATCGAAATATAAAATAACATTTTAAAACGTATTTTAACGTGTATTTATCCAACTTTTATCGACTCAAACGTGACAAACCTCACATATCTGCCAGGCTTAAAAACACCTGAAACGATGTTCAAGGAGTAAGCATGTCTGAGCAAACTAAAAAAACCTCTCTCGCACCGGAATACCCTACTCCACCCTTTGTAGAGCAACCGCAGCCTGTACCTGGCCTTGCCAGCAAAATGATCCCGGTTCCCGATCACGGTGAAACCAGCTATCGTGGCTCAGGCCGTTTGAGCGGACGTAAGGCGCTGATCACCGGTGGTGATTCCGGTATCGGCCGTGCAGTTGCCATCGCCTATGCCCGTGAAGGGGCCGATGTCGCGATTAACTATCTGCCTGAAGAAGAGTCTGATGCGGCAGAAGTTATTAAACTTATTGAAGCAGAAGGCCGTAAAGCGATTGCGATCCCGGGCGATATTCGTTCTGAAGAATTCTGTGAGAAACTGGTAAAAGAAGCCGTTAGTCAACTCGGCGGGCTGGATATCCTGGTTAACAACGCCGGTCGCCAGCAGTTTAACGAATCAATTAAAACGCTGACCACAGAAGATTTTGACGCTACGTTTAAGACTAACGTTTATGCAATGTTCTGGATCACCCGTGCCGCTATCGACCATCTGCCGCGTGGGGCCAGCATTATCAATACTTCCTCGGTTCAGGCCTATCAGCCAAGCCCAATCCTGCTGGATTATGCCCAGACCAAAGCCTGTATCGTGACGTTTACCAAGTCACTGGCACAGCAGTTGGGTAAAGACGGTATCCGCGTCAATGCTGTAGCGCCGGGCCCTTACTGGACGCCGCTTCAGTCCAGCGGCGGTCAGCCACAAGAAAAAGTAAAACAGTTTGGTGCCAGCGCACCGCTGGGTCGCCCCGGGCAGCCAGCCGAAATTGCCTCGCTGTATGTCACCATGGCATCACCAGAAAGCAGCTATACCTCCGGTCAGGTATGGTGCTCTGACGGTGGTACCGGCACCCTGTAAGTAAGCATATTTTCTTGCCCATTATGGCTGCCATCCGGCAGCCTTTTTTAACAAAATCTGGACCTTAAAAGTGAAGAACACAGAATATCACTCTCCCGTGCGCAGAGAGGGCTTTGCCGAGCTCGGCGATTACGCAGCCATTGGTGAAGGTCGCTCGGTTGCGCTGATTGCGCCCGATGGCTCAATTGACTGGTGGTGCGCACCTAATCTTGACTCCCCTCCCCTTTTCGATCGTCTGCTCGATCCTGAGATTGGCGGTTTTTTTCAGCTGGAGCCGGAAGGTGCTTATAAAGTTACGCGCCAGTATCGTCAGGATAGCAACGTACTGGAAACCTGTTTTGAAACGAATACCGGTAAAGTGCTGCTGACAGAGTCAATTAACAGCACATTAGCAGGGCGGCTACCGTGGAGCGAGCTGGCACGGCGCGTGGAAGGCATTGAAGGCGATATGACGCTTAATCTCTCCCTGCGCTTCGGCACCCGGGCAGAAACCCGTTCACCATGGATGGCAGAGACCCGTCAGGGCAATGTGTATCACATAGCCGATCTGATGGCGATGCTCCGTACCAGCGATGATGTCGAAATCGTTGAAGAAGATGATGAACATATTGTTGCGCGATTGACCACCCAGCCTGGCTCCCGTACGCTGGTTGCTCTGTTGGTAACGGAAAAAGAGCCGCTGGCCGTACCGCCGCTCTCAGCGATTGATAACCGTATCGAAACCAGCCACATCGCCTGGCGTGACTGGGCGCAAGGCCTGAGTTATGAAGGTCGCTACCGGAAACATGTGGGACGTTCAGCGCTGGCGCTAAAGTTCCTGTGGTATTCACCAACCGGAGCGCTGGCAGCGGCGGCCACAACGTCCCTGCCGGAAGGCATTGGCGGGGAGAAAAATTATGACTACCGCTATGCCTGGATCCGTGACGCGTGTCTAATCATTAAAGCGTTTGTCCTCCTGGGCGCACTGGAAGAGTGTAAAGCGGCATTTTCCTGGCTGTCGAAAACCATTCTCCGCCATGGTGTCCAGTTACACGCCTGTTATACCCTGGAAGGCGAGATGGTGCCGGAGGAGTCTTATCCGCCGCTGCGCGGCTATAAAGATTCGAAGCCAGTGCGCATCGGCAATAATGCACGCGATCAGAGTCAGCTGAGTATGTACGGCGATATGCTTGCCACGGCCTGGCTGTTTGTGAATGCCGGAAATGTACTGGATCTGGCGACGTCACGATTGCTGGGCGAGCTGGCAAACAGTTGTGCCGATCGCTGGCGCGAGAAAGACTCGGGTATCTGGGAATTACCAGAACTTCAGCATTATACGCACTCCAAAATGGCCTGTTGGCTGGCGCTGGATATGGCCGTCAAACTGGCTGAAGAGAAATATATTGAACCGACGTGGATCCTGCGCTGGCAGCGAGAGCGCGATCGCATCCGCGACTGGATAGAAAGTCACTGCTGGAGTGAAAGCAAACAGGCATATCTGTTTTATCGCGGGAGTGACGGCGGTCTGGATGCCTCAATGGCGCTGGTGCACCGTTACGGTAGAAAAGTTAATCCGCAGCGGATGCTGTCCACTTATCAGGCTATCCGCCGCGAACTGGGTCATGACAGTGCAATGCTCTATCGTTATAGCGGCGTCGAAAAAGAAGAAAATACCTTCGTCGCCTGCTCTTTCTGGCTGGTGGAAGCTTGGGCGGTAATGGGAGAGTCACAAAAAGCGGAAGACGCCATGGAGGAGATCCTCAACGCGCTGTGCGATAAAGGAAATGTTGAGACCTTTAATGAGATGTTTGATGTCAAAACACGTACCTGGACCGGTAATCTGCCGCAGGGCCTTAGCCATCTGGCGCTGATTTTTGCGGCGCGGGCGATTACGCATCACGGTAAATAACCATGCAGCCCCCGGGCAGATGATATCTGTACAATATCATCTGCCCCAATCATCAATCTCATCATAAAAAATGAGATAATATGGGGCCTAATGATTCGTTACCAGCAAGCATTCCTGCTAATTCTGCTGTCTTTCACACTCAGCAGGAACGCTACGATGAAATTAACCGCAATAACAACAGGACTGATGTCCGCCCTTGCCCTCTGTTCTTTTACTGCCCACGCAGGTCCGCAAGCACAAGCCGTTTGTGCTTATCATCATACTCTCGGCGACGATGCCATTATGATGTTCGGCAAAAGCGGACAGGCCATGTGGCATGATTTTTTTGGCAACAAGTTTACCGATTCTTTTTCAACCTATCAGACGCTGAGAGAGCACCCGCAGACCAGCTGCGATAACCAGGCCGATGGCTCGGCATACTGGGCTCCGTCGCTGAGATTGCCAGACGGGGAAGTCGTCACTCCAGCCTATCAAAAGACGTATTATCAGGCGAATAACGTCGATAAATATCCTCTGCATCCTTTCCCGGCTGGACTGGAATTACTGGCAGGCGATCACCATGGTACAGCACCAAGCTCCAGAATTTCATTCCTCTGCGCTAACGGTAAAGGGTACACCAACAAAGCGGGTGAGGTCTGTGGATTGCGCAAGGCAGGAGATGCCGTACAGTTTAATATCGGCATCGCGTTCCCTAACTGCTGGGACGGCGTTAACCTGAAACCTGCACATGGGCATAGCAATGCCACCTATGATACCAGCGGTAAATGCCCTGCTGATTTCCCGGTAAAAATTCCGACGGTTAATATGAACATTGCGTATGTTCTGCCGCAAATTACCTCTATGGACACGTCAAAAGTTGAGTTGTCTCTGGACCCGACAATGCACGGCGACCAGCGTGAAGAGCACTGGGGAAGTATTTACACCGCCCATGCCGATTTTATGAATGGCTGGACAGAAGATGCCACCCGCTTTATGACCGACTTGTGCATGAATAACAATATGGATTGCGGCACCAACGTTCCATGGGCTTACTCAAAAGCAGAAAATACGTGGGTAAGCAGCGATAAACCGACGGAAACGAATGCGACGCCGGATACATTGAAAATCCAGGATGATTGGAAAAATGGCGGACGGACAAATCATCCGGAAACGATGACGCTGGTAAAATTCAAGATCCCACATTTACCTGCCGGTATGGATACCACGTTGTTTAAATACCGCATTCGCATTTACGGCGGTAAAGTTGAGAAAAATGGAGCTGACCAGATTTTCTTCTATCCGACCAACAGCGACTGGGATGCGAAAACCGTCACCTGGAATACGCGCCCCGAAGTACGCTACAGCTCTGATGCCACGCTCTACCTCAACTATTCTCGTGAATACCGTTATGTTGATGTTGATAAAGCAGTACGCAAAGCACTGGCAGAAGGGAAAAGTGAAATTTCCTGGTATATTGGCGGCGACCGTCAGGGAAATACCTATGAGTTTAATCCGGCTTCATCACGTGAAAGCCTGGTTCTGATGCTGAATGGCTTTCAGGGCGTAAAAGAGATTTAAGTATTATCATTGTGGAGCCTGAGGATGCAGGCTCCACAACGTTTACATTACTTTGCTGCTTTCACCACAATTAACGGTTCGATATCACTCTCTTTCTTAATGACTAATGAATCATCACCACGCAGACACGTGCCGCCGTAGCGTCCGCCGACGGTAAACGTGCAGACCTGAATATATTTATCCGCCACATTCGGCAGGCACCACAGCTGCTGATAGATATTTTTCTGCTCGCTAAATTTACCGCTGGTTTTATCCAGCAGCTCTTCCTGATGACTCACTAAATCAATATTACTGCCACAGCGACCGGCAATCGGTTTGACCGCATAGCCGGTTTTGGCCAGCTCCTCATTCACGACAAAATCGGTATCCAGCAAATAACGGTGGTGCGGGAACAGTGACCAGAGGATCGGCAGAATGGCTTTGTTGCCGGGGATAACGGTCCATAACGGTTCAAAAACCATGACTTCCGGACGCAGCAGAACGTCGATGAGTCTGACCTCGCATTCCGGATGACCGGTACGGATCGGCACAGCGGCATATTCGGTTTCGCTGACCTCACGTACCTGCTCAATTGCCGTCTCCCACGCCCAGGTTTTCCAGACGCAGCTTACCGGCCGACCGTCGTCGTCAATTAACTGACCGGCATCATCCCAGCGTAACGCTTCCAGTCCGCGCAGGATTTTACTCTCAAACCCGGCCTTCTCCAGCGCCGTTTGCATAAACTGGGCATGGTAGTTTTCCTCAACATCCTTGTCCTGCATGATGTGTACGAATGGACGGGCGTTACTGTGTCTCCATGCGCCCACCAGCTCATTCAGCAAATCTTCACCAGGATTATATCCCTCGCCTTTGTAGCCATGTTGCGTCCAGCGATCGAGGATAAGACTCGCCTCGGTATGGCAGGAGGCTGAGTCGGCATTATATTCGTAAACTTTTAACCCGCGCTCATCAAGACAGAAGTCCATGCGCCCGGTGATCATATCGTGGCGACGTCGCTTCCACGACAGGCGCAAGCGTGGCCAGAGAATTTTAGGAATATCGAATAAGGCCAGCAGGTTATCGTCCTTCATCACTTTATCAGTGGCGTGCAGATACATTAAATGCAGCTCGTTCGTCGCCTTGATAAGCTCCTGCTCGGCCGTATCCGTAATGGTAAAATATTGCGCCGGATCGCGGTTAATCACATGCCCGTTGGCCTGCACATAAGCATGTTGCAGCGGATCCTGCTCGTTAAGCCACTTGCCGTCAAACCGCGTTTTATCCGGCAAACGCTCACCGCGTATCGCTAATGCCTCACCGACAGTATCCGGCTGTGCCAGGCTGAACCGGGTTTCATCTGTGTGGATCATCCAGCCTAAAATGGTGGTGTCGTCGAACGTATCGCGCAGCGTATAGCAGCCATCCTCCACGTCGAGCCTTAGCTCACGGGTCCATTGCTGACCTGGAGGCAACGGCGCATGGATCACATTCTGCTCGGCGATCCTGACCCGATTCTGGTGCAACTGGGTGATAACAGCGACGTGTCCGGTACCGCCAAACTCGCCGCCCTTATCCCAGATAAGCAGCGCACCCGCCTCCGGGGCGCGGCGTGAACCGTTGGCGAATGCCTGTAGCGGCAGAATGTTGTCATTGACGACCTCACGCAGAAAACGCAGGGAGAAGATTTCCCACGCCATACCGACATCGGTAAAAACAACACCATAGTTAAGAAACAGAAAACGGCGGGCGAATTCAACGCACTGCCATTTATGCCCCATATACTCGTTGTCGATGTAACTACGAAACGCCGCGTCATCGGCATAATATTTGGGGTCGAGAGAACTGTAATCTGATGAGTAGATAGCCACGCCGCCGGGGGCGTAACCGAGAAGTGTCCCAAACGGGGCATCCTGATGGGTAATTCCTTTGCTCATGAACCTTACCTTACCTAATACCGTTTGAGCAGAATACACCCTGCTCTTTGTGCTAAGTGAACAGACGTCGACTTATCTTACACCCGATTAACCGCTACCATGATCCGGTAAGGTAAAAATTCACGTTCAGACCGTGGCGTTGGCTTAACGTCCAGTCTGACCGCCAACCTCACAACACAACCACAATAAGGCAGGCAGCATGTCAGAAAATCACTATCATCCGCCGAAGGTATGGACATGGGATCGCAAAGGCGGCGGCGCATTTGCGAATATCAATCGCCCGATATCCGGGGCTACGCATGAAAAGGCCCTTCCGGTAGGTAAGCATTCGCTCCAGCTGTACTCTCTGGGCACGCCCAATGGTCAGAAGGTCACCATCATGCTTGAGGAGCTGCTGGCAAAAGGGGTCAGTGGTGCAGAGTATGATGCCTGGCTAATCCGCATTGGTGAAGGCGATCAATTCTCCAGCGGGTTTGTTGACGTTAATCCTAACTCCAAAATTCCGGCGCTGTACGATCACGGGACAACGCCGCCTGTCCGGGTGTTTGAGTCCGGCGCAATTCTGCTGTATCTGGCTGAAAAATATGGCGCGTTCCTGCCGAATGAGCTGGCAGCACGTACTGAAACGCTGAACTGGCTGTTCTGGCTTCAGGGCTCTGCCCCCTTCCTCGGCGGCGGCTTCGGTCACTTTTACCACTATGCTCCGGTGAAAATTGAGTATGCCATCGACCGGTTTACCATGGAGGCAAAACGTCAGTTAGACGTTCTGGATAAGCAGCTCGCAATTCATCAATATGTTGCGGGAGCGGAGTACACCATCGCAGATATGGCGATTTGGCCGTGGTACGGTAATGTGGTGCTCGGCAACGTTTATGATGCGGCGGAATTCCTTGACGCCAGCAGTTACAAGAATGTGCTGCGCTGGGCTAACGACATCGCCAGCCGTCCGGCAGTGAAACGGGGACGAATAGTTAACCGCACCTTCGGTCCGCTTAATGAGCAGCTTCATGAACGTCACGACGCCAGCGACTTCGACACGCAAACTGAAGACCAGCGTCAATCCTGATAGCCCATCCCGCCGGAATGCTCTGGTGGGATGGTTTTATAGCATCAGAATGCCACCCATTCCTCTGTCGCTGCGGACGTCGGGCTACGCGGCGAGCGCGGTGTATCGGAGGTAACTTCCGCCGGTAATGCGGGTTCGTCGGAGAGGCGGAACGTTTGTACGGAGCTGCGCAGATCTTCCGTTTGAATGCGCAGCGAGGTCGCGGCAGCAGAAACCTGCTCCACCAGCGAGGCGTTTTGCTGCGTCACGCTGTCCATTTGTGCAATGGCAATGCCGACTTGTGAAATACCTTTGCTTTGCTCATCCGTTGCGGCCGCAATTTGCTTCATGATAGCGGTCACTTCCCGCACCGCACGCAGAATCGCTTCCATTGTGGTCCCGGCATCTGATACCAGACGCGATCCTTTTTCTACGCGGGTAACGGAATCGGCAATCAATGCTTCGATCTCTTTGGCAGCGCCGGCGCTGCGGCTGGCCAGATTGCGCACTTCTCCGGCGACAACGGCAAAACCACGTCCCTGTTCCCCTGCCCTTGCCGCTTCCACCGCGGCATTGAGCGCCAGAATATTGGTCTGAAACGCAATGCTGTTGATGACGTCAGTGATCTCAGCAATTTTCTTTGAACTGGCGGAGATCCCGACCATCGTCTCGACTACTTCACCTACCAGCTCACCGCCATCGCTGGCGGTAGTGGAAGCAACATCTGCCAGTTCACTGGCCTGGCGCGCGTGATCCGCATTCAGTTTTACCGTCGCGGTAAGTTGTTCCATGCTGGCAGCCGTTTCTTCCAGCGCCGCAGCCTGCTCTTCAGTGCGTGAGGAAAGGTCATTATTGCCTGTTGCAATCTCGGTCGCCCCACGCCAGATATTTTCACTGCCCGAGCGAATATTACTTACCGCATCGCGCAGACTGTCCTGCATGGCTTTCAGCAACGGGACCAGTTGCCCGACGCAGTTGCGTCCCATATCTTCCATCGGCTGACTGAGATCGCCCTGAGAAATCTGGCGGAACTGCTGACGGATACGGTCCAGCGGTTTTACCAGCATCGTGACCAGATAGCGATCGGAGAAAATCAGCAGCAGAATACCGATGATCACTGCGGCAATCAGGGCGATACGCGTCGTGCTGGTGCGCTGGTCTACCGTAATACGGGTATGATCGAGGATCGTTGCCGCCGCGGTGTTAAATTTCTCGGTGCTTAAACCAAAGGCCCGGCTCAGCGGCGGGGTAATATCATTTGCCTGAGCGCGATAGGCTTCAGGACTTCCCTGCTGCGCACGCTGCATTTGCGGAACCACGCCCTGATCGAGGAGTGCCTGCCAGTTTTCGATCACTTCAGCCGCAATTTGCGGGTCCATCGCACCAGGAGACAACGCTTTTAGCTCATCAAGCCTTTTACGCATGATCTCCAGCGCCAGCTGCGTCGATGTGAAATCGGGCGTACCGCCAGCCGCTTTAGTTTCCATATTTCGATTCAGACGGGTGACAAAACGAAAATACTGATCGTTGCCCTGACTCAGAACGGTCATCTGTTTCACCAGCTGTCTGTCAATATCATTTCCCTCTGCCACTTTGGTCAGGGACATAACGCTGTACAGACCGACACCAGACCACAGCACACAAAAAATACCCAGAATCGACAACATGACGAGGCGGATGGTGAGATTACGAAGAAGTCGCATAAAGATTCCTTGCCTTTTATAGGATTACACCCAGGGGATGTTCTTACCTTCTGTTATCGGCAAAGCGGCGAAAATTTATAACCTTTTGTGATTATTTTTTGTAAATATACTTTCTATAACGATTTATTCAGCACGGCTACATCCTGAAATTATCATCTGACTTAGGCTCTTTTAATAAAATGTCCTTCGGTAAATTGGGGTTAAACAAGGTAAGGCTTCACAAACGGACGATGATATTCCGGCCAGACCAGCGCCACCAGCGACGGATACGCATCCGTACTAAACTCACGGAAACACTGCTGGAGATTCACCACATCAAGATCGGTACGCGGCACCTTTTCTCCGTTTTGACAGCGCTGTTTCAGATTATCGTAATATTTATAAACAGCTGAATTGAGATCGCTACAGCGGCGTTGAGCGTCAAATAAACCCGGCGTCGATTTTATTTGTGCCACGTCCATTCTTTTAATAGTGGCATGTAAAAAGTCAATATATTCATGGTTTACTCGCCAGTACCATGCTGGCGTAATTGCATTCATTAGCAGAGAAAAGTGATCTTCTCCCTGCTCTTTTGACATTACCGGAACCGGAGGTGAAGATTTTTCTTCACTTGCCTCGGGCCTTTTAGTGAACTCTGCCATCAGGAAGAGAATAATAGCGGTGAGCAATAGCAACGCTATCACTAAATAAATAATACTGTTCATCATGCACTCCATTTTTTTTGATTTTAAAAGTGCACCATGTTATTGTCAACGAGCCTCTCAGTAATATATTCCTCATGGTCTTGAAAATTAAGGAATTTGCATGATACCCGAGACCCTTATCCCGGCTCGCTTTGACACATCTGTGACAGAGGAAAAGCGTGAGGAAGCAGAAAATAATGCTAATTTAACTCAGGGGAAAAGAACGCTCTCCGAGCTTGAAGCAGACATATTAGCCTCAATTAGCCGTAACGGTTTTTCCAGAAATATGCTGCTGGAAGAACGCGATCGTCATATAAAAGATCGGCTATTTCGCGTTGTTAAAATTGAGGCATTTTGCCATGTCCTTAATGCCTTACAGACCGACGGCGATTTTTCTGCCCAGGAATTAAGTCAAATTCTCGCAGATAAAACGCTGGAAATTAATGAACAGGGAAATGAAATTTGGCTTAATTTGATTACCCGCGAAAAAATTGCGCCTATGTTTTACGATCTGGACGATGAATAACGTGAAAAAATACAATAACAAAGACGTTTATTTGACTTTAGACGATACAAAAAGCGATGACGTTATCTTAAAGCATAATCTTGCGGTGCTGGTCAGTGATAAAAATGCCACCATTCAGAACACCGCCAAAGCGCTGGTCTCTATCCCGGCGGCGCTGGTTAAAATGAAGTGGCAAAATCGGCGTGAGATCTACGCCTGGCAGGTAAAAGAAGAAATTTATGGTGCAGTGATTAATGAAATCATCGCCCGTCGGCCCGATTTAAAAGAGAAAATACTCGATAACATAGAGGCAAGTTATCAGAACTTACGTGAACGTGAAACGGCTACGTTGACGCTGACCCGCAAACTCGCCGACGGCAATTATCGTAGCTCAAACGTCAGAATCGTTCCGCTTGCGACAGCAGAGGCCGCTGTACCGCCCTCTGTTCCGACATCGTCTGATGATGACTGACTGATTCAGACGCGGCTTCTGAGGCTGATCTGCCTGCCTACAAGGTGGGTTAACGTGTGACTATCCGAGAGTAGAATGAAGGGGCCAGACGTGGTATCTGACCCCGGTAATGCCGTTACTTCGCGCCAGCGACTTCTTCACCGACCAGCCCAATCTTCAGATAGCCCGCCTGATGCAGGGTATCCATGACTTTCATCAGCGTTTCATAGTCGACGGTTTTATCCGCGCGGAAGAAAATGGTGGTGTCTTTCTTACCTTCCGTCAGCGTATTCAGTGCGTTGACCATCGTCTCATCGGTAACCGGATCGTTACCAATAAACATGCTGTTATCCGCTTTCACCGACAGATAAACCGGCTTTTCCGGACGCGGCTGCGGCTGGCTGGATGATGCTGGCAGGTTCACCTTCACATCCACTGTCGCCAGCGGAGCGGCAACCATAAAGATGATCAGCAGAACCAGCATGACGTCGATAAACGGCGTGACGTTGATGTCATGCATTTCGCCGTTATCGTCCAGATTTTCATTAAGATGCAAAGCCATGCTGCATTACCCTACGCGAAGTTTTTGGGTAGAACGGACAGGATGCGCAGCATTGCTGGCATCAAGATCGAGGTCGCGACTCTGCAACAGCAGGATCTGGGCGGCGACATCACCGAGCGTCGCTTTATAGCTGCCGATAAGGCGAGCAAAAACGTTGTAGATCACGACAGCCGGAATAGCGGCAATCAGGCCAATTGCCGTCGCCAGCAGGGCTTCTGCGATACCCGGGGCAACAACGGCCAGATTGGTGGTCTGGGTCTGTGCGATGCCGATAAAGCTGTTCATGATCCCCCATACCGTGCCGAACAGGCCGACGAAAGGTGAAATAGCGCCGATCGTCGCCAGGTAACCGTTCCCGCGTCCCATATGGCGGCCAAACGCGGCAACGCGGCGTTCCAGTCGGAAGCCGGTACGTTCTTTAATACCTTCGTTATCAGAGGAGCCTGTAGAGAGTTCCAGCTCGTTCTGTGCTTCATAAAGCAGGCGGGTGCTCAAACTGTTACGGTGGAAGGATGACGCGATTTCAGTCGCCTGATCCAAAGAGCGGGCATCTGCCAGCAGCTGCTGTTCACGTTTAATACGGCGCTTGTGCGCCCACATTTCCGCGCTCTTGCTGAAAAAAATTGCCCAGGTGACGACGGAGGCCAGGATCAGGCCAATCATCACAATTTTAACCACGATGTCGGCATGTTGATACATACCCAGAACGGAAAGATCCGTCTGCATCAAATTATTACCCACTCTCAATCTCCAGGACACAAGTCACAAATCTGAGCATAATAATATCAAAACAATGTCGAATTGATAGTAGTTCTCATTAGTATTTACATAATGCCGCAAATTCTGCCCATTTTCCTTGCGCTTACGCAGTAAAAAAGTTGTCAGGCGAATTAAGGCAAATTTTTTATTCTGAATAGACGTTTGTGCGCAGGCATAATAATGTAATCGTGCTAATTTAGACGTCCAGATGGATAAGAATAGGTGAAGTGATCATGTCAGAGAAGCATATTGATACCGCACTGGTAAACGCGGGGCGCAGTAAAAAATATACCCAAGGTTCGGTAAATAGCGTGATCCAGCGTGCGTCGTCCCTGGTTTTTGAAACGGTGGAAGCGAAAAAGCATGCGACCCGCAACCGGGCGAAGGGAGAACTGTTTTATGGCCGTCGCGGTACGCTGACTCACTTCTCGCTTCAGGAAGCGATGTGCGAGCTGGAAGGCGGGGCCGGGTGTGCTCTTTTTCCGTGCGGCGCCGCAGCGGTGGCAAATACGATCCTCGCCTTCGTTGAACAGGGTGACCATATTCTGATTACTAACACCGCTTATGAACCGACGCAGGATTTTGCCACTAAAATCCTCGGCAAAATGGGCGTGACCACCACTTGGTTCGATCCGCTTATTGGCGCAAAAATTGCCGATAAATTACGTCCTGAGACCCGAATTGTATTCCTGGAGTCGCCCGGTTCAATCACCATGGAGGTCCATGATGTTCCGGCCATTGTCGACGCGGTCAGGCGCGTTGCCCCGAATGCCATTATTATGATCGACAACACCTGGTCGGCAGGCATTCTGTTTAAAGCACTCGATTTCGGCATTGATATCTCTATTCAGGCTGGCACCAAATATCTGATTGGACACTCTGATGCGATGATTGGCACGGCCGTCGCTAATGCCCGCTGCTGGGATCAGCTGCGTGAAAATGCGTACCTGATGGGGCAGATGGTTGATGCGGATACGGCTTATATGACCAGTCGTGGCCTGCGCACTCTCGGCGTACGCCTGCGTCAGCATCACGAAAGCAGTGTAAAAATTGCCGAATGGCTGGCTATTCATCCTCAGGTTGCTGAGGTCAATCACCCTGCCCTGCCCGGCAGCAAAGGCCATACATTCTGGAAACGCGATTTTACCGGCAGCAGCGGCCTGTTCTCCTTTGTTCTTAGAAAAAGACTGAATGAGCAAGAACTGGCGGACTATCTCGATCATTTCTCATTATTCAGCATGGCCTACTCATGGGGCGGTTTTGAGTCATTGATCCTGGCTAATCAGCCGGAGCATATTGCGGCTATTCGTCCTGATGGTGAGGTAGATTTTGACGGCACGCTGATCCGCGTCCATATTGGTCTGGAAAATGTTGACGATCTCTTGCTTGATTTAGCAGCGGGGTTTGCCCGGATCGTGTAATAATAGACACGAGATGCACCTCTTTTCGTCACGTAATAGTGGGAAAGTCTGCAATGCTGCGTCCGGGATCAACTTGTCCCGGATCGAAAAGGGTTAGAATCGTCGAATAGATGCTGTTTCACGGGAAAGTTCATGGCTGTTATTCATAATATCGTCGCCGCGCTGTGGCAGCATGATTTTGCTGCTCTGGCGGATCCGCACGTCATTGGTGTCGTCTATCTGGTCATGTTTGCTACGTTGTTTCTGGAAAATGGTCTGCTGCCCGCCTCTTTCTTACCTGGTGATAGTCTGCTGTTGCTGGCAGGTGCGCTGATCGCCCGTGACGTGATGGGTTTTATGCCAACCGTTATTATCCTGACCACGGCGGCAAGTCTTGGCTGTTGGCTGAGTTATGTGCAAGGCCGCTGGCTCGGCAATACGCGCGTGGTGCGGGGCTGGCTGTCCCAGCTTCCGGATAAGTACCACAAGCGGGCCACCTGTATGTTCGACCGCCACGGCTTACTGGCGCTGCTGGCCGGGCGTTTTCTGGCCTTTATCCGCACATTATTACCGACAATGGCCGGTATTTCGGGTCTTTCAAACCGCCGCTTCCAGTTCTTCAACTGGCTAAGCGCCTTATTGTGGGTGCTGGTAGTCACAAGCTTCGGCTATGCACTGAGCATGATCCCATTCGTGAAGCGCCATGAAGACCAGGTAATGACCTTTCTGATGATCCTGCCTGTATTTTTGTTAGTTGCCGGGCTGCTGGGCACCGTTGTTCTGGTGCTGAAAAAGAAATTCTGCCGCGCCTGATGGTCTGGCACCTCCGCAAGGCGATGCCAGAACCCCTTATATCCCCTGGATCGTGCGCAGCCGCGCCGCATCTTCTCCCGGCGTGATGCCGAAATAGCGTTTAAATTCGCGACTAAATTGTGAGGCGCTTTCATAGCCGACACGCATGGCCGCCGCGCTGGCTTTCATTCCGTCATGTATCATCAACATTCGCGCTTTATGCAACCGATACGATTTCAGATACTGAAGCGGCGAGGTGCTGGTAACCGATTTAAAGTTGTGGTGAAACGCGGAGACGCTCATGTTGGCTTCGGCAGCAAGCTGATCCACGCTCAGGCTCTCGGTATAATGGCTTTCAATTCGCTTAAGTACTTTACTGATCAAACTAAAGTGGGTCTGCCGACTGACCAGCGCCAGCAGCGCTCCGCCGCGTGGCCCGGTCAGGACATGGTACAGGATCTCCCGGATAATCTGTCGGCCAAGTATACGTGCGTCCAGCGGGCGTTCCATTACGTCAAGCAGGCGCTCTGCGGCGCACAGGATCTCATCCGATAAAATGGATGAGTTAATACCGCTTGCCGACTCACCGGGCTGGAAATGCTCATCTTCACCAATATCCATCAGTAACTCCTGCAATTGCAGGCCATCCACATTGAGCCGGAGCCCTGCCAGCGGAATTTCCGGCGTGGCCCAGGTTTCACACTCAAACGGCAGCGGAACGGTCAGCAACAAATATTCATTCGCGTCATAGCGAAAAACGCGTTCGTTGATGTAGCCCGTTTTATGGCCGGAAAAGAGAAAGATAATCCCTGGCTGATACATCACAGGCGTACGGGCACCGGGCTGCGTCCCGTAAAGCAGGCGCACGTCTGGCAGCAGAGTGCTGAGCGATTTTTCGTTATTTTTAAGCCGGTTAATTTTTTCAGTCAGCTGCTGACAGGTTTCCTGACGGTTCATAAAACGCGATCTCCGGGGCATAACAACACCGGTCCAGTTTGCGCGAATCTAATGCTTTTCTCCAGAGCTATAGAGAAATGGGCAAGAGAATGGCAGAAATATGCATTGAGAGCTATTCATCACCGGACCACAATGAAAGCCTGATTTTTTTATCCACTTGAGGGAACGAACAATGAATAACTTTACTCTCCATACGCCTACCCGCATTCTGTTTGGTAAAGACGCCATCGTCGGTTTGCGCGAGCAAATCCCGGCCGATGCCCGAATTCTCATCACTTATGGCGGTGGCAGCGTCAAAAAAACCGGCGTTCTGGATCAGGTTTACTCCGCCCTGGCGGGTATGGACGTGCATGAGTTCGGCGGTATCGAGCCGAATCCGTCTTATGAAACGCTGATGAATGCGGTAAAAATCGCTCGCGATGAGAACATTACTTTCCTGCTGGCCGTCGGCGGTGGATCTGTACTTGATGGCACTAAATTTATTGCCGCCGCCGCGCATTATGCTGACGGGATCGATCCATGGCATATCCTGCAAACCTCCGGCAGTGATATTCGCAGCGCCATTCCGATGGGCTCGGTCCTGACTTTACCGGCAACCGGCTCCGAGTCGAATAAAGGCGCGGTGATTTCGCGTAAAACCACCGGTGACAAGCAGGCTTTCCACTCGCCGTTCGTCCAGCCGGTTTTCGCCGTACTCGATCCGGTTTACACCTATACCCTGCCACCGCGTCAGGTGGCTAACGGCGTGGTTGATGCGTTTGTTCATACGGTCGAGCAGTATGTAACGTATCCGGTGAATGCAAAAATTCAGGACCGCTTTGCCGAGGGTATTTTGCTGACGCTGGTCGAAGATGGCCCGAAAGCGCTTCAGGAGCCGGAAAACTATGATGTTCGGGCCAACGTCATGTGGGCCGCGACCCAGGCGCTAAACGGCTTGATTGGTGCGGGCGTGCCGCAGGACTGGGCGACGCACATGCTGGGTCATGAGCTGACGGCAATGCACGGACTGGATCATGCGCAGACGCTGGCGGTGGTTCTGCCTGCGCTGTGGAATGAACAACGCGCCACGAAACGCGCTAAGCTGCTGCAATACGCCGAACGCGTCTGGAATATTACTGAAGGCAGCGACGATCGGCGTATTGATGCCGCTATTGCGGCCACCCGGAATTTCTTTGAACAGCTTGGCGTACCGACTCATCTGTCTGGCTATGGTCTGGACGGCAGTTCTATTCCGGCCCTGCTGGCAAAACTGGAAGAACACGGTATGACTGCGCTGGGTGAACATGGCGATATTACCCTCGACGTCAGCCGTCGTATTTACGAGGCGGCGCGCTAACCATTTTATCTCCCGACTTTCGTTTTTGACGTTTTCGTCCAGACTTAATACACATAACTTTGCCGGGGAGTACTCCGGCAAGTTTCAATAAGGAGAAATCAATGTCACATCCAACCATCATCAAACTTCAGGACGGCACTCTCATGCCACAACTGGGTCTTGGCGTGTGGAAAGCAGGTAATGACGAGGTCGTACAGGCCATTCATAAAGCGCTGGAAGTGGGTTATCGCTCCATTGATACTGCTGCAGCGTACAAAAATGAAGACGGTGTGGGAAAAGCGTTACAGAGTGCGGGTATCCCGCGAGACGATCTTTTTATTACCACCAAACTGTGGAATGACGACCAAAAACGGCCTGCTGATGCGTTACAGGAAAGCCTTGATAAGCTCCAGCTCGATCATGTCGATCTCTATTTAATGCACTGGCCCGTGCCGGCAATCGATCACTACGTTGAGGCGTGGGAAGGGATGATCGACCTGCAAAAGCAGGGGCTGGTAAAAAGCATCGGGGTCTGCAACTTTCAAATTAACCATCTGCAACGGCTGATCGATGAAACGGGCGTGACCCCGGTCATCAACCAGATCGAACTGCATCCGCTGCTGCAACAGCGCCAGCTTCATGCCTGGAATGCTACACATAAGATCCAGACTGAATCCTGGAGCCCGCTGGCCCAGGGTGGCGAGGGCGTGTTCGATCAAAAAATCATTCGTCAGCTTGCCGATAAATATGGCAAAACGCCGGCGCAGATCGTCATCCGCTGGCATCTGGATAACGGCCTGGTAGTGATCCCGAAATCGGTCACGCCATCGCGCATTGTTGAAAACTTCGGCGTCTGGGATTTCCGTCTGGATAAAGACGAACTGGGCGAAATCGCAAAACTGGATCAGGGCAAACGTCTGGGACCTGACCCGGATCAGTTCGGCGGCTGATCGCCTTTTACGGTGTGGATATCCACACCGTGACACACCTCCGGCGGCGGCAGCTGCGTCGCCGCCGGCAGCTGGCATATCACGCCAAATTCCGCGCCGTCCATCACATGTGAATTGCCCAGTCCCCCCGCGATAAAATAGTCATACTGCCGGGTCGCGGTCTGAATGCGCAACTGTGCACGATGCATCCAGTCCATCGGTCCGAGCGGTAAATAGAACGCCCATTCGTGCTTTGCGGGAAAAGAAAAACGTCCGGCGCGGTCAGAGACGATGCGGGACGCCCCGGCATTGCTTTCAAGGGTAATACCAACTCCTGCCAGCGGTTGCCCGTGGCTGTCCAATACCTTGCCTTCCACTCGCGGCTGGTTCTGATAATGGGTGACGCACCCGTTTTGCAATAACGCTATTAACACGATTGCCGGGGCAAAAGATTTCTTCATTTTAGTGACCTTTTCCACGGCAAGTATTAACGACCCGTTGATTTCACCCGCTTTTTGCTCGCGGCCAGCCCCTGCCGCTGATGGGCTACCGGCGTATGTTTTGTCAGCGCCGGACGCGTGTTGCGATTCTGCCGTCGCGCTTCACGCATCTCATCCAGGGTTGGCGCAGGCACCAGGCATTCACGCCGACCGCCAATTAAATGCTTCTTGCCCATGGTTTCCAGCGCCTGACGGATCAGCGGCCAGTTGGCCGGATCGTGATAGCGCAGCAGTGCTTTATGTAAACGACGCTGCTTATCTCCTTTTGGCACCACCACATCTTCACTTTTGTAATCGATTTTACCCAGCGGGTTCTTGCCGGTGTAATACATGGTGGTTGAGTTCGCCAGCGGCGATGGATAAAAGTTCTGCACCTGATCGAGACGGAAACGATGGCGCTTCAGCCACAGGGCGAGATTCACCATATCCTCATCCTCCGTGCCCGGATGCGCGGAAATGAAATACGGGATCAGGTACTGCTCTTTCCCGGCCTGTTTAGAGTACAGATCAAACAGCTCTTTAAAGCGATCGTAGCTGCCCATACCCGGCTTCAACATTTTCGACAGCGGACCCGCTTCGGTATGTTCCGGGGCGATCTTCAGATAGCCGCCAACGTGGTGCGTGGCCAGTTCCTTAATGTAGCGCGGATCGGCAACGGCCAGATCGTAACGCACGCCAGAGGCGATGAGGATCTTCTTCACGCCTTTGAGATCGCGCGCGCGACGATACAGATCGATGGTCGGCTGATGATTGGTGTCCATATGCGGGCAGATCTCAGGATAGACACACGACAGGCGGCGGCAGGTTTGCTCGGCACGTGGCGACGTACAGCGCAGCATATACATGTTAGCCGTTGGCCCACCCAGATCGGAGATCACGCCGGTAAAGCCCGGCACCGAGTCACGAATGGCCTCGATTTCATTGATGATCGAGTCTTGTGATCGGCTCTGAATAATACGCCCTTCATGCTCGGTAATAGAGCAGAAGGAGCAGCCGCCAAAACAGCCACGCATAATGTTGATCGAAAAGCGGATCATCTCATAGGCTGGAATGCGGCTGTTACCGTATGCGGGATGCGGTACGCGCTGGTAAGGCAGGGCAAACACGCTATCCATCTCTTCCGTGGAGAGCGGAATAGCCGGGGGGTTGATCCACAGGTAGCGATCGCCATGTTTTTGCATCAATGCGCGCGCGCAGCCGGGGTTAGTTTCATGGTGCAGAATACGCGAGGCATGTGCATACAGTACTTTGTCACTCTTCACCTTTTCAAACGAAGGCAATAGCACATAGGTTTTTTCCCACGGCTTCGGGCGCGGCGGCTGTACGGTGACGGTTTTTGCTTGCTGCTTTTTCGGCGCAACCGGCTTGTTATCCGCACACGGCAGATCGTCGCCGTACGGATGCGGGATAGGGTCAATTTTACCCGGCGTGTCGAGGCGCGTGGAATCTACGCCGCTCCAGCCCGGCAGCGCTTCTTTAACAATAATCGCGGTATTACGCACATCGCGGATCTGGCTAATCGGTTCGCCCATTGCCAGGCGGTGCGCCACTTCCACCAACGGACGCTCGCCGTTACCAAACATCAGCATATCGGCTTTGGAATCCACCAGCACCGAACGACGTACGGTATCTGACCAGTAGTCGTAATGCGCGGTGCGGCGCAGGCTGGCTTCGATACCGCCGAGGATCACCGGCACATCTTTCCATGCCTCCTTGCAGCGTTGGGTATAAGCCAGGGTAGCGCGATCCGGGCGCTTGCCTGCTACGTTATCCGGCGTGTAGGCATCATCATGACGCAGCTTACGATCCGCCGTATAGCGGTTGATCATTGAGTCCATATTCCCTGCCGTCACGCCAAAAAAGATATTCGGCTTGCCGAGGCGCATGAAATCATCTTTGCTGTTCCAGTCCGGCTGGGCGATGATCCCGACCCGAAAACCCTGGGCTTCGAGCATACGTCCACATATTGCCATGCCAAAGCTTGGATGATCGACATAGGCGTCGCCGGTGACCAGAATAATATCGCAGCTATCCCAGCCAAGTTGATCCATCTCTTCACGTGACATTGGCAAAAATGGCGCCGGGCCAAAGCAGGCCGCCCAGTATTGCGGCCACGAGAAAAGGTCACGATCCGGCTGGATCAGGGAGATAGCGCTCATAATGCTTCCGGGGAAAAAATAATCAAAGGGCGTGGATTATACGCCGAATATCACCGATAAATGAAGGGACATTTTTGCTATGGCTTGCGGGATGCGGCGTGAGCGCCTGTACAAACAGGCGCCGGCAAACTGTCAGGGGGCCGGATTTACCAGCAGCTGGCCCATCGATCCCCGATCGGCCATTTCCAGGGTCTGACTGGCGAACTGGAACGGGAAGTGTGCCCATGAAGGCTGTGCAAAATAGACCAGCAGCTCGACCTGACCATCGACCCAGACGGTATCTTTCCAGCCCCGGTCTTCCGGGAACGGCATCGCCCCGTTGACGTTGCGGATCTGAAACATCACGCCTTCAATATGGAACGACTGCGGCGCATCCGCGCGAACCGTCCAGCGCTCCCAGGTTCCCTGCTGAGCCGTGATATCCATTCGCTGCGGGTCCCAAAGTTGACCGTTAATACCCGGATCGTCACCAAGGCTGATATCACGACTGCGCACCGCCGCACCGTTGATAAGTTCTGCCGACAGCAGGCGCTGCGGCAGGCTGTCGGTGACCAGCGGCAGTAGCCCGGTCGGGCGTAGGGTCAGCACCAGGGTCGAAATCAGAATACTCGACGGTTCAAAGAAGCCGCGAATACGATCCATAATGCCGGCGGCCTCGCCGCAGGTGATCGAGACTTCATCGCCATTGGTCATATCGACCAGGATCTCCCGACGCTCGCCAGGCGCCAGCGAAAGCTGTTTAAGCGACACCGGAGCGGGTAAGAAACCCTGGTCACCAGAGATAACGTGGATGGCGCGCCCATCGCTCATTTGCAGCTGATAGCGGCGGGCGTTTGACGCGTTTAATAAACGCAGGCGCACCCAGCCGCGTGAAACTTCAACGTACGGGCTTTGCGCCCCGTTAACCACCAGAGTGTCACCGACAAACCCACCGCTGCCCGGCTCGCTGTACTCCAGAGAACCGAAGTTATCCAGGCGTTTATCCTGAATGATGACAGGGAAATCGTCCACGCCGTAGTGGCTCGGGATCGGCAGCGACTTGCTGATTTCATCTTCCACCAGCCACATTCCGGCCAGCCCCTGATACACCTGCTCAGCCATCCGGTTCGGCGTGTTGGCGTGATACCACAGCGTCGCCGCGCTCTGACGAATCGGCAAACCCGGTGCCCAGTCCGCATTCGGCGACATCATGCGCGCCGCGCCGCCGATGAGCGGTCCCGGCACCTGCAAACCGCCAATCGTCATCGCGACATTCTCAGTCATGCGATTGCTGTAAATGAGCTTAACGTCATCACCGCGCCAGACGCGAATAGTGGGCCCAAGATAACGTCCGTTAATCCCCCAGACCGCAGCCCGGGTCCCCGGAGTGAAAGACCAGTGTGAACGCTGGAGCGTCAAAAAGATCGGCTGTCCGCGACGGGACTCCAGCAACGGCGGCACCGGCAGTGCCTGTTGCTGTCCGGCAGCGTTTGCCCTCAGCGGCACCGCACCGGCGCACAGCGCCAACCCTGATGCCTGAACAAACTGACGCCGACTGAGTGACATATATGCTCCATAAAAACAAAAAATAAGAAAAAAGGGCCGTTATCCGGCTGGCAAAACGGATTACTGCTTCTGTGCGGCTTCGCGCTCTGCCACTTCCCGATCCAGCTCTTCAATTTTGGTCGCCATAATTTCACGGCAGTGAGCGGCCAGCTCGCGTACCTGATCTTTTCCCCAGCCGCTGGTATCAATCGGCGGCAGCATTTCAACGATCGCCCACCCGTTATTCAGTCGATTGAGTTTGATTTTATTCGACGTCGTGGATACGCAAACCGGGATCACCGGCACACCCGCGGCAATGGCCGCATGGAACGCGCCCGTCTTGAAGGGAAGCAGTCCGCGCCCCCGGCTGCGGGTACCTTCCGGGAACATCCAGATAGAGATACGACGCTTTTTGAACTGATCTACCAACGCAGCGATGGTGCTGTGGGCGCGAGAGCGGTTATCACGGTCAATCAGCAGGTTGCCGGTCAGCCAGTAAAGCAGGCCAAAGAACGGAACCCAGATAAGACTTTTTTTACCCACGGTGACAGTCGGTGGCTGAACAATGCTGGATGCCGTGACCATGTCATAGTTGTTCTGGTGGTTAGCAATATAAATTGCATTGCCATAGCTTGCCGCATCTGCCGGACGGCGAAGCTCGACTTTCAGGCCAAATAGCGGTGCAAGACGTCCGAACAAGCGACCAAAAGTGGAAACGTGTTTCGGATTACGAGGACTGAACAGACAGTAAATACAGCCAAATACGCATACCAGGATGCTGTAGATGACCACAATAATTAAACGAAAAATTGCAAGCATAGCTACCTCTGACACCCGTTTCGCTTAGAATTTTACGTTACCATTATGCGAAACAGCGTGTGGTGAATTGCGGATCCCCGGAAGGGGTATTGTTAATCGCAACGCGTGATTTAACAACGACTTTACAGCTTTTTTTAGCTGCATCCCCTTCCGTTAGCGGAAGGGGAAATGCAGAGTTACTCTTCGCTATCGCCAGCGCTTGCCCGGTGCGGAGAGTCGATTTCCACACGGTCAATTTTCTGCAAACCGCGCATCAACGAACCACGACGCCCGCGCTCGCCGACCACTTTTTGCAGCTCTTCTGGCCGCAGCTTGAT